>DASRPM010000054.1:0-15974 GCA_035646375.1 Vicinamibacterales bacterium
AGCGCGATTCTGCCCGGAGAAGCGCGGAGGGCGCGCGCAAAAAGCTGTCAAGATTGATGCCGCCCGGCGTTTACCGTGCGGCAAGGAAATCTCGGTGCGGCGGGCTCACTTAATGGAGGTAGTCCCTGGAATTGTCGAGCCTTGTGGCCGCCGCGTCGGTGCTGGCCGGGGCCGTGGCGGCGGTCTCTGGATTCGGCATCGGCAGTCTGCTGACGCCTTTGCTAGTTTTTTGCACCCCACTTACGACGGCACACGCGGTGGCCGTGCTGGCGATTCCACACGCCCTCGCCACCGCCCTCCGGTTCGCGCGGCTGCGTCGCCACGTGCATGGACCGACGTTTCGCCAGTTCGGCGTGGCGAGCGCGGTCGGCGGACTCGCCGGAGCGGGCATGCAATCGCAGCTCACCAGCCCGGTGCTGACGGTGGTGCTCTCGGTGCTCCTGGTGCTCGCGGGGACTACGGAGCTGCTCGGTCGCCGCGTGCCGTTGCCGCAGACCTCCGGCTGGCGGCTCGCGGGCGGCGTGCTGTCAGGCCTCTTTGGCGGCCTGGTCGGCAACCAGGGGGGCATTCGTGCCGCCGCGCTGCTTGGCTTCCAGCTTCCGCCGCGTCAGCTCGTCGCGACGGCCACGGCGTCGGCGCTCCTCGTGGACGCCGCGCGCGTGCCGATCTACTTCGTCTCGGCCGGAGCGGTCATCGCCGAATCGCTGCAGCTGCTGCTCGTGATATCCGCGGGCGTGACGGTGGGGACCTTCATCGGCGTGCCGATTCTGGGCCGCATTCCCGAGTCCGCCTACCGGCGCCTGGTCGGCGGCCTGCTGATCGCCCTCGGCGTCAGCCTGGCCGTGCTGACGCTGCGGGACAGGTAAGATCGCGCCTCGTCTCCCTGATTCCGGAGTGCCGCCATGCCCCGTCTTCACAAGCTCGTCCTAGTTGCCCTGCTCGTGCTGGGCGTCGCGGCCGCCTGCTCCCGGCCGGCGCCGCCGGCGCCGGTTCAGGTCACGTTGCCCGCCGGTGAGCTCGTGGACCTGTCGCATACCTACGACGCCAGCACGATCTTCTGGCCGACGGCCGAAACCTTCGCGCTGCAGAAGGTGGCAGATGGCGACACGCCCGCCGGGTTCTACTACGCCGCCAACAATTTTTCCGGCTCGGAGCACGGCGGGACGCACATCGACGCGCCCGTGCACTTCGCGCGCGGCCACCTGACGGTAGACCGTATCCCGCTCGACGCGCTCATCGCGCGCGCGGTGGTGATCGACGTGACGCAGGCCAGCGCCGGGAACGCCGACTATCAGGCCACCGTGGACGATCTGACACGCTTCGAACAGCAGCACGGCCGCATCGCGGACGGGTCGATCCTGCTGATCAAGACCGGCTTCGCCACCCGGTGGCCAAACGCCGCGAGCTATCTTGGCACCGCCGAGCGCGGCGACGCCGCGGTGGCGAAGCTGCACTTTCCCGGCCTGCATCCCGACGCCGCCACGTGGATTGCGGCCAATCGCGGCGTGAAGGCCGTGGGCATCGACACGGCGAGCATCGACTACGGTCAGTCGACGCTCTACGAAACGCACCGCACGCTCTACGCGCGCGACATCCCGGCGCTCGAGAACCTGGCCTCGCTGGATCGGCTGCCGCCGACGGGAGCTCTGCTCATCGCGCTGCCCATGAAGATCGGCGGCGGCAGCGGCGCGCCCGTGCGCGTGGTCGCCGTGGTGCCGCCGTCGAAGTAGGGTCACCGCCGGTTCGCGAGAGCCACCGCCACCAGAATGAGCACGGTGCCGCCCACTTTCCCCGCGGTCAGCGGCTCGTGCAGAAAGACGAACCCGAGCAGGAGCGCGATGGCCGGCGTGAACACCGAGATGAAGCTGAGGCTCATCACGCTCCAGGTCTTCAGCAGCGAAAAGTAGATCAGGAAGGCAAGCACGCTGCCGGCGAGCGCCAGGTAGGACACCGCCGCCCAGGTGGCGGCGTCGGTGGGCAGGCGAAAGCCTTCACCGTGGGCGAGCGCCGCCAGCAGCAGCGCCGCGGCCCCGATCAGCATCGACGTCGCGTTCAGCGTTGCCGGCGGGATGTCGTGTGCATCCCGCTTGCTCACGACGCTGGCCACGGCCGCGCACAGCACGGCGCCCAGCACGGCGATCATCGGAGGGAGAGAGCCCGCGTCGAGGCGCAGCCGATCGGCAAAGAGCGCCACCGTGCCGGCGAGGGCGAGCACGCTGCTCGCCAGCTTGCCCGCCGTGATCCGGTCGCCGGGCAGATAGGCCCGCGCGACGAAGAGCGTCATCAGCGGCAACGTCGCAAAGAGCACGGCCGTCAGGCCGCTCTCGATGTACTGCTCCGCCCAGTAGATGAGGCCGTAGTCGCCGGCGAACATCAGCAGGCCGACGAGCACCATCGCCTGCCACTCGGCACGTCCGGTCGGCCATCGCGCCCGCGTCGCCAGTGCCACGACCGCCATCAACGCGCCGGCGATGACGAACCGCAGGCCGGCGACGTTGAACGGGCCCAGGCCGCCGTAGCCGACCTTGATGACCATCCAGGTGGAGCCCCAAATCAGGCACAGCAGCCCGTAGAGGGGGAGCCCCCAGCGCGTCATACGTGCCATTGTGTCGCGCATCCGGGATGGGCGCGTTCCGGCTCCGGACACCCCTCGATTCGCCGCCGGCACCGTTGGCGGCGGACGGCTTGCCGCGGCCGGCACGTTCCTTGATACTTCCGGCAGCACAAGGCGCCGACGCATGCCTCGAATCGTCCGCGACTTCTCGTCCGCGGCCCGCAGCCTGACGACCCGGCCGTGGGTCAGCGCGGCCATCGTGCTCACGCTGGCCCTCGGGATCGGGGCCAACACGGCGGTCTTCAGCGTCGTGAACGCGGTGCTGTTCCGGCCGCTGCCGTACCACGACGGCGACCGCCTGGTGTGGCTCTGGTCCACCGATCCCAAGAACCCCACCGCGCAGTGGGTGTCGCTCGCCGACTTCGAGGACTTCCGCGCGCAGAGCCGCACCCTCGACGGGGCCGCGTCGTGGTTCGGCTACGAGATGGTGCTGACGGGCAGGGGCGAGCCGCTGCGCGTGCAGGTGATCGTCACCTACGGCGACCTCTTCGCCGTGCTCGGCGTGCCGCCGGCGCTCGGCACGGCGTATCGCGCCGAACGCGACGGGCTGCAGGAACGCGCCATCGTCCTCAGCCACCAGTTCTGGGCGGCGCGGTTTGCCGCGGACCCGCAGATCGTCGGCCGCAGCGTCACGCTGAGCGGCAACAGCTATCGCGTCGCAGGCGTGATGCCGCGGGGGTTCCAGTTTCCGATCCAGACGCCGCCCGTGGACTTCTGGGCCACGCTCGGGCCCGAGCAGTTCGCCGCTCCCGCGGACCAGAGCCGAAACGTGCGCGGCGGGGAAGTGATCGCCCGCCTGCGCGCGGACGTGGACCTCGAGCAGGCGCAGAGCGAGCTCGACGTCCACGCCGCACGTCTGAGCCAGCAGTTTCCGGCATCGAACGCGGGCGTCGGCGTCCGCATCGTCCCGGCTGCCGACCACATGGTCGGACGCGTGTCACGCCCTTTGCTGGTGCTGTTCGCCGCGGTCGGCTTCGTGCTGCTCATCGCCTGCGTGAACGTGGCGAACCTGCTGCTCGCGCGCGCGACGGATCGCCGCCGTGAAATGGCGCTTCGCGCGGCGCTCGGCGCCAGCCGCGCGCGGATCGTGGCGCAGCTCATCGCCGAGAGCCTGCTGCTGGCGCTCGTCGGCGGCGGCCTCGGCGCGCTGGCCGCCACCTGGGGAGTGGACGCGCTCGTCGCGCTCGTGCCGGGCGATTTGCCGCGTGCCGACGAGATCGGCGTGGACCGCTCCGTGCTGGCCTTTACGCTGGTGGCGTCGGTGGCGACGGGGCTCCTGTTCGGCGTTGCCCCGGCGTGGCACGCGTCGAAGGTGGACTTGACGTCGGCGCTGCAGGACGGAGGCCGCACCGCGTCTGACAGCCCGGCGGCGCAACGGCTGCGCGCCACGCTCGTGGTCGCCGAGATCGCCCTGGCCGTGGTGCTGCTCATGGGCGCGGCGCTCTTCATCGCCACGTTCTGGCGGCTGAATCAGCCGGCCCAGGGGCTCGACGCGCGCAACGTGCTGACGTTCGAGGTCACGTGGCCGTGGGAGAAGTACACGTTCGAGCAGTCGGGCGAGAAGTTTCACCAGCTGCAGGCGGCCCTGCAGGCGGTGCCCGGCGTGCGCGGAGCCGCGGCGGGGTTCCAACTCCCGGACCGCGGCGGTCCGTCCACCGACGCCATCTTCCCGTACCTGGAGATCGAAGGCCGTCCCGAGACCGGCGACGCGCGGCCTCGCTCGGGCGTGATCCAGACTCAGCCCAGCTACTTCCGCACGCTGAGCATTCCGGTGATCACCGGCCGCGACTTCGACGAGCACGACACACCTGACGCGAAGCCGGTGGTCATCGTCAACGAGTCGTTCGCGCGGACGTTCTTCGGCAGCCAGAACCCGATCGGCAAGCGTTTCGCGCTCGACATGTGGCTGCTGTTCGGCGACCGCAAGCCGATGCGCGAGATCGTGGGCGTCGTGGCCGACGTGAAGCACGCCGGGCTTGCGGCCGCGCGCCCGCTCGTCTACATGCCGCTCGCGCAGCGCCCCTTCAACATGGCGCGTCTGGTGGTGAAGACCGACGGCGCTCCGGGCCCGTACGTAGCGGCCATTCGCGACGCGGTGCGGTCGGTGGACACGGACCAGCCGATCTACGACGTCCGCACGCTCGAGGAACGCATCGGCATGTCGGCCGGGCAGGAGCGGTTCAACGCATGGCTCCTCGCGGTGTTTTCAGCCCTGGCGCTGCTGCTCGCGGCCATCGGCCTCTACGGCGTGCTGTCGTACAGCGTGGCGCAGCGCACGCACGAGATGGGCGTGCGCCTGGCGCTGGGCGCCGACGGTCGCGACGTGCTCGGTCTCGTGATGCGCCACGGCCTGAAGCTGATCGCGGCCGGCCTCGCGATCGGCCTGGCCGGATCGCTGGCGCTGACCGGCCTCGTCGAAGGGCTGCTCTTCGGCGTGTCCGCCTCCGACCCGGTGATGCAGCTCGCGGTCGTCGCCGTCCTCGCCGTCGTGGCCGTGGCGGCCTGCTGGATGCCGGCGCGCCGGGCCGCGAACGTCGATCCGATCGTGGCGCTGCGTTACGAGTAGTCCGTACGTAGAGGCGGACCTTCAGTTACGCCTGCGACGGGCGGGTCTGAAGACCCGCAACTACGTACTCACGTGTACATCGGGCGCCGGCTGCTCAGGGCCATCCATCCGCGCGCGATGCGGTAGATGAACCAGAGCGCCAGCAGGCCGAGCGGGATCCACACGACGAAGACGCCGAACCCGAGCGTGAAGATCACGAACAGCGCGCACAGTCCGAACCACAGCGCGCCGAACCAGAACGTGCGGATCTGCCAGCGGAAGTGCGACTCGAGCCACGTGCCGCGTGCCTCGGACTGCTTCACGTAGTTGAGGATGACGGCGATGATCGACGGCCAGCCGATCAGAAAGGCGCCGACCACGCTGGCCGCGCCGAGCACTCCGATGCCCAGGCTGATCGCGTGGAGCGCGTAGATCGCGTTCGTCCACGTGATGAGACTCTCGGAATTCGGGACCACCTGGAAGGGCTGCGCGCTCGATCCGGTCATGTCCTGCAACCTCCTGCTTGAAGATGACGTGACAACAGGGTGGCACGTTCCGCCAGGGCGGCCTGAAGACCGCCCTCTACATTAGACTTGGGGGCTCACGGAGGGAAGCGATGTCTGGACGACGACTGCTGCAAATCGTCATGATGGCTGGCCTTGCGGTGGCCATGACCGCCGGCCGGGCTTCGGCGCAGGCGCCGGCCGCCTGCGACCGCGCGTGCCTGCGCACGATGCTGGACCAGTATCTCGGCGCCGTGGTCAAGCACGACCCGAAGGCGGCGCCGCTGATCGTCGGCTTCCGGCAGACCGAGAACGCCGTCAACGTGGCTCCCGGCAACGGCGTGTGGAAGACGGTGACCGGGCTCGGCAAGATGCAGCGCCGCTACCTCGACCCGGTGACCGGCCAGGCCGGCTACTACGGGCTCATCGAGGAAGGCTCGACCGTGGCCCTCGCCACCGTGCGGCTGCGGGTGCAGAACCGCAGGCTCACCGAGGCCGAGTGGTACATCGCTCGCGAGAACGATCCCGGCCTGGGCGGGCCGCGGCAGCCCGGGCGCCCGCCGGCGAACCTGCTCAACACCGACTACCTGATTGCCAACCCGCCGCCCGACCGGGTCGTGCCCGCGGCGAACCGTCTGTCGCGCGAAGAGCTCGTGGCGGTGACGCAGAGCTACTTCGACGCGATCACGTCGCACGACAACACGGTGGCCCTCACGCACCCCGGTTGCGGCCGCGCCGAGAACGGATCGCCGGCGCCCGCCGGGAAATTCCTGCCGCCGGCGCCGCGGCCTGCCGCGGCCGGCGCCCCGGCGGGGCCGCCGCCCGGCGGGTCGTCGAATGACTGCGTGGGCGGGCTCGCCAATTTCAACCTGTCGATGGTGGTGGCCACTCGGATTCCGCTGGTGGACGAGGAGGCCCAGGTGACGCTGGGGCTGGCCGTGTTCATCCGCCGTCCCGGGTCGCCCACGCCGCGCAACGTTTTCAGCGAGTGGTTCTACATCGAGGAGGGACGCATCAAGACGATCTACACCTCGATGTTCTATCCGGCCGCCACGCTGGCGGTGCCGAACTGGCCACCGTACAACGGGAACTGGCCGCTGGCCACCGGGATCGTGCCGCCGCCGCCCGAGCCACGGCCCTGAGAATCCTCGTCACCGGCAGCGCGGGGCACCTGGGCGAGGCGCTCATGCGCACGCTGCCAGGCGTGGGCCACGAGCCGATCGGTGTCGATCTTCGGCCGTCGCCGTACACGCATCACGTCGGGACGATTGCGGACCGCCCGTTCGTGCACCGCTGCATGCACGGCGTCGAAGCCGTCGTGCACGCGGCCACGCTGCACAAGCCGCACGTGGCTACCCACTCGCGCCAGGACTTCGTCGACACCAACGTCACCGGCACGCTGAACCTGCTCGAAGAGGCGGCGGCGGCGCGCGTGCGCGCCTTCGTCTACACCAGCACGACCAGCGCGTTCGGCCGCGCCCTGGTGCCGCCGCCGGGCGCGCCGGCGGCGTGGATCACCGAGGACGTGATGCCCGTGCCGAAGAACATCTACGGCGTCACCAAGGTGGCGGCCGAGGATGTGTGCGAGCTCTTCCACCAGCGGGCCGCGCTGCCGTGCCTGGTGCTGCGTACCTCGCGCTTCTTTCCGGAAGAGGACGATCGCAAGGAAACCCGCGAGGCGTACGCCGACCTGAACGCGAAGGCCAACGAGTTTCTCTACCGGCGGGTGGACGTCGAGGACGTGGTGAGCGCGCATCTGCTGGCGCTCGACCGGGCGCCGGCGCTCGGCTTCGGCCGCTACATCGTCAGCGCCACGACGCCGTTCACGCGCGACGACCTGCTCGAGTTGCGGACGGACGCGCGGTCAGTGGTCGCGCGCCGCGTGCCGCGGCACCGCGACGTCTATGCCGCACGCGGCTGGTCGATGTTTCCGGGGATCGACCGCGTGTACGACAACGCGCGTGCGCGGCGCGATCTCGGATGGCAGCCGCGGTACGACTTCGCGAGGATTCTCGAACTGGTGGACGCGGAGGGCGTGGCGAGCAGCCCGCTCGCCCGGAGCATCGGGTCGAAGGGCTACCACTCCGAGACGTTTACCGAAGGGCCGTACCCGGTCGAGTAGCTACTTCTCGACGTCGTTCTCGCCGGTGGCGGCGCCAGGCGCCGGCGGAGGCCCGCCCGCTCGGCCACCGCGGCCACCTGGGGCCCCGCCACGACCTCCCGGCAGCGCGGCGCCAACGCCCGCGCCGTCGTCCTGCACGCTGCGGCGCGGCCGGACGATCCCCTTGGCCGCGTCGGCCGCCACCGCGCGATCTTCCGCGCGCTCGGCCGAGAGCGACATCGAGATCGCCGTGTTGCCCGGGTGGCAGTCGTAGGGCAGCAGCATGCCGCCGTCGAGCGGTGTCAGCGGGAACGACACCGTGAACGGCTTCTCGTAGGTCCCCGGGTCGTCGTACGTGGCCTGATACTGAACGATGTTGTCGGCGACGCGGCGGAAGCGCTCCGTGATCACCATCTGCTCGCTGTGCCGCACGCCGTTGCCGTTGACGCCGATCGCCGTCCGGTCGGTGAGGTTCGTGGTCTCGACCACCAGCTCCTCGCCCTCCCAGCGCGCGCGCGCGTCGCCGAGGTACTGCTTGATCGACGAGTTGAGGTGCTTGCGGCCGTCCGTGTAGATGACGCGCGAGTCGGGCAGCATCTCGTACGAGAGGACGACGACGCCCGGCGCCTGCACGATGCGGTTGCCGTTGCCGTAGATGACGCGCAGGATCGACCCGGCGAGGCCCCGCGTGATGCAGCGCTCGTAGAGCGAGAAGTCCTCCCAGGAGTTGAGCGGACCGGGTCCGTACGTGCCACGCGGCATCTGGCGCGCCTGCTGGTCCACCTTGATCGCCGGCAGGCGACCGTCCGGGGGATCGACGATCAGGCGCGTCTGCGGGAAGACGCGACGGGCATAGTCGAAGCGGAAGCTGCTCTCCGCCGCGGTGTCGCGCTGCTTGGCCGCGTTGTCGACCTGGGCCTTCCGCGCCGCGAGGGCCGCGTCGTCGAGATAGAGCGGAGGGGGCTGGCCCGGCGTCGCCTGCGGCGCGCCTCCGCGACCCCCGCGGCCGCCGCCGGCGGCCATCCCGATGTTCTCCATGTCGTCGCTCGACCACACGCCCTGGAGGTCCGGGTCGCCCCACGGCGTGCGCGGCGCCTTGTAGTCCACCGGCTTTCCGCCGAACGCGGTAATGACGAGCGGGGGCGGGGTGGCGCGCGCGGCCTGGCCCGCGAGCGGCGAGCCGCTCGACACCACGAACGCCACGATTCCGGAGACGGCGGCAGCAGAAACAAGGAGTCGCATCGGCGCATTTTACGTCCCGGCAGCCGCCTCCGTCGAACGGGGTAGAATGACGCCGATCTTGGCCCGTTAGTGATATCTTCTACATTGTTGGTATTGTGACCACGGCCGTATTGCGAAGAGGAGATCCCTCATGAAGACATTGCTGCGCTGGGTCGTCGCGCTCGTGGTCCTGTCGGCGGGTGCTGCCCACGCGCAGAGCCTCACCGGCAACTGGCAGGGCACGCTGGAAGCCGGCGGACGTTCGCTGCGGATCGTGTTCGTCATCAGCGCCGCCGACGGCGGCGGGCTGCGCGCCGTCATGCACAGCATCGACCAGGGCGGTCAGGGGATTCAGGCAACCGTCGCCGCGCAGGGGTCGGTGGTCCGGTTGGGTGTGGCCGGCATCGGCGTCACCTTCGAAGGGTCGCTGAGCGCCGATGGCAACTCGATCGCCGGCACCTTCACTCAGGGCGGCAATCCCATCACCACCACGCTCGCGCGCGCGACGCCCGAAACCGCGTGGGCGATTCCCGAGCCGCCGAGACCGATGGCCGCGAACGCGCCGACGGTGTTCGAGGTCGCGACGATCAAGCTCAGTAACCCGGACACGCCCGGCAGGCTGTTCACCGTCCGGGGCCGCCAGGTCTTGACCATCAACACGACGCTGAACAACCTGATCACGTTTGCGTACGATCTGCACGAGAAGCAGATTACCGGTGGACCCGACTGGGCCGCCACGCAGAAGTATGACGTGACGGGCCAGCCCGAGGCGCCAGGCGTGCCGAACATCGCGCAGCTGCGCGGCATGATCCGGCAGCTGCTCACCGATCGCTTCAAGCTCACGTTCCACCGCGAGCCGCGCGAGATGCCGGTCTACGCGATCGTCGTCGGCCCCAATGGTCACAAGCTGACGAGGAACGACACGAATCCAAATGGCCTGCCGGGTCTCATCTTCCGTGGGCTCGGCGTGTTGCCGGTCACCAACGCGACGATAGCGGACTTCGCTGGCGTGATGCAGTCGGCGGTACTCGATCGTCCGGTGGTCGACAAGACGGGGCTGACGGGCAAATGGGACTTTCAGCTGCGCTGGACGCCGGACGAGTCGCAGTTCGCGTCGATGGGTGCACGCGTGCCGCCGCCGACCAACGACCCCAACGCGCCGCCCGGCCTCTTCACCGCGCTCCCGGAACAGCTCGGTCTGAAGATGGATCCGGTGCGCGCGCCCGTCGAAGTCGTGGTGATCGACAAGGTGGAGAAGCCGTCGGAGAACTGACGGGCCGCCTGAAGGCGGCCCCTGCGACGGCGCGTGCTACGACGGCTCGTGCCCGCGATGCACCACGTCGCCGGCGACGCGCACTTCGCGCACGCTCTCCGGGCCGGCAAGCGTGAAGATGGCGGCAAGCGATTCCACCATGCTTTGCGACCGTGACAGCACGTCGGCGAGCGGCGTGCCGGCGGGCGGCCGCACGTAGACGAGGTCGGCGGCTTTGCCGGGCTGCAGGTCGCCGATCTCCTCTCCGAGCCCCACGGCGTCGGCGCCGGCCTTCGTTGCCAGATAGCAGAGTCGCGCGGGGTCCAGGTTCATGCCGTCGGCGGCGACGCGCTGCATCAGGTGCGCCTGCAGCCCTTCCTTCAGCATGCCGAAGCCGGTGCCGCCGCCCACGTCGGTGCCGAGCGCGATCCGCACGCCCGCGTCCACGTGACGGCGCAAGGGAAAGATGCCGTTGCCGAGGGCGGCGTTGCTGCTGGGACAGTGCGCAATCGAGGTGCCTCCCGCCGCCAGGCGTTCGAGCTCGCTGTCGGTCGGGTGGACGTCGTGCGCGAGCACCGTGCGTGCGCCGGCGAGTCCGAACCGCTCGTAGACGCCCAGATAGTCGGCCGCCCACGGAAACAGCCGCGGCACCTCCGCGATTTCGGCCTGACTCTCGTTGATGTGCGTCTGCACGCGCAGGCCGTCGTGCTCGGCGAGCAGCGACGCGCACGCCTCGAGCATCGGCTCGGACGCCGAGAGCGCGAAGCGCGGCGTGACCGCGTAGAGCAGGCGGCCGCGACGGTGATACCGCCGCACCAGCTCCGTGCTGTCGCGGTGCGCGTCGCGCGGTGACTGGTGCAGCTCGGGCCGCAGGTAGCGGTCGGAGACGACGAGCCCGCTGATCACGCGCAGGCCGGCGGCCTCGGCCGCGTCGAAGAGCGCCGCGGTGGCGGGGCTGAAGTGCGAGCCGAAGACGAGCGCCGTGGTCGTGCCGTGCGCGCCGAGTGCGCGGACGAAGCGCTGCGCCGTGCCGGTGGCGTACGCGACGTCGGCCATGCGCGCTTCCTCCGGCAACGCCACGTGCTCCAGCCAGTCGAGGAGCGTGCGGCCCAGCCCGCCGAGGATGCGGAGCTGCGGAAAGTGCACGTGCGTGTCGACGAACCCGGGCAGCACGAAGCCGTCCCGCCAGTCCGTGACCGTCGCGTCGGGATGCGCGGCGCGCACGCTGGTGAAGTCTCCGCTCGCCACGATCAGGCCGTCGCGGACCAGCAGCCCGCCGTCCTCGTGGCACACGAGCGCCCGCGCATCGTGGAAGGGGTTGGCCGGGGTGTGGAACAGGGGAGCCCGCAAGAGCTCGGCGGGCGCGGCGTCGGTGGCGGGCATCAGCAGTCGAACTCTGCCCACATGGTAAGCCCGGGCCCGTCGAAATACGGGCCCGGGCTGCACACGAACCGCTCAGCGGCGGCTCTGCGCAAGGTCGGCGTTTTGCAGCACGATGCCGTTGGAGGTGCCGCATGCCGGGCAGAGCTGGTACAGCGCGGCCGTGGCGTCGCGCGTTCTCAGGAATCGCGGCGCGGAACCGACTCGTCGGTCTCCTCGCTGCCATCGCGCTCGCGAGCGGCGGCGTCGAGCTGCGCGCGGAGCCGGTGCCGGTGCGCTACACGGAGGGGCTGGTGCACGGATTCCTCGCCCTTCGCACTCTCGAGGGGCGGACGATCGCCGACGGCGATCTCAATCAAGTTGCGAGCGGCGCGCAGGTGACCGCTCGGATCACGTTCCGGTTCCGCGACGGCTCACTCCACGACGAGACGGCCGTCTACACGCAGCGCGATCAGTTCCGGCTGCTCAGCTATCGGCTGGTGCAGCGGGGCGCGTCGTTTCCGCGCCCGCTCGAGATGTCGATCGACACCGGCACGGGGCAGGTGACCGTGCGCTACACCGACGACGAGGGCGAGGGGAAGACCGAGTCCGAGCGTCTGGAGCTGCCGCCGGACGTTGCGAACGGCCTCGTCTCGACGCTGCTGAAGAACGTGCGCCCCGGGACCTCGTCGTCGCTTTCGTATGTCGCGGCGACGCCGAAGCCGCGGCTCGTGAAACTGGAGATCGCCGCCGCGACGCCCGATCGCTTTACGGTCGGGTGGCGCGGGCGGAGCGCCACGCACTACGTGATCAAGGTGGACGTCGGCGGCTTCGGCGGGCTGATCGCGCCGCTCATCGGCAAGCAGCCCCCCGACTCGCACGTGTGGATCCTGGGGGGCGACGCGCCGGCATTCGTGAGAGCGGAGCAGGCGCTCTATGTCGGCGGACCCGTCTGGCGGATCGAGCTGACGAGCCCGACGTGGCCGCGCGCGCCCCGCTCGGGCGACGCGCCGGCAAAGAAGTAGGGGCCGGCTTCAGCCGGCCCTCGCGGTGGCTGCTGTTGCTACGCGTTCGCGCCGATGCCCTCGAGGTCGGTCGAGGAGTACTCGACGCCCATCGGATCGTCCGCCGTGAGCTCGTTCGACAGCTGCTCGAGACCCTGCAGGCTCGAGTCCTTCCACAGCGTGGAGATGGCGCCCGGCGTCTTCGCCTCGGGCATCAACTGCGTCGCGGTCGCCGTGACCGGAGCGCTGGCGGGCGACGGCGCCGTGAGGCCTTGCGTCTCGCGTACGACGCAATCGAGCCGCGACTGCACGGCATCGCTCAATGTGGGCCGTCGCTCCGCCCTTCGCCCTGTCGGCCGGCCGTCGGCTCCGGCCGGTTGGCCGGCCCAGGAAGACCACGACAGCTGTTCGAATCCGGCCTCTCGAACGTTTATGCCGGTGAGCCCCGGCCGCAATCGCGGCAGGTGTGTCCGGAGATCCCATGGCGAAGAGCAGAAAAGCCACCCGGCGCCGCGCCCGTTCTGTCCGGAAGCCACCCGTCGCGATCCTGCAGGTCGCCCTTGGGAAAAAAGGGATCGTCGCGACGATCGCCAACGACGCGCCCCTCGAAGAGCTCGGCGCGCAGTGGATGTACACGATCCGGAACCGGAGCCGGTGGAGCAACGACGAGGATCAGCGCACGCGAATCAACGAACGGGCGCGCAAGGATCTCAAGCGGCTCGGCGTACGGGAGCGGGCGCTCGACCGCATCAGCGACGCTCGCCACGTGGAGGTTCAAATCACGCTCGGTCCTCCCGGATCGCCCTTGAGCCGCCTGCAGGCGGCGGCCACGGCCTTTCCATGGGAGTTCGTGCTCAGCGCCGCCACGACGGACGCCGGCAGAGCCGACCCGCTCCTGATCACCAGGCTGTTGCCCCATTCGCGCGAGATTCCGAAGGACCGCAGCAAGCGCACCAACTACGTCTTCCTGCAGAGCGCCCCCGGTCGCCTCGATGGGTACTACTCGTTCCGGAGCGAGCGCGAGCGGCTCGAGGCGGCGACACGCGAGCCCGGATGGGCGGAACAGGGCATGACCCGCCCCTCTGTGCGCTGGAACGTGTCGAACACAGAGCCGTTGCACCGCATCAAGCACCGCATGCAGAGGCTCCGCCCTCAAGTCCTCCACGTCTCCGGCATCGACAACCATCAAGCGGTGCAGATTGCCGACGATATCTACGACGACGCGCAGACGAAGGCCGCGAAGAAACGGCGGCTGTTCCTCAGCCAGCAACGCGCGGGCGGGCGCCGGCGCGCCGCGGCCCCGGCCAAGGCGGAGGCGCTGCCGCCGCGGCCGCCCATTCCCGACGGCATGGTGGTGTGCGGCACCAAGCAAGCCGAAGTGCCGGTATCGGCGGAGCAGCTCGCCGAGGCGCTGGTGCCCGACCGGCTGCATGCGCCGTGGGTGGTCACGTGCAACCTGTACTACTCGAGCGCGCGGACCGCGGTGGAGTGCGTCCGTCGCGGCGCGCATGCCGCGGTGGGCTTTCAGGATCAGGTGAACGACGAGCTGGCGGAGCTCTTTTTCCAGGAGTTCTACCGCGGCTGGTATCGCGAGGGCGACCCGTCCGACCTGCCGTACGCCTTCGAAACGGCGTGGAAAGGGCTGCGGCACCGGAGCGAGGAACTGTACGGGACCGGCATCGTGCTGTGGCTCGGGCAGTCGGCGCTCGGTGGCCGGTCGAAACAGTTGATGAAACGGGCCGACGACTCCGAGGGCGAAGTGCCCGCCGCCGCCCTTCCCACCGAGAAACAGGCCCAGGTGGCCGCGAGCCTGCCGATGGGCGAGCTGCTGCAGGTAGAGGTGGAGGCGCCGTCCGAGATCAACTACTCGCTGCTGCACAACGGCCGCCCGTTCATGGACAAGCTGGCGCTGAACAAGCTCGTGGACTTCGCGCTCGACCAGGTGTCGGTCACCGTCGACATGAACGTCGGCGACGGGTCGCAGCCGTTCCGCCACACGGAGCCGCTGCTCGACAGGTCGCAGCTGTCGCTCGTTGACGCCGTGCGGCTGCCGCTGACCGCACCACTCCTGCGGTCGCTTCGGGAAGGCGTGCAGAGCACGATCTACACCCAGGTGAAGTGGAAGGATCGGATTGCCCACGAATCGACGAAGGCGATTCGGCTCCTCCCTGTGGACGAGTGGTTCGACGATACCGATCAGAATCCCTGGCTCCCCTCGTTCGTCCTGCCGCGGGATCCGGCGGTGGCGAAAATCGTGTCGGTGGCGCGCCGCCATCTGGTCACGCTGCTCGACGATACCACCGCCGGCTTCGACGGCTATCAGTCGGTGGACGACAGCCTGGTCGAGCCCGCGGAGTTCGTGGACCTGCAGGTGCAGGCCATCTGGGCGGCGCTCGTCAACGACTTCAAGCTGCTCTACATCAATCCGCCGCCGGCGTACTCCGAGCGCGGGCAGCGTCTGCGGACGCCGTCCGAGGTCATCGGGTCGAATTCCGGCACGTGTGTCGATCTGGCGCTGCTGCTGGCGTCGTGCCTCGAGTACATCGACGTCTATCCGGTCATCGTGCTGCTGAGCGGCCATGCGTTCGTCGGCTACTGGCGCAACTCGGCGGATCACGAGGAGTTCACGCGAGTGGACAACCTGCCGAAGTCCACGCCCATGGAGGTGGGCGGCTACACGCGAATCTCGTCGGTGCCGCTGGTGGACGAGTACGGGTGGCGGCTCGCCTCGCAGCAGCTCCTGGAGGTCCGCCAGTACCTGCGACGGCGCAAGCTTCGCTTCCTCGAGGCCACCGGGCTGTGCTTCGACTTCTCGTTTGAAGAAGCGTTGAAGGAAGGGGCGGCGAACCTTCGCGACGAGGAGGAGTTCGACTCGCTGCTCGACATCCACCTGGCGCGGACGGCGAGTCCGGCCGTGACGCCGCTGCCGATCATCCCCGACGCCGGAGCCCGCCGGTGACGGTGCACCGGCGCCGCGCCAGCTTCGACTCGTTCGTGAGCCTGATCGACGCGCACGGCGAGAGCTTCGACGTGGTGGACGCGCACGAGCGGCGCTCGCTGCAAGTCAACGTCCGCGAGGTGCGCCGGCGGCGCGGGCGTCTGGCCGACGACCGGCAGTCGGGCTATCGCGACGTGTCACTGATCGAGCGCGACGGGGTGCTGCTGTGGCAGGCGTCAGCGGACGGGGGCGAGCCCCGCGACAAGGTGAGCGGCCGCCGAAGCCGGCGCCGCGGGCCGCGCCGCGCTGCCGCGCCGCTACCTGCCGGCACCGTCCTCAAAGAGGTCAGCGTCCCGGTGCTCGAGCCCAATCAGTACCTCCAGGAGCTCACGGCGACGGATCAGAGGCTGAATCCCGATTGCGACTCCGGCCTCCGC
>DASRPM010000055.1:0-24424 GCA_035646375.1 Vicinamibacterales bacterium
ACGTGCCATTGAACCTCCATCTAGACAGTGCTCTCGACAGACTGACGTGCGTCCGGGACTTCGGAAGCGTTGCGCCGCGCGACGCGCGCTTCCTCGCGTCGCCGCATCATGAAGTAGACGATGGGTACGGTCATGCGTGAAAGCAGCAGCGATGCGACCTCGCCGGCCATCAGCGAGATAGCCAGGCCCTGGAAGATCGGGTCGAAGAGGATGACGGCCGAGCCCACGATGACCGCCGCGGCGGTGAGGGCCATCGGACGGAACCGGACCGCGCCGGCGTCGATCACGGCCTCCGCGAGCGGCATGCCCTCCCGCAGGCGCATCTGGATGAAGTCCACCAGGATGATCGAGTTCCGCACGACGATGCCGGCGCCGGCGATGAAGCCGATCATCGACGTGGCGGTGAAGAAGGCGCCCATGGCCGCGTGCGCCGGCAGGATGCCGACGAGCGAGAACGGAATCGCCGCCATGATCGTGACGGGTACGTCGAAGGCCTCGAACCACCACACCACGAGGACGTAGATGAGGAGGAGGACCGCGGCGAACGCCAGTCCGAGGTCGCGGAACACCTCGTAGGTGATGTGCCACTCGCCGTCCCATTTCATCGCGTACTTCGTGGAGTCGAACGGCTGCGTGGTGTTGTAGATCTCGAACGCGTACCCCTCGGGCAGCTTCACGTTCGCGATGGTCTCGTTCATCCGCAGGATGGCGTAGACGGGGCTCTCGGCCGCGCCCGCGAGATCGCCGGTGACATAGATCACCGGCCGCAGGTTCTTGTGATAGATGCTGTCGGACTCGGTGCCCGTCTCCTGCCTGGTGATCTCGCCGATCGACACGCGGTTGGGCCCCAGGCGCAGCTGGCGCACCGGATCGATCGATCCCTGCCGCGCGCGGGGGAGCCGCAGCACGATCGGCACGTCCTCGCGCGAATCCCGATCGTGGACGAGGCCGACGACGCGGCCGGCGGCCAGCCGCGCCGCCGCTGTCACGTCGGCGGCCGAGACCCCGGCCGCTCCGGCTCGCGATTCGTCGAGGGCGAGCGACGTCTTCGGCTGGTCCGAGGCGACGTACCAGTCCACGTCCACGATGCCGGGCGTGCCCTCGAGCACCGATTTCACCTGCCGCGCGAGCGCCAGCCGCCGGATCGCGTCCGGCCCGTAGATTTCAGCCACCAGCGTCTGCAGTACCGGCGGTCCGGGCGGTACTTCGGACACCTGAATCGTGGCGCCGAATCGCGTCGCGATCGGCACGAGCCGCGCGCGAACGCGCTTCGCGATGTCGTGACTCTGCTCGCTCCGCTCGTCCTTCGGGAGCAGGTTCACCTGGAGGTCCGCCAGATGCGGGCCGCGGCGCAGGAAGTAGTGACGCACGAGCCCGTTGAAGTTGTAGGGTGACGACAGCCCGGCGTAGCTCTGGACGTTGACGACGGCGGGGTCCTTCATCACCTCCCGCGCCAGCTCCGCCGACACGCGCGCGGTCTGTTCGAGCGCCGCGCCCTCGGGCAGGTCCACGATCACCTGGAACTCGCTCTTGTTGTCGAACGGCAGCATCTTGACGGTGACGAGCTGCAAGGGGACGAGCGCCACCGACGCGAGCAGCAGGATGGCGACGCCCGCCAGGAAGGCCAGCCTGGCGCGGCCGTTGGTGACCAGGGTCCCCATCGCGCGCCGGTAGAGGCGGGTGGCGGCGCCCTCCAGCGCATGCGCGTGCTTGTCGTCGGCGCGCAGCAGCCGCGCGGCCGCCCACGGCGTGACGAGGAAGGCGGCTGCCAGCGAAAACAGCATGGCCGCCGAGGCGCCCACCGGGATAGGCCGCATGTACGGGCCCATGAGGCCGCCGACGAACGCCATCGGCAGGATGGCGGCCACGACCGTCAGCGTGGCCAGGATGGTCGGGTTCCCCACTTCGTCCACGGCGCGTACGGCGATGGCGGCCAGCCCCGGCCCGCCGGCGGCACGCAGGCGTACGTGGCGGACGATGTTCTCGACCACGACGATGGCGTCGTCCACCAGGATGCCGATCGAGAAGATCAGCGCGAAGAGCGTGATGCGGTTCAGCGTGTAGCCGTAGATCCAGAACGCGAACAGCGTGAGGGCGAGCGTCACCGGGATGGCGATGAGCACGACCAGCGCTTCCCTGAGACCGAGCGCCAGCGCGATGAGCACCGACACGGACACGACGGCCAGGAACATGTGGTACAGCAGCTCGTTCGATTTCTCGGCGGCGGTCTCGCCGTAGTTCCTCGTCATCGTCACGTTGAGGTTTCCCGGCAGCAGCACCGGCCGCACCGTCGCGAGCTTGAGCTCGACCTCGTGGGCCACGGTGATCGCGTTGGCGCCCTTGCGCTTGGCCACGGCCAGGGTCACCGCCGGGTAGGAGCCGCCGTCGCGCGAGTGGAACCGCACGTAGGACGCGGGCGGCGCATCGCCATCGGTCACGCGGGCCACGTCGCCGACGCGGATCACCCGGCCGTTCCCCGACGGGATCACGACGTCGCGCAGGGCGGCCGGCGTGTCGATCTGCCGGCCCGCCTCGAGCCGCTCGACGGTTCCCCCCATCACGGCGCCGCTGCTGGTTGCGCGGGCATTGGCCGCCTCGAGTGTGCCGGCGAGGACCAGCGGGTCGACGGCCGCGGCCGCCAGCCTCGCGGGATCGATCTCGACGGCGATTTCGCGCGGTCGTCCCCCGAGCAGGGTGACCTCCGACACGTCGGGCACTTCGGCGAGCGCCTCGCGCACCTGTGCCGCGAGGGTCCGTAGCAGATGGTCGTCGTAGCCCGATCCCCAGAGCGTCACGGCGGCGATCGGTACGTCGTCGATCGACCGTGGCTTGACGATGGGCGTCGACGCGCCCGGCGGGATGCGGTCGAAGTTGGCCTGCAGCTTCTGATTGAGGCGCACGAGCGCCCGTTCCTCGTCCTCGCCGACCAGAAACCGGACGATGACCATCGACTGTCCGGGGCTCGACGTGGAATAGAGGTATTCGACGCCGGGCACTTCCCACAGGAGTTTCTCCATCGGCCGCGTGACGCGCTGCTCGACTTCCGCCGGCGACGCGCCTGGAAGATCGACGAAGACGTCCACCATCGGAACGACGATCTGCGGCTCCTCTTCACGCGGCAGTGCGGCGATGGCGAACGCGCCGAGCGCCACCGAGCCGGCGATGAAGAGCGGTGTCAGCTTCGACGGAATGAAGGCGGCCGCCAGCCGGCCCGCGATGCCGAGAGTCGCGCTCACGGGCGACCCGCCGTGCCCGGTCGGGCGCTGGTCACGGTTACCGGGGAGCCGTCGTCGAGACGGGCGGGCGGTGCCGACACGATCGGCTCGCCGGCATCGACGCCCGCCAGCACCTCGACGCCGGCCGGAGTGGAATTGCCTGTCTGCACGAGACGCAGCCGGGCCACGTTGTCCTCGACGACAAAGACCGAAGTCACCTGGCCGTACCGCCGAATCGCCGTGGCCGGAACCTGCAGCGAGCGGCGGGGCGCGCCGCGGAAGAACACCCGCGCGAACGTGCCGGTGCGCGCCGTCGCCGTCGCCGGAAGCGCGATGGTGATGGTGAACGCCCGCTGGTCCACGCCGACGGCGCGCGCCACCTCGGTGACCACGGCTTCGAAGGGCGCGGCCGCACCGGCGGGATCGTCGATCGCGACCTCCACTCGATCGCCGCGGCGAACCGCGGCGGCGCGCGCTTCGTCCACTCGCACCGACACCTCGAGCCCCGCGCTCGACTCGATGCGGACGAGCGGAATGCCCGGGGCGGCCAGGTTTCCGGGATCGGTGAGCCGCTCGGTGACGATCCCGTCGAACGGCGCGCGCAGCGTGGCGAACGACTCGGTCGTGGTTGCGACATCGGCGGCGGACTGGGTCGCGGACAGCGCGGCCTTGGCGCCCTCGAAGCCGGCTTGTGCGCGATCGACGCGCGCGGCTGCGACGGCAAGACGGGCGTCGGCTTCGTCGCGTTCCTGATCGGTGGCCGATCGCTTCGCGTGGAGCGTCGCGATGCGCGTCCGCCACGAGTTGGCGAGCCGGTACTCGGCATCGGCCGCGCCCTGCTCGGCCCGTGCCTGCGTCACCGCGTTCTCGGCGGCAACGACACTGGCGCCTGCCTGGCGCGTGCGGTCGGCTGCATCGCGCGCGTCGAGCGTGACGACGACCTGTTCGGCACGGACCCGATCGCCCGCTCGCGCCCGCACGGTGATCACCGTGGCGACGATGCGGCTCGACAACACGGCGGACTCGTGCGCTGCCACGATGCCGCCGGCCTCGAGCCGTTCGGCGCCCTCAACCGCCGTGACGGGAACCGTGGTGACTGCGATCGGCTCCCGGGCCGGTGGCGTGGCGTGTTCCCCTTTTCCGCCGCAGCCGATCAGCCCGGCCGCAGCGAGGCCCATCGTGACGGTCATCGTGAGAGTGAGTTGACGTGACATGGCGTTACAGCCGTCCGAGGGCGCGGTCCAGCGCCACGGTCTGAAGGATGACGTCCATTTCCGCCGCCGTGGACCGCGCGGCGGCGTCGAGCGAGGCTTCCGCCGCCCGGAGTACATCGGTCGCGGTGGCCAGACCGCCGTCGTAGCGGTCGCGGATAATGCGTTGCGACTCGCGGGCCTGCGCGAGCGCGGCGCGTCCAGCGGCTTCGCGCGCGCGGGCCGCCGCCAGTTGCGCCATTGCCGCGCGTACGCCGACCTCGATCTGTCGATCGACGCGCTCATGCTCGGCGGCCGCACGCGACTGGGCGTGCGTGGCCGCCGCGATGCGCGCGCTGTCGGCGAAACCGCGGAAGACGTTGAGCCGGATATCGGCACCGACGATCCAGCTCGATCGCTGGCTCCCGAGCGTCGCGCCGTTGAACTCCCAGCCGGCCTGCACACCGATGGTGGGCAACAGCCCGGCGCGCGCGGCGCTGTGGGCGTTGTCGGCCAGCTGCCGCTGTACGTCCGCCCGGCGCCGCTGCGGGTGCCCAGCCACCGCGTCGCGGACGAGCGTCTCGCTGTCGGCCGGCGCCGGAAGCGCGGTGGGACGGATCGGGACGATCGCGGCGCCGAGCGGCGCGCCGATCGTGTCGGCGAGCCGCAGGCGCGCGACTGCGAGATCGCCCGCCGCCGCGATCTGGCGCTGCCGCATGTCGGCCAGGTGGACGTCCATCGCCAGCGCGTCGGCCTCCGTCACCAGCCCGGCGTCGCGCCGCGACAGCGTCCGCTGCCGATCGCTCAGGGCGGCCTCGACCGCGGCGTCCGTGGCCTGCACGACGGCTTCGAGCTGCAGCACCCGGACGAACGCCTGCGCCGCGTGGAAGGCGAGGTCCTGCCGCGCGTCGACTTGTGTCGCCTCGGCGAGGTCGCGGCCGAGCTGCGCCGCCTGCACCTGGAGGGCCGTCCGGCCGGCGTCGTAGACGGGTTGTTCCACCGACACCGCCGTGCGGGTATTGGTCACCGGCTCCGGATGATTGAGGGAAGCAATGGCAAAGTCCGCTTGGCGAAACTGGCGCTGCGCGAGCAGCGAGCTGAAGGCGAACACCGGATGGTTGCCGCGCTGGACCGTCTCGGCGAGGTCGATGCGCGGCCAGTATCCCGATTGCGCCTCGCGCACCCGCGCGCCCGCTTCTTCGATACCCGAGGCCAGGGCCCGTGCCTCCACGGTCCCGTTCCTGGCCCGTTGCATCGCCTCTTCGAGCGTGAGCCGCTCCTGTGCCGAGGCACGGTCAGGCGCCGCGCAGGCCACGCCAAGGCCAAGAAGCAGGAGTGCCGCCGGTCGAGGCCGGCCCGCGGATGTCATCATGTCGTCTCCCTGCAACCACCAGTCCGTGATTCCGCCACTCCATCCGGTTAGAGCCAACCGCGGCCAAAAGGATTCGCGCCCGGGCGCGGGAGCGTGTGGCGTGTGAAAATCTCCGCATGCACGGGGACGTTTCCGCCGGCATCGCTCCAGGGACGCCATCGGACGACGAGCTGCTGGCCGGCGCCCGGCGGGGAGACGCCGCGGCGCTCGAAGCGCTGCTCGTCCGCTACCAGCCGCGACTGTTCCGGTTTGGACTGCGCATGTGCGGCAACGAGGACGAGGCCGGGGACGTGGCGCAGGAGAGTCTCATCGCCATGGCGCGAGCGGTGCCTCAGTTCCGCGGCGACGCATCGCTGGCCACATGGCTCTACACCATTGCCCGCCGCGTGTGCATCCGGCAGCGCCGCCGGAGCAGATTCGCGCCACAGCGGCCCGAGTCGCTGGATGGCCCAGGCGTCGATGCCGCGCACCGCGTGGCCGATCCGGCCCCCAACCCGGAGCGCGCCGCGGAGAGCCGGGAAATCGAGGCCGCCCTCGCCGCGGCCATTGCCGGGCTCGAGGACGGACAGCGCGAGGTGCTGGTACTGCGCGACGTCGAGGGGCTCCCGGCCGCTGAGGTGGCCAGGGTCCTTGGCATCCGGGTCGTGGCCGTCAAGAGCCGCCTGCACCGCGCGCGGGTCGCCGTCCGCAACCGGCTGGCTCCGCTTCTTGGCGGGCCGGCAGCCGACACGCCGCGACTGCCGGGCTGTCCGGACGTGATGCCGCTCTTCTCGCGATACCTCGAAGGCGACATCGACTCCGCCGTGTGCGCGCGGATGGCGGCGCACGTGGCGCAGTGCGATCGCTGCCGCGGCGCGTGCGATACGCTCAAGCGCTCGCTCGCGGTGTGCAGGCAGTTCCCGGAAGCGCCGCTCCCTGCGTCGCTGGCCACGGCGGTCAAGGCTGCGGTGCGCGCGTTTCTGGCCGGCCAGACGGGCGGCGGTCGGGGCCGCCGCCCCGGGAGCCAGGCGGCGATTTGACGCAATTTTTTCGGACCTCGCGCCGCGGTCCGGCGGGAGAATGCCTCGTGGCAATGACGCGGCTGGCCTTCCTGTTTCTGCTCGTCCCGATGGCGGCCGCCGCCGCCGACGACCCGCTGGTGCGCGCGGCGGCCGCCGGTGATACCGCCGCGATTCGCACACTGATCAAGCAGGGTCACGACGTCAACGCCACCGGCCCGGACGGCGCCACGGCGCTCCACTGGGCGGTCCGCGCCGACGATCTCGCCACGGTGGATGCGCTGATTCGCGCCGGTGCGAAAGTCGCCGTCGCCAACGCGCTCGGCGTGCAACCCGTCTACGTGGCGGCGCAGAACGGCAATGCTGCGATGCTGGCGCGCCTGCTCGACGCGAAGGCCGACGCGAACGCCACCGACGCCGCGGGCGACACGCTGCTGATGGCCGCCGTGAGGGCCGAGAGCGCCGACGCCGTGCGCCTGCTCCTCGACCGCGGCGCGAAGGTGAATGTCGCCGACCCCGACGTGGCGCAGACGGCGCTCATGTGGGCGGCACGGATGAACCACGCCGGGATCATGCGCAGCCTGATCGGCGCTGGTGCCACCGTCGATACGGTCACGCGCGTCGGGACCAGGCCGGCGGCGCGGCCGCCCGGCGCCGGCGGCGGATCGCACGGCGTGGGCATCGTCCGCGGCGGGGTGCCGCCGCAGGGCGAGCAGCCGCCCGCCACCGGCGGCATGACGCCGCTGCTGTTTGCGGCGCGCGACGGCCTGCTCGAGGCGGCGACGCTGCTCATCGAAGCGGGCGCCGACGTGAACAAGGCGGATCCGAACGGCATCTCGCCGCTCCTGATGGCGATCACCAACGGGCAGCTGCCGGTGGCGCAATGGCTGGTCGAACGCGGTGCCGACGTGAAGGCCGCCGACTGGTACGGCCGCACGCCGATCTGGGCGGCGGTGGAGGTGCGCAATCTCGATCTCCGCAGCGGCGCCACCGACAACGGCGTCGATCGCGAGGCGGCGCTGCGGCTGATGACGGCGCTCATCGAGAAGGGCGCCGACGTCAACGCGCGCGTCAAGGAGTTCCCGCCGGCGCGGCGGTACATGCTGCCGCTCGGCTCGCTCGAGTGGGTGGACATCACGGGGCAGACGGCGTTCACTCGCGCGGCGCAGTCGGCGGATCTCGAAGTCATGCGGCTGCTGCTCGCCAAGGGCGCCGACCCGAAGATCACGACGTTCAACGGCACCAACGCGCTGATGATGGCGGCCGGCGTCAATTGGGTCATCGGTCAGACGTATGGCAGCCGCTGGCTCGAGGCCGTGCAGCTGTGCCTCGAGCTCGGCTTCGACGTCAACGCCGTCAACCAGATGGGGCTCGCGGCGGTGCACGGCGCGGCAAACCGCGGTTCGGATGACGTCATCGAGCTGCTCGCGAGCCGCGGCGCCCGGCTGGACGTGAAGGACAAAGAAGGGCGGACACCGGTCACCTGGGCTGAAGGGGTGTTCCTCGCGACCAACTCGCCCGTGGCCAAGCCCTCGACCATCGCGCTGCTCGGCAAGCTGACCACGAAATGAAACCGCTTCTCGCGACGGCCGCGGCCGTCTTCGCGTTCTACACGATCACCACCGCCGGCGCCGGGTTGCAGGGGCAGGCGCCGCGCCCCGTGCCGGCACGCGCGGCTGCCGCCGCGCCGGCGCCGGATGCCGCGTTCCTCAAGCAGTACTGCGCCACCTGCCACAACGATCGCGTGAAGGCGGGCGCGTTGTCGCTCGCGGGTCTCGACGTGGCGGCCGTGGACGGCCACGCCGAGGTGTGGGAAAAGGTCGTGCGCAAGCTGCGGACCGGCATGATGCCGCCTGACGGCGTGCCGAAGCCGGTGCCGGCGGCGCGTGAGGCGTTCACTTCGGCGCTCGAAGCGTCGCTCGATCGCGCGGCCGCACGCCGCGTCGATCCCGGTACGCCGGCGCTGCATCGTCTCAACCGCGCCGAATATGCCAATGCCGTCCGCGATCTGCTCGCGCTCGACGTGGACGTGGCGGCGCTGCTGCCGCCCGACGACTCCGCGGCCGGCTTCGACAACATCGCCGACGTGCTGGGCGTCTCGCCGGCGCTCATCGAGGGCTACGCCGCCGCGGCGGCCAGCATCAGCCGCCGCGCGATCGGCAGCCCGACCATTGGTCTCGATCGCACCACCTATCGCATGCCCGGCGACGTGTCCCAGGAGGCGCACGTGGACGGCATGCCGCTCGGCACTCGCGGCGGGCTCGTCATCCGTCACACGTTTCCGCTCGACGCCGAGTACGACCTTCAAGTGGGGCAGGCCGGTGGTGGACGGCTCGGCGGACCGCCCGCCGCGGGGCCACGCACCGACGATCTCTACGTGACGATCGACGGCGAGCGCGTCAAGCTGCAGGGGCGGGGCGCCACCCGCCTGAAGGTGCCGGCCGGCCCGCGCACGATCGCGGCCGCCAGCGTCGTGCGCAGCCATGCCGCCGGCGCCGATGGCGTCTACCACGTCGAGACGCGCACGCCAGGTATCACGCAAGTCACCATCGCGGGCCCGTTCAATCCCACCGGCGCGGGCGACACGCCGAGCCGCCGCCGTCTGCTCGTGTGCACGCCGGCGTCGCCGGCCGACGAGCTGCCCTGCGCGCGCACCATCCTGTCCACGCTGGCGACGCGCGCCTATCGCAGACCCATCGCGCCGTCGAGCCCGGAGCTCGACACGCTTCTCGAGTTCTATCGTGCCGGCCGCGCGAACCCTGTCTCGCCGAAGCCCAATGGCGAAGGCGGATTCGAGTTCGGCATCGAGCGCGCCGTCGCGCGGATCCTCGTGGACCCGCAGTTCCTCTTCCGCTTCGAGCGCGAGCCGGCGCGTGTGGCGCCCGGCGCCGCATACCGCATCAGCGATCTCGAGCTGGCGTCGCGGCTGTCGTTCTTCCTGTGGAGCAGCGTGCCCGATGATGAGCTGCTGGCCGTGGCAGCCAAGGGTGGCTTGAGCACGCCGGCGACGCTCGAACGGCAGGCGCGGCGGATGCTCGCCGACCCGAAGGCCGAAGCGCTCGTGAGCAACTTCGCGTCGCAGTGGCTCTACTTGCGCGAGCTGCAGAACGCCCGGCCCGATACGCCGGAGTTCGACGGCAACCTGCGGCGGTCGTTCCAGCGCGAGACGGAGATGCTCTTCCGCACGATCCTGCGCGAGGATCGCAGCATCGTCGATCTGCTGGACGCCGATTTCACGTTCGTGGACGAGCGGCTGGCGCGTCACTACGGCATCCCCGGCATCCGCGGCTCGCGGCTGCGCCGCGTGGAGCTCGGGCCCGACAGTCCGCGGCGCGGCCTCCTGGGGCAGGGCAGCATTCTGACGGTGACGTCCGCGGCCAACCGGACGTCGCCGGTGCAGCGCGGCAAGTGGGTGCTCGAGAACGTGCTCGGCGCGCCGCCGCCGCAGCCGCCGCCCGGAGTCGAGACCAACATCGACGGCGACGGGGCGAAGGCCAAGGCCACCACGCTCCGCCAGCGCATGGAGCAGCATCGCGCCAACGCGGCGTGCTCGTCGTGCCACCGCCTCATGGATCCGATCGGGTTCGCGCTCGAGAACTTCGACCACGCCGGCAAATGGCGGACGCTCGACGGGCAGGCGCCGATCGACGCGACCGGTCAGATGGTGGACGGCAGCCGGCTGGACGGCGTCGAATCGCTGCGCCGCACGCTCGTGGCGAGGGCAGACCTCTTTGCCGATGTCGCCGTGGAGAAGCTGCTGACCTACGCCGTCGGCCGCGCGCTGCGGCCGCAGGACATGCCCGCGGTGCGTACCATCACCCACGACGCGGCCCCTGGCCGCTACAGATTCTCGTCGCTCGTCCTCGGCGTCGTGCGGACGCCCCAGTTCCAGATGCGCACGAAGGCGCCCGCCGCCACCGGGAAGTGAACGCAGGAGACCCCAGCGATGTTCATCACCAAGAAGCATCTGTCCCGGCGCACGGTGCTGCGCGGCATCGGCGCCTCGGTGGCGCTGCCATTCCTCGACTCGATGGTGGGCGCGCAGACGCCCGGCCGCACGGTGGCCCCGAAGACGCGCCTGGCCGCCTTCTACGTGCCGCACGGCGCGACGATGGACAAGTGGACGCCGGCCACCGAGGGCGCCGGCTTCGAGTACACGGAGATCCTCAAGCCGCTCGAGCAGTTCCGTGACCGCATTACGGTGGTGAGCGGCCTGGCGCATCCCTACGTGGCCGGCGCCGGCGGCGCCGACGTGTCGGCCGGCGCCAATCACACGCGGGCCGCGGCCGTGTTCCTCACCGGCTCGGTGCCGCAGCGCGGCCCGCAGGCGCACCTCGGCGTCTCGGCCGATCAGGTGGCGGCGCAGCGCATCGGGCAGGACACGCCGCTGCCGTCGCTGGAGCTGTCGATCGAAGAGTCCGTGCTCGCGTGCGAGGCCAGCTTCAGCTGCGCGTATCGCAACTCGATCTCGTGGAAGTCGCCGACGCAGCCGCTGCCGATGCAGAGCAATCCGCGGCTGGTATTCGAGAAGCTGTTCGGCGACGGCGCCACCGCGGCCGAGCGCCGCGGCCGCCGCCAGGACACGCGCAGCCTGCTCGATTCGGTGATGGCGCAGCTGCCGTCACTGCAGCGCGACCTGCCGCCCGCCGATCGCCGCCGGCTCGATCAGTACCTCGAGGACGTGCGCGAGATCGAGCGGCGCATCCAGCGCGCCGAAGCGTCGGCGCGCGAGGACGTGACGCTGCCGGATGTTCCGGCCGGCGTGCCGGCCTCGTTTGCCGACCACATCAAGCTGATGATGGACCTGCAGGTGCTGGCGTTCCAGTCGGACATCACGCGCGTGACGACGCTGATGTTCGCGCGCGAGCTGAGCGGCGCCGTGTTCCCCGAGACGACCATCCGCGACCCGTTCCACAACCTGTCGCACCACTCGAACGACCGCGGCAACATGGACCGCTTCGCGATCCTGAATCTGTATCACATGACGAAGTTCGCCTACTTCGTCCTGAAGCTCAAAGAGACGCCCGATGGCGACGGGTCGCTGCTCGATCACTCGCTCGTGCTCTACGGCAGCTCGCTGAGCGACGGCAACCAGCACAACTTCAGCCCGCTGCCGATCGTGCTGGCCGGCGGCGCGTCGGGCGCGCTCAAGGGCGGCCGCCACGTGAAGTATCCGAAGGACACGCACATGTCGAACCTGCTGCTCGCGATGCTCGACAAGCTGGGCGCGCGGCTCGACACCTTTGGCGACAGCACGGAGATGCTGTCGATCTGACGTGGGGGGCCACCTTCAGGTGGCCCTGCAGGCGGACCTGGTCCGCCTCTGCGAAGGCGTGATTACGACGGTGAGACGACCTCGAACGAAATGCCGTCGGGGTCGGTCAGCCGGACGACGCCGGTCTCGTAGGGCGACGGGGTGATGCGCGCGCCGAGCGCGGTCAGGCCGGCCGTGACCGCCTTCGCGTCGAACGGCGCCACCTTGATCCCGAAGTGCGCGATGTGCGGCTTCTGTCCCGCCGCGGCCTGCTGGAGCCCGAGCCGCGTGTCGCCGATCTGAAACCACACGCGCCCGGTGGTCCGGTCGCGGAGCGCCTCAGGCCCGTAGAGAATCCGGTAGAAGCTCACGCCCTTCTCCAGATCGGCCACGTGCAGCAGCACGTGATCGACGCCGAGCGGTGTGACGAGCCCCTTGCGAGAGGGCACCAGATCGGACGGCACGGCCGCGGTGACCAGCGTGTCGGGCGCGGGCAGGAACTGAATCTCGATGCCGTCGGGATCCGAGAAGATGCCGCCGACGCCGCCGCGCCCCCCGAGCTTGCCGAGCCCCGCCTTGGCCACCGCATCGTCGAGCGCGGCGGAGATTGCCGCGCTGTCGCGCCGGTAGTCGAACACCGACGTGCAGAAGTGGCCGATGTAGGTGCCGCGTCCGCGTGAATCGCCGATGGCGAGATACCCCACCTGCCGCGTGGCTGCCGGCAGCTCGCCGAACAGTACGAAGTAGCGGAAGCCACCCTGGAACGGCTGCGCGTGCAGCGTGGTGTTGAACACGCCCATGTAGAAGCGCGCCGACGACTCCACGTTGGGCACGATCACGTCGAGGTGATCGATCTTGGGCGTGCGGATCGGCAGCAGCGTTGTTGGGGCCGGCGCCTGCGGCCGGGCCGCGGCAATCAGCGGCAGGGCCGCCGCGCCAAGGCCGGTGAGGAACGCGCGTCGAGAGGTGTCGGTCACGCGCCGCATTGTCACCCGGATGCCCGTTGAGGGTCGAGGGCTGGGGCGCGTTTGATGGGAATTTGCGCGCCGGTCAGACGTCGTCGCGGCCGATGTTGACGATGAAGTAGACCGCGCGGGTGGTGCCGACGTTCTTCGCGTTGTGCAGTTCGTTCGACCCGATCACGCCCACGTCGCCCGGGCCCAGCCGGTAGGCCTTGCCGGCGATCGTCACCTCCATGACGCCCTCGCGGATGAGCATCATCTCCTCGCGCAGATGCTGGTGCGGCGGATGGTTCACCTCGCCCGGGGCGATGTCGCTCTGATGCGACGCGATCTTGAAGCCGGTGTGCGTCTTGGCGGTGAACATCCGCCGCTGCCGGTTCTGGCCGTTCGTGGTGACCGGCAGCTCGTCGTACTTGAAGTGCTGCGTCCGCATCACGGGCAGCTTTTCGACCGAGTTGTCGGCGGCGGGCGCCGTCTGCTGGGCTTCGAGCGCGGTCGCGCCGGCGGCAACGAGCGAAGGGATCAGAAGGCCGAGATCTCTGCGCGTGCACTTCATGGACGCCTCCTTGGTCGGGCTCTGTGATATCACATTGCCCCCATGCCTGTTGCGACCACGTCGTCCAACGCCTCGGAGAGCGCGTCGCTCATGGCCAAAGCCGCGGCGATTCGCCCGATCCTCGAACGCAACGCCGAGACCACCGACTCGCTGCGGCGCCTCGCCGACGAGAACGTCCAGTCGCTGCTCGACTCGGGCCTGTGCCGGCTCATGGTGCCGGCGCGCTTCGGTGGCCACCAGACGAGCATCCGCACGTATCTGGACGTCATGGCCGAAGTGGGCCGCGGCTGCGGATCCACCGCCTGGGTGGCCAGTCTGATCAACGTGTGCGCGTGGCTCGCGGCGCTCTTTCCGGAGCAGGCCCAGGCCGACGTGTGGGGATCGAACCGCGACGCCTGGATTGCCGGTTCGCTGGCGCCGAACGGCGCGGCGGTACCGATGGACGGCGGCTGGCGCGTGACCGGACGCTGGCCGTGGGCGTCCGGCTCGCTGCACGCGCAGTGGGCCGCCTGCGGCATCCACATGAAGGACGAGCGCGGCGAGATGGCCAACTTCGGCCTGTCGCTCATGCCGATGCAGGAGCTGACCATCGAGGACACGTGGTTCATGGCCGGGATGAAGGGCACCGGCAGCAACACGATCGTCGCCACCGACGTCTTCGTGCCCGCGCACCGGTTCCTTCCGTACCCGGATGCGTTTGCCGGCAAGTACCGCACCGAGCACACCGACGAAGCCGTCTACCGCGTGGCATTCGTGCCGGTGACGGTGCTGATTCTCGCGCCATCGCAGCTGGGCGTCGCCCGTGCGGCGCTCGAACACGCCATCGGCCGGTCCAAGACTCGCGGGATCACGCACACCACCATCGGCAAGCAGGCCGACTCGGCGGGGTTCCAGATGCTCATCGCCGACGCGGCGATGAAGATCGACACGGCCGCCCTGCACGTCGGGCGCGCCGCCGACGACCTCGATCGCGCGGCCGCGGAGAGTCGCCTGATGGATCTGACCGGCCGCGCGCGAGTGCGCATCGACACGGCGCTCGCCGCGAAGTACTGCCGCGACGCGGTGGAACTGCTGGTGCAGGCGCACGGCACGTCGAGCCTGGCCGACTCCAACCGGATGCAGCGGCTGTGGCGTGACGTCCACACCGCCAGCCATCACGCGATCACGGAATGGCAGGTGAATCTCGAGGTCTACGGAAAGGCGCTGATCGGCATCGAGCCGAACATCACGCATCTCATCTAGGGACGGGCGGCGTAACGGCTCACCGCGCCCGAGCCGAAACACCATACGGGCTCCCTCGGCCGCCGTAGCTTCAGCGGAGGCGGCAGGCCCTGTACGGTGATGAGCAGCACGAAGTGCCCGCAATGCGGGATCGTCAACTTTGCCGATGGTGGCGCGTGCCGGCGTTGCGGCGAGGAGGTGTGTGCCCCCCGCGCCGCGGTGGCCGTGGTCCACGATGCCGAACCTTCACCGCTCCGGCGCCTGGGCGCCATTGCCGGCGCCGTGGCGGCGGTGCTCTTCGGGTGGTGGGTGTCGCTCTTCGCCACGTCGGAGGGGCTCGACCTCGACCAGCAGGTGATCGTCCATCGCGCGGTCGACCTGCTCGAGGAGCGCGGCTTCAGGAAGGAAGTGTTCGCGCTGCGAAACGTGGCGCGCTTCCGCGCCACCGACAACTGGTGGAACCTCTACAACGGTCACTACCAGGCGTACGCCGCGACCAACTTTCCCTTCGAGATCGTCACCATCTACCCGTGGTTCTTCGATCTGCCCAAGGACGACGTGGAGCGCGCCGTCATCCTGCTGCACGAGGCGCAGCACCTGATGGGCGCCGACGAGGAGGCCGCGCTACGGCGCGTGTGGGCGTTGAAGCACCGCCTCGACTGGACCGCCGAGAGCTACGGCCACAGCAAGGTGTGGAAGAACACCCGCGAGTGGACGCAGGCGAGCGCGCCGGACCTCTTCACCTGCACCGAAGTCGAAATCGACTGCACCACAGTGAATGTGGAGGCGGAGTAGGCGGAGAGGGCATCGTCGCGCGTGGGGAACGAGCGCAGCTACGGCTTCGCTGCGAACTCGGCGACAGTGTTACGAGCACTACGGCGGGAACGGGCAATCCAAAGCCTCGAACGATACGCACTCCTGGAGCGTACGTGGAACTGTACGAGCCGGAGAGTTCGTCGTTCGCCTACGTTTGGAACGGAACAAGCTTCACGGAAATTGCGACGAGCGACTAGACGCAGGCGCGGCTGAAGCCGCACCCTGCGGCCGCACGTCCGAAGCCCGACCACGCCTTGAGCCTTAAGTCCTAAGCCTGCCCCATCAGTCCTGTCTGAGCGCCGCGAGCGGTTCAATGCGTGACGCGCGCCGCGCCGGCACATAGGCGGCCAGCATCGCGACCAGCGCCACGCCTGGCACCACGAGCATGTGCGTCGTCAGGTCGGCGGGCTCCGTTGGAAACATCACGTCGATCGCACGGCCGGCCGCGATGCTGGCGGCGATGCCTCCGGCGACGCCGATGACCGTCGGCACGGCGCCTTGCCGCAACACCATCGCCAGCACCGACCCTGGCAGCGCGCCGAGCGCCATGCGGATGCCGATTTCCCGGGTGCGCCGGCTCACGGCGTAGGCCATCAGGCCGTAGAGACCGACGAACGCGAGCAGCAGCCCCATCGCGCCCATGCCAGCCACCGTGCGGACGACCACCACGTTGAAGTTCCGCGAGCTCGCGTCGTAGAAATCTTCCATCGTCCGGACGCTGCGGATGGGCACGTTCGGATCGAGCGCGGCGACAGCGGCGCGCAGCGGCTCGGCCAACGACGCCGACGTACCGGTCGTGGCCACGACTACCGTGCTGCGCCCGCCCGGATGCTGCCGGCGCGGTAGATAGACCAGGTCGGCCGAGGCAGAGACGAAAAGCCTGAACTTGCTGTCGGCCGCCACGCCGACGATTTGCACCCAGCGCGGGTCCGTCCCCACGCGCATCCGCTTGCCGATGGGATCGCTGTCGGGCCAGTAGCGGGTCCCCATGCCGCGAGTGATGATGGCCACCGGGAGCGTGTCCGCCGCGTCGGCCTCGGTAAAGCCGCGTCCGCGAACGACGGGGACACCGATCGTCTCGAGGTAGCTCTCGCCGATGCGGGCGGACGGGACGCGGATGCCACGGCTCCCTTCCGGCAGCGCGAACCCTTCCGGCGCAACGATGGTGGCGTCGCCCTCGAAACTGAGCGGCACGAAAGACGTCAGGCTCGCCGCGGTCACGCCGGGGAGCGACGCGGCCCGCCGCACGAACTGTTCGAAGAAGGCCTCGGTCCGCTGCACGTCGTATGAGGCCAAGGTGGGATCGACGTTCACGAGCACGAGCCGTTCGGTGCGGAAGCCGGGCCCATTCTTGAACGCCGCGTCGAATCGCCGTGAGAACGACACCGCGACCGTGAGCAGCACGAGCGTGAGCGCGATCTGGCTCGCCACCAGCCCGTGCCGCCCCCAGAGGCGCGACGGACGCGATGTCGCGGCGCTCGTGTTGCGCATCGCGGGCGCCAGGTCGCGTGTCCGCGACCCACGCCAGGCCGGCAGCAGTCCCGCGAGCAACGCGCTCGCCACCGCCACGATCAGCGCAGCCACGAGCGCCCGCTGGTCCAGCATGAAGGTCAGTTTGGCGCCGACGTCGGTCGTGATCTGAAACTGCTGGAACGACCGGATGCCTCCGTAGGCCACCGCCACGCCGAGCGCGCCTCCTGCCGACGCCATCAAGAGGCTCTCGGTGAGGAGCTGGCGGAAGAGCCGGAATCGGCTGCCGCCCATCGCCAGGCGCACCGCGATCTCGCGTTGCCTCGCAGGGGCACGACTCGCGAGCAGCCCGGCGACGTTAGCGCAGGCGACGCCCAGCACGGCCACCGCCAGCGTCAGCAGCATCACACCCAGCATGGCCGATGGCAGGTAATTGTCCATGCGCGTGTCCATCTCGGTGCGCACGACGAAGGCCTGCGCCTGGTTGGTGCCGGGGTAGGTGCGCGCCAGCCCCTCGGCGATGACGCGGACGTCTTCGTTGGACTGGGCAATCGAGGCGCCGGGCGCCAGACGGCCCAGCACCCTCGAGGTGCGGATGTCACGCTGTTCGAGCAGGTTGGGCGAACCTGGTGGAGCGAGCGCCGGCGCCATCGCCAGCGGCACGTAGAAGGCGGGCTCGAGAAAGATGTCGATACCGGTGAATCCTTCCGGCGCAATCCCGATGACGGTGAAGTCGCGCGGGCCCAGCCGAACCGCGCGCCCCACGAGCGACGGATCCGAGTCGAACTGCTGCGTCCACGTCGTGTGCGACAGCACCACCACGGCGTCGCGGCCGGCGACGCGATCCTCCTCCGCGACGAACGAGCGGCCTCGCGCCACCCGCACGCGCATCACGTCGAAGAAGTTGCCGCTGACGGCGAGCCCGTAGCGGCTCACGGCAGGCCGTCCGGGGCGTCCGCCGATGCCCGCTTCGAGGCCAGTGGCGGCCAGCAGCCCCTCGAAGGTCCGTGCGCGGTCGCGGAGATCCGCGAAGTCGAGCGCCGACACCGTGCCGAACTGCACCTGGCCGTCCGGCGCGCGGCCGCTCACCGTCACCAGGCTCCTGGCGTCCGGCACGCCAAGCGGGCGGAAGATCAGCCCGTCGGTGACGCTGAACATCGCGGCGTTGGCTCCCACGCCGATAGCCAGCGACAGCACGGCGACGAGGGTGAAGCCGGGATTTCGGGCCAGCATGCGGGCCCCAAAGCGCACGTCCTGCCACATAGTGTTCCTTGTTAGCCTCTGGCCTTTGGCCTCTAGCTCTCCCGCCACGGAAGCGGTGCTGCTATCTCAAGGGCCGTGCCGGGAGGCCGGACCGAATTCCGCGGAAAACCGGCACCGGCCGGCCGAGGCTGTCCGCCGCCGGGATAGCCCCGTCCCGCTTCCGGGAGCCCAATTGGCGTTACCATTTCCGCGTGAACAGGGTTCCCGTCCTCGCAGGTATTCTCGCGGTCACCTGGGCTGGCCTCGTGGCCGGACAGAACGGGGGAGCGGCCAGGCCGGCTCCGCCGAAACCTTCCGCACCGGCCGCTCCCGCGGCGCAGGCTCCAGCGGTCGCCGCGCCGGCCCGACGCGTCCCGCCAGCCGTGACAGCGCCAGCTGCGGCCGGCAGTCCCGCCGCCGCCAAGGCCCTCCTCGATCAGTACTGCGTCACCTGTCACAACGCGCGGCTGAAGACCGCCAATCTACTGCTCGACCAGCTCGATCTCACGCATCTCGGCGACCACGTGCACGTGGCGGAGACGGTGGTCCGCAAGGTGCGCGCCGGGTTGATGCCCCCCACCAGCGCGCGCCGTCCCGATGCCGCGGCCCTGCAGTCGCTCGTCACGTGGATGGAAGGCGAGCTCGATCGGGCGGCCGAGACGCACTTGCCCGCGCCCGGTCTGCATCGGTTGAACCGGACCGAGTACACCAACGCGATCCGTGATCTCCTGGCGCTCGAGGTGGACGCCACGTCGTTCCTGCCCGCCGACGACTCCACCCGCGGCTTCGACAACATCGCCGGCGCGCTCACGATGTCGCCCGCGCTGATGGAAGCGTATCTCTCGGCGGCGGGCAAGATCAGCCGGCTCGCGATGGGCGACGTCAACGCGCCGTCGCAGCGCGTCTTCGAGGTGCCGGCCGACACGGCGCAGAACCATCACATCGAGGGGCTGCCGTTCGGCACACGCGGCGGCATCCTCATCAAGCATCAGTTCCCGGTCGACGGCCAATACACCTTCAAGGTGAAGGGCGTCACCGGCTACTTCCAGGCCGTGCTCGGCGGCATCACCGGCGAGCAGCTGATCGTGACGGTGGACGGCGAGAAGGTGGCGCAGTTCGACTGGGACAAGGAGATTGCCGGCACCACCGGTCTCGGCAAGTCCACGCCGAAGGTTCCGGTCTCGGCCGGCCTGCACACCGTGGGCGTGACGTTCCTCGCCACCAACGACGTGCCCGGCACCGAGCTCAATCGCCCGTTTCAGCGGACGATGAACACACCCGGCTCGATTCCGGGGTTCATTTTCTATCCGCACGTCGGCCAGGTGCAGATCGAAGGGCCGTACGACATCACGGGCGCCGGCGACACGGCGTCGCGGCGCGCCATCCTGACGTGCCGGCCGAAAACGCCGCGCGAGGAGGCGACCTGCGCGCGCAGCATCGTCTCCACGCTGGCGCGGCGTGCGTTCCGCCGTCCGATCGCGGCCGCCGACCTTCGCCTCCTGATGCCCTTCTACCAGGCGGGCCGTGGCGAGGACGGCACGTTCGAGGCCGGCATCGAAGCCGCGCTCCAGCGCATCCTGGCCGATCCCGAATTCATCTATCGCGGCGAGGCCGAACCGGCGGCGCTGCGTCCGGGGCAGACGTATCCGATCAGCGACCTCGCGCTCGCGTCGCGCCTCTCGTTCTTCCTGTGGAGCAGCATTCCCGACGACCAGCTGGTCACGCTGGCGGCGCAGGGCCGGCTCAAGGATCCGGCCGTGCTCGAGCGGCAGGTCCGGCGCATGCTCGCGGATCCGAAGTCCGCCGCGCTCGTGCGCAACTTCACCGGCCAGTGGCTCGGCGTGCGGTCGCTCGCGGCGAGCGAGCCGGTGGTGAACCTCTTCCCTGACTTCGACGACAACCTGCGCGACGCGTACGAGCGCGAGATCGAGCTCTTCTTCGGCGCCGTCGTGCAGGAGGATCGCAGCGTCCTGGAGCTGCTCGACGGCAACTTCACGTTCGTCAACGAGCGGCTGGCCAAGCAGTACGGCATCCCCAACGTCTACGGGCCGCATTTCCGGCGCGTCACGCTGCCGGCGTCGCTCGAGACGCGCCGCGGGCTGCTGGGGAAGGGCGCGCTCCTGACCGTCACGTCGAACGCGGCCCGCACGTCGCCGGTGACGCGCGGCAAGTGGTTCCTGCAGACCTTCCTCGGCGTCAGCCCTCCGGAAGCGCCGCCCGACGTGCCGGCCTTCGTCGAGCGGACGGCCGACACGACCGGCAACACCAAGCCGCCGACCATGCGTCAGGCGCTCGAGCGGCATCGCATCAGCCCGACGTGCTCCTCGTGCCACCAGATCTTCGAGCCGATGGGGCTGGCGCTCGAGAACTTCGACGCCGTCGGCACCTGGCGGACGCTCGACGAGGGGCAGCCGATCGACGCCTCCGGCATCCTGCCCGACGGCACCAAGGTGAGCGGCGTCGTCGACCTGCGCAAGTCGCTCGACCGCTACTCGCCGCAGTTCGTGCAGGTGGTCGCCGAAAAGCTGTTGATGTACGCGCTCGGCCGCGGCACCGAGCACGCGGACATGCCGATGGTGCGCGCCATCACGCGCGACGCGGCGGCCGGGGGCTACAAGTTCTCGACGCTCGTCCTCAGCATCGTGAAGAGCGACATGTTCCGGATGAACCAGAAGGCCGTGGCCCAGGCGGCCACGCAGCAGGCCCACCGGTAACCGAACCCAGAGGGGATTCCATGTTCCTGACCAAGAGGCACATTTCGAGGCGAACGGTCCTGCGGGGCGCGGGCGCGATGCTGTCGCTGCCGCTCCTCGACGCCATGGTGCCGGCGGCCACCGTGCTGGCGCAGACGGCGGCCAGCCGCAAGCCGCGATTCGTCGGCCTGTTCGTCCCGCACGGTGCGGCGCCGGGCTACTGGGTACCCGAGAAGGAAGGCGCGCTGCCGGCGGAGCTCCCCTTTAACTGGAAACCGCTCGAGCCGTTCGTGAAGCACACCACGATCCTCAGCGGGCTGCATTCGCGCTCGGCCGAGCCGCCGCCCGGCGTCACCGGCGCCGACCACTGGGTGGCCGCGGCGTTCATGTGTGCGGTGAAGCCGCGCAAGACCGCCGGCGCCGACGTGTTCTGCGGCACCACGATCGACCAGCTCATCGCGCAGAAGATCGGGCGCGAGAACCTGATGCCGTCGATGCAGCTCGCGGTGGAGGACCCGGGCGCCAACTCCAGCAACTGCGGCGAGGGCTACAGCTGCACCTACACGAACACCATCTCGTGGGCGTCGCCCACGTCGCCGCTGCCGATGGAGCTCAACCCGCAGGTGGTGTTCGAGCGCATGTTCGGCGACGGCAGCACCGCCGAGCAGCGCACCGCGCGGCGCAAGCGCGACCAGAGCATCCTCGACTCGCTGAACGGGTCGCTCAACCGGCTGCGCGGCAACGTCAGCGCGGCCGACCGGCTGCGCCTGGATGACTACGCGCAGAACGTGCGCGAGATCGAGCGCCGGCTCGAGATCGCGATGAAGGCGTCGTCGGTGGCGCCCGAGAACATCGAGGTGCCGGTGGGCGTGCCGCAGACCTTCGACGAGCACATCAAGCTGCAGTTCGACCTGCTGTCGCTGGCGTTCCAGGCCGACATCACGCGCGTGGGCACGCTGCTCTTCGCGCGCGACCTCACCGGCCGCACCTACCCGGAGAGCGAGGCGCCGACCTCCGGGTTCCACGGCGTGTCACATCACGGCGAGGACCCGCGCCGCATCGCGGATCTCGCCAAGATCAATCAGTACCACGTGAAGATGGTGGCGTATCTGGCCGAGAGCCTCGCCAAGAAGCAGGACGGCGACGGCACGCTGCTCGATCAGTCGCTCATCCTCTACGGCAGCAACATGGGCAACTCGAACCAGCACGTGCACTACGACGTGCCGCATGCGCTGATCGGCGGGCTCAACGGAAAGCTGAAGGGCGGGCGGCACATCGCCTATCCGAGCAAGCAGGTGCCCACCGGAAACCTGCTGCTCAGCGTGCTCGACAAGTACGACATCCAACAGGACTCGATCGGCGACAGCACCGGCCGGCTGGAGGCGCTGTGAGGCGTTCGATCGCACTCCTCGTACTGCTGGCGTGCACGGTCGTCGGCGGCTCGCTGCGTGCCGCGCCGGTGAAGAGCGAGATCGCCGACGCGGCCATGCGCGGCGACGTGGCGGCGGTCCGCGCGCTGCTCGCGAAGAAGGTGAACGTCAACGCGCCGCAGAACGACGGCTCCACGGCGCTGCACTGGGCCGTGCAGCGCGGCAACGTCGAGCTCGTGAACCTGCTGGTGCGGTCGGGCGCCAATGTGAAGGCGGCCACGCGCGAGGGCGTGACGCCGCTGTGGATGGCGAGCCTCAACGGCGACGCCGACGCGCTGGGCGCGCTGATCGAAGCCGGCGCCGACGCGAACGAGAAGCTGCCGCTCGGCCGCACGCCGCTGATGATCGCGTCGCGCACGGGCAACGTGGCGGCCATGGCCGTGCTGCTCGACAAGGGCGCCGATCCGAACGCCAAGGATACGCTGCGCGGCACCACGCCGGTGATGTGGGCGGCCGACGAAGGGCATGCGCCGGCGATCAAGCTGCTCATCGATCGCGGTGCCGATCTCAAGGCGCGGTCGAACCCGGCGCCGCGCGGCCGCGGACCCGCGCTTGGTAAGGCCAACGACCCGCGCAAGCAGGTGGCGGCACAGGGTGCGGCCCTCGCGGCGGGCCGGGCGCTCGACCTGGGCGACCTGAGCGCGCTCGGCGGCGGGCGCGGCATCGGCGGCGGGGGCGGCGGTGGCCGTGGCCGTGGGGCGGCCCGTGGCCGCGGCGACGGCGCCAACTTCGATCAGGACGACGCGGCGGTCGCGGCCGGCATCGGGCGCAACCGGAACGCGCCGTCCGACGGCGGGCAGCTGACGCCGCTCGTCTACGCGGTGCGCGCCAACGATCTCGACTCGGTGAAGGTGCTGCTCGACGCGGGCGCCGACGTGAACCAGACGACCGGCTACGGCTGGAGTCCGCTGCTCGTCGCCACGCAGAACCGCTACTACGAGCTGGGCAAGTACCTGCTCGATCGCGGCGCCAACCCGAACCTGGGCAACAAGGGCGACTGGGTGCCGCTCTACCTCGCCACCGACAACCGCAACATCGAGTCCGGCGACTATCCCGTCCGCAAGGGCGACATGGATCACCTGGACTTCATCCGGCTGCTGCTCGACAAGGGCGCCAACGTGAACGCCCGTCTGAAGGACAGTACCGAGACGCGGACGGTTTTCACCAACCAGTGGCTCGACGAGAACGGCGCCACCGCGTTCCTGCGCGCCTCGCAGTCGGGCGACGTCGAGCTGATGAAGCTGCTGATCGGGCGCGGCGCCGACCCGAAGATCAACACGGTGCTCAACGTGTCGCCGCTGCACGTCGCCGCGGGAATCGGCTGGGTGGAGGGCATCACCTACGAGTGGTCGCCCAAGGCGACGCTCGAGGCCGTGAAGATGCTGGTCGACCTCGGCCTCGACGTGAACCTGCAGGCCGACACCGGCCGGACGGCGCTGCACGGCGCGGCGCACAAGGGGCGCGCCGACGTCATCCAGGTGCTCGCCGACCACGGTGCAAAGCTCGACGTGCGCGACTACGGCAACACCGACAACCGCGGCGGCAAGCTCGCGGTGCACACCTGGCAGCCGGTGGATTACGCCGACGGCCTCGTACGCGTCGGCGTGCAGTCGGCCATCGCGCATCCCGAGGCGGGCGCGCTGCTGCGCAAGCTGCTGACCGAGAAGGGGCTGCCGGCGCCGCCGATGGGCCGCACGCTGGAGTCGATCTGTATTACCGAAGCGTGCGATTAGGCAGGGCGGGCGAAAGCCCGCCCTCTACGTACGCTGATGTAGCGGGCGGGCTTCAGCCCGCCCGACGCGCGTCACCGACCAGTGCTTTCCTGACGACCGCGTGTAGATAGCGGATCTCGTCGTCGTCGAGGTCCTGCCCGAAGGCGGTGAGCCCGCCGCGCGCCTTCACGATCACGCCGCGCCCTTTCGTCCACTTCGCCGCGGTCGTCATCCACCGCTCCATCCGCGGGCTGAGTGCTGCGGCGTCGTGGCCCGCGTCCATCATCTTCTGC
>DASRPM010000056.1:0-2228 GCA_035646375.1 Vicinamibacterales bacterium
GTCCACGCTAGCTCCAGGTGGCGCGCCTGGGAGTCCAGGCACCACCGGCCCCGACGATCCCGCCTCACCAGCGGGGCGGCGCGACGCGCGAGTAGAAAGCATCACGCGCCGCAGCCATCGTCGGGGCTTTCATTTTTACAACGGGCGGGCTGCCCCGCGCCACGCAGGCGCGGGGCAATCCGGTCGGATGCTAGGCCTTGCGGACGTTGGCCGCCTGCAGGCCCTTCGGGCCACGCGTGACGTCGAACTCCACGCGGTCGCCTTCGACGAGGCTCTTGAAGCCCTGCGCCTGGATCGCGCTGAAGTGAACGAACACGTCCTCGCCACCCTCCTGAGTGATGAAGCCGAAGCCCTTCGCATCGTTGAACCACTTCACGGTACCGGTTGCCATCTCTACTGTCCTTCCGGAGCGTCTCAGCGCTCCTCGTTGATCCGACCCACGCGGGTCGGGTGTTGCGAGCTTGTGCGTCAGCTCCGCGGCACGGGGTGGCCGAGATGCCGCTCGATCGCGCGCAGCTGCTCCCGTTCCTCGGGTGTGGCAAAGCTCGTCGCCTGTCCGGTCGCCTCGGCGCGCGCGGTGCGGCCAATGCGATGGATGTAATCCTCCGCCGTCTGCGGGAGGTCGAAGTTGACCACGTGGGCGATCTCCGGCACGTCGATGCCGCGCGCGGCGATGTCCGTCGCCACCAGCACGCGATAGCGCCCGGCGCGGAAGCCGTCGAGCGCCTCGCGGCGCTGCGACATCGTGCGGTCGGCGTGCAACCGCGTCACGCGATGGCCGGCGGCGGCCACGGCGCGCGCGAGACGATCGGCGCGATGCTTCGTTCGCGTGAACACCAGTGTCTGGCCGCGGCCCTCGCCGAGCAATCGCAGCAGGAGCGGCGTCTTGTCCCGGCTGTCCGTCGCGTACAGACGCTGCGTGACGGCGGCCACCGGCTTGGCGATGGTGCCGACGTCGACACGTTCAGGTCGCGACAGGTGCCTGCGCACCAGGCGCTCCACGGCCTCCGGCATCGTGGCCGAGAAGCAGAGCGTCTGCCGGTCGAGCGGGGTGACCGCGAGAATGCGCTCGACCTGTGGCGCGAAGCCCATGTCGAGCATGCGGTCTGCCTCGTCGAGCACCACGATCCGCACGGAGCTCAGCGTCGCGCTGCGACGCTCGAGATGATCGAAGAGGCGACCCGGCGTGGCCACGATGACGTCAGGCCGTCGCGCGAGGCCCGCCAGCTGCGGGCCCATCGCCTCGCCGCCGATGAGAGTCACCGTGCGAATGCCGCGAGCGCCGCCGAGCATGGCAAACGTCTGCGCGATCTGCAGGGCCAGCTCCCGCGTCGGCGCGAGAACGAGTGCCCTGGCGCCCGCGCCCGGACGCGACGCGCACAGGCGCTCGATGATCGGGATCGCGAATGCGGCTGTCTTGCCCGTGCCGGTCTGGGCGCAGCCGATCAGATCGCGGCCCTCGAGCGCGCGGCCGATTGCCCGTGCCTGGATCGGCGTGGGCGTTTCATACCCCGCTTGCGCCACGGCATCGAGCATCGGCGCACTGAGCGGGAGGTCATTGAAGGAGGTCATGAGCTGGTCGTTTACCTTTCTGGTTTTGTTCTGCGGCTTCTTCCCGGTGGGTTCGAAAGAGCACCCGGGCCCGTTGCCGGGCCCGGGCAGAAGCGACAGGTGGGGAATTTACGCTTTGCGGACGTTCGCTGCCTGAAGACCCTTGGGGCCGCGGGTCACTTCGAACTCGACCCGGTCACCTTCGGCCAAGGACTTGAAGCCCTGGGCCTGGATGGCGCTGTAGTGGACGAAGACGTCTTCGCCACCTTCCTGCGTGATGAAGCCATAACCCTTCGCATCGTTGAACCACTTCACCTGTCCCTGTGCCATTCCTTCTGACCTCACTCTTCGGGGGTCTTCAGCAGCCCCTGCGTGCGCCCGCGGTCATCGCGGGGTTACCTGCCGGTATTGGCAGGCAAACAAAAACGCCGCGGCGGCCTGGGTGGTCCGCGCGGCGTCGTGTCCCGATCTCTTCAATCGTTCCTTACTCCGTGTGAACCTACAACCGCGGCAAGAATTACATGAGGCGGGGTCCGCTGTCAACGTGAAATTCCGGCGGGCGGCGGTCTTCAGTCGAACTGTATCAAGCGTGTCAATGGCCGTGTCCCGTTGCGGGTGCCCAGCCAGCCCGGCACCGCCATCGAGAAGCGGCCGGCGGTGCCGCCGGCCACCATGAT
>DASRPM010000057.1:0-13233 GCA_035646375.1 Vicinamibacterales bacterium
TTGTGGAGGCCGTTGATGAAGCCGTCCACGACGGCGTGCGACACGAGCTCGAGGTTGCCGATGCGCGCCAGGACCTTCGGGTCCATGAAGCGCGCGCCGGGAATCTCGTGAGTTTCGGTACTCACGCCGTCTTCCCCACTCCGCCCACTCTGCCCACTCTGCCTACATTCCCGAACGCGGTAGCGGGACGGCTTGCAGAAGGCGATCGACGACGGCGTCGCTCGTCACGCCTTCCGATTGCGCGTGGAAGTTGGTGATGATGCGGTGGCGCATCACCGGGTGCGCCAGCGCGCGGACGTCCTCGAAGCTCACGTGGTAGCGGCCGCTCGTGAGCGCCCGCGCCTTGCCGCCGAGCACCAGATACTGGGCCGCGCGCACGCTGGCGCCGAAGGCGACGAACTTCTTGACGATGTCCGGCGACGTGCTGTCCTTCGGACGGCTGGCGCGCACGAGGTCGAGGGCGTGGCGCATCACCGGCTCGGCCACCGGCACCTTGCGCACCAGACGCTGGAAGGCGATGAGATCCTCGCCGGAGACCGGCCGGCTGAATTCGGGCGCGAGATTCGCCGTCGTGGTCCGCACCACGTCTATCTCCTCGTCGTACGGCGGGTGCTCGATGATGATGTGGAACATGAAGCGGTCGAGCTGCGCTTCCGGCAGCGGATACGTGCCTTCGAGCTCGATCGGGTTCTGCGTGGCGAACACGTAGAACGGCTCCGCCAGCTGGTAAGTGCGCCCCTGGATGGTGACGCGGTGCTCCTGCATCGCCTCGAGGAGCGCCGACTGCGTCTTCGGCGGCGTGCGGTTGATCTCGTCCGCGAGCACGATGTTGGCGAAGATCGGGCCGGGCGCGAACACCATCTGCCGCCGGCCGGTGGTGGCGTCTTCCTGCACCAGGTCGGTGCCCGTGATGTCGGACGGCATCAGGTCGGGCGTGAACTGGATGCGCGAGAACTTGAGGTCGAGGACGCGCGAGATCGTGTAGATCAGCAGCGTCTTGGCCAGGCCCGGCGCGCCGACGATCAGGCTGTTGCCGCCGACGAACAGCGTCATCAGGACCTGGTTGATCACCTCGTCCTGGCCGATGATGAGCTTTTTGAGCTCGCTGACGATCTGCTGCCGGCCGGCGTTCATCCGATCGGCCAGGGCGATGTCGTCCGGCGACTGCAGATCGACGGGCTGGCTCATGGTGGAGTTGCGGTCACTCATCGGCTATGGGCTCCTTTAGCGTCCTTCGGCCGTGCGGATTTCACGCGTCTTCAACGCGATCGCGGTCACCAGCTTCTCGAGCTCCGAGGTGTAGCGGCCGGGCTCCATGCTCTCCTTGAGCAGGCGGAGCGACTCGACGCGCCGTTCGAGCTCGCGCCGCTCGAGATACAGCGCGCGCAGTTTGGGGTCGCTGGGCAGGTTGTCGCCGCCGACGGTCCCGAGCGAGACGATGTTGGCGACGCGCCCGTCCTTGCCGGTGGCGCCCGGATCCTGGCTGCCGTCCTTGTCGCCGTTGTCGTCGAGGAGGGCGTGCTCGGTGGCCAGCAGCCCTTCGCGTTCGTAGGCCTTGGTCACCTCGGCCTTGGCGAACAAAAACGCTTCGAGCACGCTCACCCGCTTGTTCTTGTCGTTGTCGGCCGCCTCGGACACCAGCGCGTCGATGAAGAAGCCGCCGAAGAGCGTCGCGTACTGCTCGGCGCCGCTGCGGGTGGCGGTGACGATGGTGCGGCTCGCGCCCGACAGATCGGCCACCATCGGGCCGCTGGCGCTCGCGGTGTTGACGAACACGATCTGCTTGGTCGGCAGCTTGGTGAAGAGCGCGTTGAAGTCGGCCGCCGTCATGTCGGGGCCGGGCATGTTGAATTTGGCGGCGCGGCCGTCGTAGCTGCCGTGGCCGATGAGTACCACGAACACGACGTCGTTGGCGCCGGCCCGCGCGCCGAACCCTTGCAGCGCCTTGGCCACCTCGTCCTTGGTGGCGCGGCCCGTCACTTTCTGATCGCCCTCGGCCGGCGCGTCCACGAGGAACGCCATGTTCTCGGACGCGATGCCGAGCTTCTCGGACGCCTGCGCCAGGTTGGTCCCCCACGTGTGGAACGTCTTGCCGTGCTCGGGGTCGCCCGCGAGGCCGACGACGATCAGGAGAAAAGCCTTCAGCATCGGGCTACACCAGTCCCCTACACCAGCCCCACGAGGCGCCGGTAGCCCCACTCGGCGCACACCAGCACCATGAGGGCCATCAGGATGATCGGCATGTTCCAGAGCTCGCGCTGCTCGACGGCCGTCACGCCGCGGCCGCCGTAGCGGACGTCTTCGGCGATGTTGGTCACCGAGTCGGCCGTGTAAAACCGGCCGCCGGTCTCCTCGGCGATGCGGCGGAGCGGCGCGGCGTGCATCACCGGATCGAAATACTCCGCGTCGCCGGCGGCGGCGCGCACGTAGCCGGTGCCCGACCCCAGCGTCTCGTTCCCCTGCGTGGCATCCACCGTCACTTCGTAGGCTCCAGCCTCCGTACTGACGAACAGGCCGCGGTACTGGCCGTCGCGCTCGCCGGTCCACTGGAGCGGCACGTTCACCGTGGCCCCGCCCGGCCGCACCACATGAGCCACCACGGTGGCGTCGTTCTTCTCCACGAACGACTTGTCCACGACGCGGGCGTCGATCTGCACCGGCTCGCCCGGCTCGACGCGATCGGTCATCCGCACGTCCACGACGTCAGGCACGCCGTCCACCATCCAACGCATCAGCTGGCGCCAGAACTGCTCGTGTGTCTGATCCTCGAGCGGAATCGTGGCGTGCATCTGCCACTCCCAGGAATCCTGGGCGGTGAAGGCGATCGCCTTGCCGCGGCCGAAGCTCTGCGACGCGAGCACGATCTGGTTGCGGCCGCGCTGGTCCACGCCGGTGAGGAGGGCGGTGGCACCCGCCTTGAGCGGCAGCGGCGCGTTGACGCTGCTCACTTGCGGCAGCTGGCCCCAGCGCGCGACCGACGCGGCCTGCGTGGGCATGACCTGCGTCACGGCGTGCGCCTCGCCCGCCTTGGTGGGCGCCACCTTCAGCCGCGCCAGCGGTGCCGGATCCGACGCCCGCACCTTGGGATCGATCTGCAGCGGCAGCGCGTCGGCCACCGGCGTGCCGCCGTAACCGCCCTCGGCAAACGCGCGCGGGCCACCCAGCATCAGCAGGCCGCCGCCGCGCCGATCGACGAAATCCGCAATCATCTGCAGCTGGTCGCCGGAGAACGCGCCCGCCTCCACGCTGCCGAGAATCAGACCGCGGTAGCGGAACAGCTCGTCGCGCGTCTTCGGGAAGCCGCCCACGACCTCCTCGGGTTCGCCGTCGAGCCGCATGTACTTGTTGTCGGCCGTGCGCTGCAGCGCCACCGACAGCAGGTTCTTGTCGTCGGCCACGGCGCGGCGGATGAACTTCATCTCGAACCGCGGCTCGCCTTCGTAATAGAGGATGCGCTCGCGGGTGTCGCGCACGTTCACCAGCGCCTCCCGCGCGTTGTTCTGCGGCACCACCTCGCCGTCCTGCGGCGCGACGCGGAACTTGAACAGACGCGGCCCCGACTCCGACGCCACGGCGCGCACGCGCACCGTGGCCGGCGAGCCGTCGGTGGGCAGCACGGCCTTTTCCGAACCGATGATGCGCCCGTCGTCTTCCACGTCCACCGTCACGGTGCGGCCGTTGAAGCCGGTCTGCGCCACCACGACGTCGAGCAGCAGCGACGCGCCTTTGAGCACCGTGCGCGGCACGGTCACGCGGTCCACCTGGATGTCCCGCGGCAGCGCTTCGCTGCCGACGCCCACCGCAAACACCGGCAGCTTCTCGGCCTTGAGGCCGAGCATCGCCTGGCTGAGCGACGCCTCGCTCGTGTCGGCGCCGTCGGACACCAGCACGACGCCCGCCACCGGCAGGCCGGCCAGCTCTTCACGGACGCCGTCGAAGGCTGCGCCGAGCTTGGTCTGCGACCCGTTGAACGTCAGCTCCTTGGCCGACTGAACCCGGGAGGCCGCGGAGGAAAAACGGAAAACGCGCACCAGAAAGCGGTCGCCGAGCGACTTCAGCAGCGGCGCCGTGGGCACCCCGAACTCGTCCTGGACCCACTGCCCACGCGTCTTCCCGCCGGCATCGGGGATCTGCATGCTGCTCGAGTCGTCGAGCAGGACGGCCACGACGTTCTGCTGGTTGACGGCTGCCCGCACGACCAGCGTCGGACGGAAGAGACAGAAGAGGAGGAGGCCGAGGATCGCGAGGCGAATCGCGGTGAGGATGACGCGATCCCGGGGGCGCCCCTGGGTTACCTGGACGCGGCGGTACGTGAAAACGGCCAGCCCCGCCGCCACTGCGGCCAGCACGGCGGCGAAGAGCGACGCGCCGGTGAGATCGAACCGGAATTCGCCCTGTTGGAAGACGACGGGACGATACGAAAAGAGCGCCTGAAACAGGGCGTCAAACATTGGGAGCCCCCTCCGAATCCCTGACCCCTCAGGCCTGGAGAGGTGGCGATCATACAGCGGCCCCGCTCTGGATTCGAGAGGCGAGACGGCTTTTGACCAACTCTAGAACAGAATGCCGCCAATCAGTACGACGCAACCGGCGAACGCGGTGTAGCGGGCCGCGCGAGGCCGGGCGTGTTTCAGCCAGTTCCACCACCACGCCATCGCCGACATCGCCACCACGAGCCCTCCCACGATGGCCGCGGTCTGCGCCGGCCCGAGCGAGGCGCCGTAGAACTGCACCAGCCCGTAGCTCCAGGCCGACCCGTAAATCACGCAGAGGTGGAAGAAGTAGATGACGAGCGTCTCCTGCGCCACCGCGCCGAACACGCGCGGCAGGCGCACCACGCGCTGACTCGCGTGGGCGATGACGCCCATGATCGCGAGGCACGCGCCGGTGCGGATGAGGAGGTCCACCGGCAGCACGCTGCGCGCTCCGTTGGCGAAGACCGCCAGCGGCAGGTAGGCGGCGCCGTAGCCCGCCGCCACCATGAGGGTTCCGGGAAGCAGCAGCACGCGGTTCGCAAAACCGTCGAGGTGCGAGCCGCCCCAGCTCGAGTAGATCTGCCCGAGCGCAGCCCCCACCAGCACGAACGCCGACCACGGCACGGCCGGGAAGAGCGGAAACGACGGCCCCAGCACCGGCGACAGATAGCCCCAGGCCCACATCGGCAGCCAGCGGCTCCAGTCGATCGCCCAGAAGGTCGGCGAGATGGCCACGAGGATGATCGCCAGGAGAACGGCCGTCCACGTGAAGCGCACGCGCGTGCGCGTGACGAGCACCAGGCACTGCACCGCGATGAACGTGACGCCAATCAGCTGCAGCACGTCCACGGCAAAGAACGTGCGCCACGCCGCCTCGGTGGCGTACTTGAGGTCCACGGCCCGGCCCACCGGCGAGTGCAGCGAGTAGCCGAGAAAGACGAACCAGGCGAAGCGTCGCACCCGGCGCCACCAGGAGGGCGTCATGCGGATGTGCGACGACCAGTGGCGTCCGGTGGCGATGCTGAACGCAAAGCCGGCGAGGATGAGGAACAGGCTCGACGTGAGCCCACGCTGGAACTGCCACGCGTCGAACCACACGCCGCCGCGGTAGCCCGGGGCGAGCAGGGCGTCGATCGTGTGGCCGTAGAGCATGAAGAACACGGCGAGCGCGCGCGCCAGGTCGATGAAGATGACCCGATGCGACTGCGCGCCGGGCAGACCCGTGCTCGGGGCGGCAGCAGCGGACACTGAAGGGATTGTACGTAGAGGGCGGTCTTCAGACCGCCCTGCGCCCTACTTCAGGGGCGAGTAGTCCGCCGGCTCGAAGTACACCGACTCGATCTTCACCGGTCCGACACCCGACCCCTTGGCCACTCTGGCCCAGTCCTGATCGGCCCGGAACGAATCCCAGCTCTTCTTGGCCGCCTCGCGGCTCGGGAACCCGATCATGTAGGCCATGGTGGTCTGCGACAACGGCGCGTCCATCGGCTTGCCGTACCAGACGTTGGCCATGCCGTGGCGCGGGAAGAACTTCGGCACCGTCTCGTCGCGGAAGCGCTTGTGCAGCGCCTCGAGCTTGTCGGCGGGCACCGTGTAGGTGCGCAGCTCGAACACGCGGTTGGACTGCGCATACGCCACCGGCTCGCCCGGTACGAACCCACGCACCGCAAAGCCGGCCGCGAACGCCGCCGTCAGCCCGACGGCCGCCAGAATGCTCTTCGTCATCGGTGTCTCCATCTATCTACCGGAACGCCTTAACGGCGTTCCTTTGTCGGGCACGTCTGAAGATGTGCCCCTACGCGTTCAGCTGATTACGTCGGGCAGCTTCACCTGCGCGTCCGGGCCGACCACCGTCGTCCACTCGCGCACTCTCCAACTCCGGACCAGACCGTTCTGGACGTAGGGGTCGGCCTTCGCAAACGCTTCGGCCGCGGCCGGCGAATCGCCCCGGAACAGTAGCATGACCCCTTCGGGCGGGTTGAGCGCGCCGCCGAGCACGAGCTCGCCCCGCGCCACGGCCTCACGGGCCAGACCGATGTGTGCCGCCCGCAGCGGCGCCCGGCGGGTGACGTAATCGTCCACGACGTCGTACATGAGCATGTAGTGCACGAATCCGATCTCCTTTGGAAACCGACATAGTATCAAGGGCAAGGGGGGCACGGTGCTTAACGCGACGACACGAATCGACAAGCGGATCATCGTCCTGGCGGCGGTCTTCACGGCCGCCTGTGGCAGCGGAAACGGCGGTTGCAGCATCGGCTTCGGCACCGAATCCGAGGCGCCTGCCGCGACCGCCACCGCGCCGGCCGCGGCGCCAGCGACCGGGCGGAAGTACCTGCTCGAGACGGTGGACGACGCCTCGGTCATCCAGCTCTATGCCGACGGCTTCAACGAGCTGTCGCTCAAGGAGAAGACGCTCGTCTGGCATCTGTACCAGGCGGCCATCGCCGGGCGCGACATCTTCATCGATCAGAAGCACCGCTACGCGCTCGAGATGCGCGCGCTGCTCGAAGCCGTCGTCACCCATCCACAGGGCGTCGACGCCGAGACGCTGGCGCAGGTGCAGCGCTACACGAAGCTGTTCTGGATCAACAACGGGCCCTTCAACAACCTCACGGCGCAGAAGTTCCTGCTCCAGACGACGCCCGAGAAACTCGCCGCCGCGGTGAAGACCGCCGTCAAGAACGGCGCGACGGTGCAGCCGCCCGCCAACGAGTCGCTCGACACCATGCTGGCGCGGCTGAACCCGATGTTCTTCGACGCCGCCGTCGATCCCATCGCCACGGCAAAGACACCGCCGCCTGGCAAAGACATCCTGACCGCCAGCGCCAACAACCTCTACTCCGGCGTCAGCCTCGCCGACCTCAAGGGCTTCACCGAGAAGTACGGGCTCAACTCCCGTCTCGTGAAGCGGGACGGGAAGCTCGTCGAGGAGGTCTACCGCATCGGCGGCCGCTACTCGAAGGAGATTACCGAGGTCGTGAAGCACCTCGAGGCGGCGATTCCGTTTGCCACCGAGCCGATGGCGGCCGCGCTGCGCGCGCTGGTGCAGTTCTACCGCACGGGTGAAAAGGCCGACCGCGAGAAATACGACATCGCGTGGGTGAAGGACACCTCGTCGCCCGTGGACACCATCAACGGCTTCATCGAGGTGTATCTGGACGCGCGCGGCGTGAAGGGCGGCTGGGAAGGGGTGGTCTTCTACGTCAACCGCGAGAAGACCCTGCGCATCCAGAAGTTCGCCGACAACGCGCAGTGGTTCGAGGACCGCATGCCGTACGACGCGAAGTTCCGCAAGCCGATGGTGAAGGGCATCGTGGCCAACGCCATCGACGTCGTGGTGGAGACCGGCGACTCGGGCCCGGTGACGCCGGTCGGCATCAACCTGCCCAACGATCAGACCATCCGCGAGCAGCATGGCAGCAAATCGGTGAGCTTGAGCAACGTCCGCGAAGCCGGCGACAACGGCACGCCGGGCACGATGCGAAGCGAGTTCTCGTGGACACCCGAGGAATCCGAGCGCACCAACAAGCACGGCGCGCTGTCGGCCGAGCTCCTCACCGACATGCACGAGGTGATTGGCCACGCGTCGGGCCGCCAGGCCGACGGCTTCAAGGGCTCGCCGCAGGACGCCATCAAGGAGTACTTCTCGGCGCTCGAGGAAGGGCGCGCCGATCTCGTGGGCCTCTATTTCCTCAGCGACCCGAAGCTGGCGGAGCTCGGCATCGTGCCGGCCGCCGAGCAGGAAGCGATCGCGCGCACCGAGTACGAGCTCTATACCCGCAACGCCATCACGCAGCTGCGGCGCGTGCGGCGCGGCACCCAGATCGAGGAAGACCACATGCGCAACCGCCAGATGATCGTGCGGTGGCTGATGGCCAACACCAAGGCGATCGAGGTGCGGCAGCGCGACAACAAGACCTACTACGTGATGGTGGACCCGAAGGCGTTCCGCGACGGCGCCGGAAAGCTCCTGGCCGAGGTGCAGCGCATCAAGTCCACCGGCGACTACGCCGCCGCCAAGGCGCTCTTCGACGCGCACGGCATCCACTTCGACGCCAAGCTGCGCGACGAGGTGCTGGCCCGCGTGGAGGCGCTCAAGCTGCCCTCCTACAGCGGCTTCGTGATGCCGAAGCTGACGCCGGTCACCGACGCCACGGGCGCCATCACCGACGTGAAGGTGTCGTACCCGCTGGACTTGACCACGCAGATGTTGGAATACTCCGGCGCCAAGAAGTGACGGCTTGAGACTTAGGGCCAGACCTACCTGACTTACCTGACCGTCTTGCGGCTTTCGGACCATTGCGCGGCGCGCGCGGGCAGCACCCGCCGCGCCGCGCGCATGGCCGTCAGGACGCGCGGCAGCCGCCGCGCGTCGGCCTCACTCCACGACAATCCGTAGAGGCGCCGGACGTCTTCGGGCAGCCAGGCGCGCGTGAGGAAGCGCACGATCGCCGTGAGCGGCATCGCCAGCGGCCCGAGCGGCGGCGAGAGCACGGCCTGCCCCACGGCGCGGCCGTCCCGTCCGACCGCCAGGGTTCCCGAGGCATGGACGCGTTGGAGGTAGTCCTGCGCGGCCTGCCAGGTGGTGGGCACGTCCTCCTTGCGCGCGAGGAGCGCCACGGGTACCCACGCCGACTCGGCGCAGTAAGCGTCGCGCTCTTCGCCGGAGAGCGGCGACAGCAGCGCGTCGTGCGCCAGCACCATCGACTCGAGCAGCGTCACGTGGACCCAGAGCACCAGGTCCGGGTCCTCGGCGGAATAGCGGGTGCCGGCGGCGAACGGACCCACTGCCTCGCGAAGCGTGCCGTGCACGCGGCGATGAATGGCGAGGATGCCCTTGATCGCCCCCTGCTGCTCCACTTCGTCGCCGAACGACAGCGCGAGCATCGCCTGCACCGTCTGCCAGAGACGGTGCACCGCGGCAAAGCCGCCATCGGCGAAGCTGCTGTGCTCGGCGACGCCGGCCGCCACGAGCGGGTGCGCCACCTGCAGCAGAATGGCGCGCGGCCACGCCAGCAGCATCACGCGCTCCGCGTTGACGCGCTGCGACACCATACCGGCCGTGATATATCACAGGCGCGATGCCCCCCACCCGGCGCACGTTCCTGACGGTCTGCGGCGCGGCTGCCGGCGCGTGGCTCGCGCCCCGCTGGCTCGAGGCGGCCCCACGATTGAAAGTGACCGCGTTCGAGCTCCTGCCGGTGCGCGCCACCGAGCGCACCGTGTGGCTGATCGTCCGGCTGCGGACTGATGCCGGCCTGACCGGGCTCGGCGAGGCCTCGGACGCGTTCGGGTTCGCCAACACGACGCGCGCCGACGCCGCGCGCATGGAGACCGAACTGCGCGGGCTGTTCGAGCTCGTGCAGGGGCGCTCGCCGCTCGACATCGAGAGCTTCCGGCAGCGCGGGCTCGCGTTGGCGTCGAAGGGGCTGGTGCAGGCCACCGCATTCAGCGCGATCGAGCAGGCGCTGTGGGACCTGGCCGGCAAGGCGCTGGACGTGCCGGCCTCGGCGCTCTTCGGCGGCGCGGTGCGCGACCGGCTGCCGGTCTACGCCAACGTCAATCGCGCCACCACGCCGCGCGTCCCGCAGGGGTTCGCGAACGCGGCGCGCGCGGCGAACGCCGACGGATTCCGCGCGATCAAGGCGGCGCCGTGGGACGGCTTTCCTCCCGTGGGATCGCCGCCGGACCGCATCGGCGCGGCCGTCCAATCCGGCATCCTCGCCGCCCGCGCGATGCGCGACGCCGTCGGTCCGGACGTCGAGATCATGGTGGACTGCCACAGCTTCTTCGACGTGGAGCTTGCCGTCCGCGTGGCCAAGGAGCTCGAGCCCGTGCGGTTGGCGTGGTACGAGGAGCCCGTGGCGCCGGAAAAGCTGGACGAGACGCTGGCGATCCGCCGGCGCATCAGTCAGCCGATGGCGGGCGGCGAGGTGCTGTTCGGCGTGTCGGGCTTCGCGCCGCTCACCCGCACGAAGGCGGTGGACGTCATCATGCCCGACGTGAAGCACTGCGGCGGGCTGCTCGAGCTGACGCGGATTGCCGCGATGGCGGACGCCGACGGCGTAGCGGTGGCGCCACACAACCCGAGTGGGCCGGTTTCCACGGCGGCGTCGGTGCAAGTGTGCGCCGTGCTGCGGAACTTCCGCCTGCTGGAGCTTCAGTGGGGCGAAGCGGCCTGGCGGTCGGAGGTGCTCGAACCAGCCGAGCAGTTCGTCCAAGGGTCGATTGCGGTCCCGTCGCGCCCGGGGTTCGGAGTAGAGCTGAACGACCGCGTCGTCCGCGCCCACCCGATCTAAGGTCCTTGGTCCCTGGTCCCGCCGGCCCTGTCGCGGAACCCGGCCGGAGGCTCCCCCGTCTACACCGGCATGCAAACTGGGAGGCTGTTCATGAGAACCGGTGCTCTTCGCCCCGCGCTCTTCGTTCTCCTCGGACTCCTGCCCGTCACGGCGGGCTGCGGCATCTCGGTGGACAAGGACGACGACGGCCGCAACAAGAACGTGAGCATCACGACGCCGGTCGGCAACCTGTCGGTGAAAGCCGACGCCGACACGCCGCCCGACACCGGCCTCGCCGTGCACGCCGGCGCGCGCGCCCTCCGCGACGAAGAGCACGAGAACGCCAACGTCAACATCGAAGGCGGCTTCTTCGGCGTCAAGGTGGCGGTGGCGCGCTATGAGGACACGGCCGACACCGAGGCGATTGTCGACTACTACAAGAAGGAGCTCGCGAAGTTCGGCGCCGTGACGGAATGCCACGGCGACCTGGACTTCAAGGACGGCGAGTCCGCACCGCGCTGCAAGCAGCGTTCACGCGACGAGATCCAGCTCGGCGCCGGCAGCGAGGCCGACAACCACATCGTCTCGGTGAAGCCGCGCGGCAGCGGCGCCGAATTCACCCTCATCCACGTGCAGACGCGGAGCTGACGCTGACGCTGCCGGCCTTGGGCCTTGGGGCTTTGGGGAGTACCCTCGGGTCGTGAGGCCCAGTGCCATCGCTCTCGCGTCGGTCTGCCTGCTCGTTCCCGCGGTCGAGGGTCTTCACGCCACGCAGCGTGCGGGGCGGCAACGTGCCCCTGAGACCTTCGCGTGTGACCGGAACAACCTGACGGTCTATACGGGCGTCGTCATCGGCTATCAGCGCCAGATCGGCACGACGACGCTTCGCATCCGGACCGACGCCGACACGACCGAGCAGGTTTCGCTCACGCATCCCGGAACCGACGACCCGTCGGCGCTGTTCCGCATGCTCGGCGAACCCTTCACCGCCGCCGACTGGACCCGCATCGAGACGCGCAAGGGCGTGCTGCGCACCGGCACCCGCGCAGCGGCGTGGGTGTGCAGCAACGGGCGGGTGATGGTGGACTGGGGCGTCCTGAGCGACACGAGGGAGTAGCGCCCTGGCGCGCGCCAGGGCGCGGGTGGTCAGCGATACGACGCCCACATCGTGTTCATGCGCGAATCCTGCCCCGAGCTGAAATCGTTCATGCACGCGTCGTCCGTGTAGTCCATGAAATTGGTGATGGGATCCTGCCCCGGTTTGTTCCTGCACGAGTCGCGGCCAACCGGGCAGCCAAACGCGGGCGACCTCTCTGCCGGCGTGTCGCTGACGCCGTCGCCCTGACCGTTACAGCCGCCCTGGAACGTGTGATAGAGCCCCATCCAGTGGCCCACTTCGTGAGTAGCCGTGTCGCCAAGGTTGTAGGGCGCCGCGCTGCCACCAGGGAACGAGCTGTAGAGGACCACGATGCCGTCCAGCGTCGGCGCCGAGGCGTACTGCCAGGGGAACGTGGCCCAACCGAGCAGCCCGCCGCCCATGTTGTTCACGTAGATGTTCAGCGCGTTCGAGCCGCCCTTGTGCAGCGCGTTCTTCATCTGCGTTTCGCAGCTCCCACCGGCGCAGGTGTACCAGGTGCTGTTGTTGGTGTGGTCCACGCTCACCAACGAGAACGAAAACGTCGACGTCGCATAGGCCGCGTTGAGGATCGAGATCTGGTTGTTGATCTGCCCGGTGGTCACGACCCCGCCGGTTCCGTTGGACTGGTGAATGACGTGCACGTACACCGGGACGACGTGGCTGGCCGTGAGCTCGGCCGAGATGTCGGCGCGCCGTAACGTGTATTCCTCGACGAGTCGCACCGTCTCGGGGTCCGGGTGCGGTGTGCCGCAGACCAGCTGTGGCCCGAGCCCGTCCGGACGCATCGGTGGGTCTGGCACCTGCGCGACGCGGTCGCCGCTCCGCCCCTGAGCCACGGTGCTGGTTCCTGCCGTTCCCACCAGCGCGGCGACGATCAACACGAGCCCGGACCAATAGGCCCAGTAGAGTGTCCTTCTCATCTACGCCTCCTGTCTTGCGGCCAAACGCGAGCTGTCTGCCCGACGGTTGAGCCGGAGTCTAACGCTGCTGGGATCAACGACGGAAGGGCCGGGACCGAATACTGTGAAACAGGGGCGAGCCCAGCAGTATCAGAGCGCGGGCTCAGCGTGGCAGGTTCTCGATGGAGACCGGCTCGATGCGATCGGCCGGCTGGAACCCGAACACCGCGCCGTAGAAATACAGCTCGGCCTCCAGGCTGCGGATGATGTTCTCGGCCTTGCGGAAGCCGTGCTGCTCACCCGCGAAGGTGATGTAGGCCACCGGACGGCCCTTGCGGCGCAGCGCGTCGGCCATCATCTCCGACTGGTTCGGCGGCACCACCTTGTCCTCGAGCCCCTGCAGCAGGATGAGCGGGCACACGAGCCGATCCACGTGGTGA
>DASRPM010000058.1:0-2162 GCA_035646375.1 Vicinamibacterales bacterium
CGCTGCATCACGCCGCGCAGCCATTCGTCGAACGCTTCCGAATATCCGGCCGCGCGTGGATCGCCGAACGCGCGCAGATTGTGAAACGTCATGCCGCTGCCGACGATGAACACGCCTGTATCGCGCAGCGGGGCGAGTGCGCGGCCGAGCGCCAGGTGGTGCGCGGGATCGAGCCCGCGGACCAGCGACAGCTGGACGGCCGGGAGATCTGCGTCCGGATAGGCGACCTTGAGCGGAACAAACGCGCCGTGATCGAAGCCGCGCGCCGGGTCGGCGCCCGTGCGAAAGCCGGCCTGTTCGAGCAGCGCCGACACCTCCTGCGCCAGCACCGGCTCTCCGGGCGCGGGCCACGTCAATTGGTACGATTCCGGTGGAAAGCCGTAGTAGTCGTACAACATCGGTGGCTGCTCCGCGGTCATCAGCGTCGGCACCGGCTCCTCCCAGTGTGCCGACACAACCAGGAGCGCCCGCGGCGTACGCACCGGCAGCTGCCGCACCGATTGCAGGTATTCCTTCAGCGCCGCGACTTCCCCGGGCGGCAAGCCCATCTCGACGAACGGCCACGGACCTCCGCCGTGTGGAACGAACGCCACCGGCATCCGTGTTGAGTCGCTCACGCGATTCACCTTATCATCCGCGTCGTGGCTAGCAGAACAGCGACCAGCAGATTAGCGCTCACCGGTTCCCGGCTCCTGGCCGTGTTGCTCATCACCGCGGCCGCGGCGCTCCTCAACGTCCGCACGTCGGCGCAGGGTGGCGGTGCCCGTCCACCGGACATTGCCGGCGAATGGCGGCTCGATCAGGGTGAGGACCCGGGCCAGCCCTCACTGTCGGATTACCTTGGCCTTGCCTTCAACGAGGCGGGCCGCCTCCGCGCCGACACGACGCCCGAGTCGATCTGGGGCACGCCCGAATACCAGTGCCGCCCGCATTCGGCGCCCCACCAGTGGCGCGGGGTTGGCGGCACGCGGATTCTCAAGGAGCTCGATCCGATCTCGCGCGAGATCCTCGGCTTCCGCCTGCAGTTCATGCGCTCGCTGGATCGCCCCATCTACGTCGACAACCGTCCGCATCCGCCGGCCTTCGCCCCGCACAGTTGGAGCGGGTTTTCGACGGCGCAGTGGGAAGGGCACACGCTGAAGGTCACGACGACGCACCTGAAGGACGGGTTCCTCAAGCGCGGCGGCCCGCAGACGAGCGATATGTTGACGATGACGGAATACATCACCCGCCGCGACGACATCATGACGATCGTCCAGGTCGTTGATGACCCGATTTACCTCGACGAGCCCTACGTGCTGTCGATCACGTATTCGTACGACGCCAACGCCGGCCCGGCGACGGAGAACTGCAGCGGATCGTCCTTCGCCGAAAACGGTGGCACCGACAGGCACCACGTCCCGCACTTCCTGCCGGGCGAGAACAGCGGCATCGGCGAGTTCCTGGCGACCGAGAACTGGATCCCGGCCGAGGCCGCCCGCGGCGGCGTCAAGACCATCTATCCGGAATATCGCGGCGTGCTGGCCGGCACGACGACGCTCGCCGCGCTGACCGTGCCCGTCTCGCGCTCGGCGAACGATGTCGCGAAACGCATCGCCGACCAGAGTCCGCGCGACGGCCAGGTGCACGTCCTGCCGGTGCAGGGAAACATCTACATGCTCGTCGCCGACGGCACGAACATCACGGCGTCGATCGGCAAAGACGGGATTGCCGTCGTGAACACGGGATCGGCGCAGATGTCGGATAAGGTGCTGGCCGCGCTCAACGAACTGGCGCGAACGGCGGTGAACCCGGCGGCACCGAACACCTGTTTCGGCGCCAATTGCCCGAGCGCGTTCGGTTCACCGGCGTGGTCGAGCCCGTACTTCAACGCGCTCGTGACCGCGCCGCGTGTCCCACAGGGCATGCGCTACGTGATCAACACCAGCGCTGCGCCCGAACACGTCGGCGGCAATGAGCGTCTGGCGACGGCCGCGCAGTTCCGGCGCGCCGGCGGCCAGAGTGGATTCGGCGGCGCGGTTCGAGACCTCGGGGCGACGGCAACGATCGTGGCGCACGAAGGCGTGCTCGCCGCGATGAGCACTCCGCCCGGCAAGGCCACGCCCGCCCCGTCCGGAGCGTGGCCGACCGAGACGTTCTTCGACGAGTTCCACAAGCTCTCC
>DASRPM010000059.1:0-23667 GCA_035646375.1 Vicinamibacterales bacterium
GCAGAAGGGGATGTTCAACATCTTCCTCACGGTGTTCTTCTCGACGCTCGGGTTCGCGTTCGTCGAGTCGTTCTTCTTCATCGGCTACCTCGTGTCGATCGCGCTCTTCGGCCTCTACCAGGCGGTGTTCATGGCCAACGCGGGCGGCGCCTGGGACAACGCCAAGAAGATCGTCGAGACCGAGCTCAAGATGAAGAACACGCCGCTCCACGCCGCGACGGTGGTGGGTGATACGGTGGGCGACCCGTTCAAGGACACCTCGTCGGTGGCGCTGAACCCGGTCATCAAGTTCACGACGCTGTTCGGCTTGCTCGCGGTGTCGCTTGCGGAAGGGCTTCGCGGCGATTACCAGGGGCTCACCAGCATTCTGGCGGCCGTCTTCATCCTGATTTCGATGGTGTTCGTGTATCGGTCGTTCTACGGAATGCGCATCGGCGGCGGGTCGCACTGACAAAAACCACCGAATTGGGTGAAAACGGGGGATTTCGGACCGATCTTGTCCCTTGCGATCCAGGGAAGAGCGATCCTACAATCCCCCGGCCCAGCCCCTCCGCTGCGAGGAGCTAATCGGGGAACCTAACGGGAAACCGAGTGTCTAAATTCGAGCTGGGTGAGAAATAGCGACCGGCGTTGAGCCGGTTTGCCAGATAGGGCGCCAGGCCATTGCTTATGGCCTCCGCTTCGTTGACACTGATTTTTCGGGCTGGCATACTTGGCCGCTCGGCTGGGCTAAACGGACGATCGCAGGGAGGAAGAACACCGGTGCCACGCGAAGAACGCATGTTCGGCGACGTCGTCGAATCGTCCGTGAAGATTGGGAACCAGCAGTGGTACACCGTTCCGGTGTCGATCCTGGTTCACACGGCCGTCATCGGCGCGATCGTCATTATTCCCTTGCTGGCGGCCGACATCCTGCCGACCCCGCCATCGATGATGGCGTTTGTCGCGGCGCCGCCGCCTCCGCCCCCACCGCCACCGCCGCCGCCACCACCGGCAGCGGCCAAGCCGCCGGAAATACCGCCGGCCAATCCGAATGCCGCGCCTACCGAGGCGCCGGCCGAGATCAAGCCGGAAGCCAAGATCGACACCAACTTTGATCGCAGCGCCGGCGTCGAAGGCGGTGTGCCGGGTGGTGTCGTCGGTGGCGTCGTGGGCGGTCTGCCCGATCCGCCCCCGCCCCCGCCCCCGCCGCCGCCGGCCGCGCCGGTTCGCGTGGGCGGCAACATCAAGCAGCCGACCAAGGTCAAGAACGTGCCGCCGGTCTACCCGCCCATCGCGCAGTCCGCGCGCGTGCAGGGCGTGGTGATCATCGAGGCGGTGATCGGCCCCAACGGCCGCGTGCAGGACGCGCGCGTCCTCCGCTCCATCCCGCTGCTGGATCAGGCCGCGCTGGACGCGGTGAAGCAGTGGGAGTTCACGCCGACCCTGCTCAACGGCGTGCCCGTGCCCGTCATCATGACCGTGACGGTGCAGTTCACGCTGAGTTAGCCACCATATTCAAGATCGCGACTGGTTCTCGGACCATTTCTCGGAGGACACGTAATGGAAGCTCGCAACATGCGGCAGTTCGGACAGGTGACGGGCGGTGCGCTCGCACTCGTACTCCTGGGCACCCCGGCTTTTGCTCAGGAAGGTGGCGCCGGCCTCAACCTGATTGACATGTTCTCCTCGATGGGTCCGACCGCGATCGGCGTCGCCGTCATCCTGTTCATCATGTCGTTCTGGTCGGTGGGTGTCGCCATCGAGCGCATCTACACCTACAACAAGGCCAAGGAACAGTCGAAGCTGTACGCCCCGCAGGTTGCCAAGCACCTCAAGGACGGCCGCCTGAAGGAGGCCATCGCGCTGTCGCAGTCGAAGGACTTCCGCTACAGCCACCTGGCCAAGGTCGTGCTCGCCGGCCTGCAGGAGTACCAGTTCCAGCAGGACTCCAACACCGGCATGGGCCGTGAGGACGTGCTCGACACCGTGCGCCGCTCGATTCAGCGCGCCACGGCGCTCACCACGTCGGACCTGAAGAAGGGCGTCAACACGCTCGCGACCATCGGATCGACGGCCCCGTTCGTGGGTCTACTCGGCACGGTCGTCGGCGTCATCAACGCCTTCGTCGGTATCGCGTCGTCGGGCTCGGGCGGCATCGGCGCGGTGTCGGCCGGTATCGCTGAAGCGCTCGTCGAGATCGCGCTCGGTCTCTTCGTGGCCATCCCGGCGGTGTGGTTCTACAACTACCTGCAGGGCCGTCTCGAATACTTCAACGTCGAGATGGACAACTCCTCGTCGGAGCTCGTGGACTACTTCATCAAGAAGACGTCCCACTAGATTGGTTTGCGGGGCTGGCCTTGCGGCCGGCCCCCAGCCTCGTTAGTTAGACAGGGAGTTTCGCCATGTCAATGCAGTTAGGCAGTAGCAGTGGTGTCAAATCCGACATCAACGTTACGCCGCTCGTGGACGTCATGCTGGTGCTGCTCATCATCATGATGATCGTCGCCCCCCTGCTGCAGCAGGGCGTTGCGGTGACGCTGCCGATCGCCACCAACACCAGCGAGAAGCCCGAGACGCAGGAGCAGACGGTGGTGGCCATCACCGCCGACAAGCGCTTCTTCGTCAACGCCGTCCAGGTGCAGCAGCAGGATCTCGGCCGCCGCATCGAGCAGCTGCTCGAGGAGAAGAAAGAGAAGATCGTCATCATCAAGGCCGACGAGGACGTTGAATACGGCGCCGTGATGGAGGCGATGGACACGCTTCGCGCGGCCGGCATCGAGGACATGGGCCTCATCACCGAAACGCGGCAGCGCGCCGCCGCGGCGGGAGCGCAGTAATGGCTGCCCACCAGCATTTCGGCGCGGAGACGGTCTTCAAGGCAGAGATGCCGAAGGCCAACGCGGACATGAACATCACGCCGATGATCGACGTGCTGCTCGTGCTCCTCGTGATCTTCATGGCGGCCCTGCCGCTGTCGCAGCGCGGTCTGGATGTGAACCTGCCGGCGGAGACGCAGAACAAGCAGGAGCAGCAGCCGGATATCAGCCAGATCATGCTCGAGTACGCGCCCGACAAGCAGATCACCATCAACAAGCAGGCGGTGACGGTGAGGGAGCTCGAGGTCCGGTTGCGCGAAATCTTCGAGGAGCGCAAGGACAAGACGATGTTCATCGCCGGCGCCGGCAACCTGCGCTACGGCGACATCGTGGCCGTGATCGACGCCGCCAAGGGCGCGGGCGTCGAGAAGGTCGGCATCGTCACCGAGGGCATGCGCCGCGCGGCCGCCGGCGGCGACTAGTCATTCGTAGGGGCACATCTTCAGATGTGCCCGACCAGCGATGAGTGTGGGGCCCGGGTCTTCAGACCCGGGCTTTTTCGTGTACGTGGGGGCCACTTCCGCCTTCGCCAAGGCTACGGCGGACCACCGTAGCTTTAGCGGAGGTGGTCAGGTGGCCCGGCCATCGCTCAGCGTAGGTAGAGGGCGGTCTTCAGACGCCCTACAGACTCGCTCGGGCGGCGTCCGTCGCCCTCAGGCATGCCGAGGACGCTGACCTGCCCGACCAGCACCTCTGCGCCACGGCGTAACTGGGAGGCATGTTGGGTGCTCCGCGAGCCGCTTCTCACATGCCTCCCTCCCCCAGGCGACGGCGGTCATGAACATGACGCCGATGATCGACGTGCTGCTGGTGCTGCTCGTCATCTTCGTGGCGGCCATGCCGCTGTCGCAGCGCGGCCTCGATGCGACGCTGCCCCCAGCGCAGACGGACACGGCCACGCCAGCGCGCCCCGGCGGCAGCCTGCGCTATGGTGACATCGTGATGGTCATCGACGCCGCCAAGGGCGCCGGCGTGACGCGTGTGGGCGTCATCACCGAGGGCATGCGCCGCGCGGCGGCCGGGGGCGCCTGAGCACCGTGCGCGTTGCCTGGATGCTGCTGGCCGCGCTGGCTGCCCAGGGCTGCAGTGAGCCGGCTCCGCCACCGATCGCCGTCCGCAAGCCCGTGCTTGATGCCGGCGACTTCGCGGTAATGAAGGGCGTGCTCGACCATCGCCTGCGTCCCCGAGGCGGGAACTCGGCGCGTTTCCTGGTGGTCGATACCACCATGGCGACGTGCGCCGCGCCGGGCGTGCTCCAGCGCGCGCCGGGCGCATGCCTGGATTCGCAATGGATGGAGTTCGTCTCTCCGATGTTGCCCAAGGGCAGCCTGCGGACGGCGACGTTGGACTTTCAGGCGCGCAACGCGAGACGGTTGGCGATTGAGCCGGCTCTCGGCGCCGGGGTCACCTACATTTCGGCGACGGTGACCGACTTCATGTCCAGCGAGGAGTTGGTGCGTTGGCAGCCACCTGGCAGCACGGTGGTCATGTTCAGCACGCCCTCGTACCCGGCCGCCCGCATGGCGGTCATCGCGTACGCAGCGGGATCGGACATCCGCGGTGCGGCCAGGCTTGAACGGCAATCTGACGGCCAATGGATGGTGACTGGTCACAGTCAGTACGGCACCGTCGAATAGGCGTACATGAAAAGGGCCCGGGTCTAGAAGACCCGGGCCCAGGATGGTCGGGCACACATGTGCCCCGACGAAAGCCTGCCTTAGTTGAACGAGTAGCGCAGGCTGAGCATGAACTGCCAGACGTCGGACGTGAACGCCGACGACTTGAACGTCTTCGTCGGGAGCTCGTTGTTCACGAGCGCGAGCCGGTAAGTGGACCGGCCCTGCGCATCCACCGCGGGGTTGGTGAGCATGAACAGCTGGTTGTTGTTGTTCAGCGCCAGATTCGGCTGCTGGCCCACGCCCCAGTTCGAATTCAGCAGGTTGCCGAAGTTGAGGATGTCGGCGCGGATCTGGAAGCCGTTGCGCTGCCCACCCAGGTTGCCGAACAGGTCCTGGGCGATGCTGAGGTCGAGACGTCGCAACATCGGGAAGCCCAGGCCGAAGCGTTCCGAGTAGCTTCCGCGGTTCTTGCTCAGATATGGATCCTGCGCGATGTAGGCGTCGAACGCCGCCGCCTGCTCGGCCGCGGTGAACGTCCGCGTGCCGACGGTGAACGCCGAGAAGTTCATCTCCGACTGATCGCGCGGGATGTAGATCAGGTCGTTGGTCGAGCCGTCACCGTTCATGTCCGCCGCGAACGTGTAGCTGAGGCGCGTGGACGAGATGTTCGTGCTCGGCCGCATCTCCCAGAATGCCGACACCGTCGTGCCGCCGAAGCTGAAGTACTCCTTGCTGTAGCTGACCAGCGCGAAGACGCGATGGCCAGGCGACCACAGCGAGGTGCCCACGCCGGCGTTGTTCGGATCGCCGTGGTGCATGACGCGCGCGAACGTGGTGGCCGCCGTGGACTCCGGATCGACCAGCGTGGTCGATTCGCCGTAGCTCCAGGCGCCGCGCAGGTTGAGCCCCGCGCGGAAGTTGCGCTGCAGCGACTGCGAGAAGTTCCACGAACTGCCCTCGCTGCCGTTCTTGAGCACGTAGGCGTTGTTGACGAAGTTGCCCGGCGTGGTGTTCAGGCGGCTGCTGGTCCACCGGGGCCGCGCATCCACGCCCGTGAAGGCGCTCTGCGGCGCCGGCAGGTTGGCGTCGATGTAGTAGATGCCGTTGACGTCCTTGGCATACATGTACTCGCTGGTGCTCGTCACGCCGCCCGGGAGCTTCCGGTCCACGGCCACGTTGGTGCGCCACACCTGCGGGAACTTGAAGTTCGGGTCGGTCACGTTCAGCGTGTAGCTGGCGCTCGGCAGACCGGTGGCGGGGAGCTTGTAGCGATCCGGATCCGGATCGAAGGGGAAGGCGCTGCCCGGCGCCAGGTTGCGGACCTCGCTGACCAGCACGCCGGTGTTGCCGATCTGGTTCGACACCCACACGTAGGCGGGCTTACCGGTGAAGATGCCGGTGCCGCCGCGGAGCTGCGTCTTCTGATCCCCGTTCACGTCCCAGTTGATGCCGACGCGTGGCGACCACAGCACCTTCGGGTCCGGCATCAGGCCGGTCTGGAACTGCACGGGACTCCCGTCCTCGTCGCGGAAGGTCAGCGCGTCGGCCGCCGGGTTGGCGAACGACGTCTCCTTGAATTTCGCGACGTCGAACCGGAGGCCCGCCGTCACCGTGACGTTGCCGCCCGGCCGCCATTCGTCCTGCGCGTAGCCGGCGTAGTACCACACGTCCAGCGGCTGAACCGCCTTGTCGTTGCCGGGAATGTTGCTGGAGCGCACCTGGAACTGCCCAAGGGTGATCGGCGACACCGTGCGGTTCCGATTGGCGAGGTAGCCGTTGGCGTCCGCGTAGAAGTCCGCCAGCGAGTTGTACGAGTAGGCGCTCTGCGGGCAGCAGCTGAAGAAGATGTTCTCGGAGTGGTACTTCTCGGCGTAGACCCCGAGCGTCAACGAGTGGTTGTTCGAGAACTTGGTGAAGTTGTCCTGAATCTGGAACGTCTTGTAGCGCAGCTCGTTGTTGTAGGAGAACGGTTCGAAGCCGAACGCCGTGTACGACTGGCCCCCCTCGAAGATCTCGACGAACGGGAAGATGGTCCCCTGCGGCTGACGGCTCTCGTCCTGATAGGTGTAGCCCGACTGGAACGAGTTGGCCATCGAGTTGCCGATCACCCAGTTCCACTCGCCGATGCCCGATTTGATGTTCTCGAGGATCCGGTAGTTGGTGTTCTGGAATCCGAGGAAGCTCGTGCTGCCCGCCGAGCGGCCCCGCAGCGCCGACGTCGAGTTGGACATGCCGACGTCGGTGAACGAATCGAGCTGGTTATAGCGGAAGCTCACCTTGTTGGCGTTGCTGATGTTGAAGTCGCTGCGCAGCAGGAAGCGCTTGGCCGGCGTCTCATCTGGCAGATCGGTGAACCCGCCGGTGTCGTAATCGAAGTTGGTCTTGAGGAACGTGCTGAGCGCGGTGAGATCGGACGCCAGCACGCGAGTGGTGTTGCCCGCGATCGGCTCGCTGCCCTCGCGCGCGCGCCACGTCGAGAGCGGACGCTTGTCGAGCTCGTTCTCGTAGTTGCCGAATGCGAACCACTTGTTGCGCAGGATCGGGCCCGATGCCCAGCCGCCCGTGTTGCGGAACGAGAACGTGCTGGAGCTGAAGGTCTGTCCCTTGGCCTCGCTGCCCACCCAATCCTGGTCGCGGAACCGGTGGTAGAAGGCGCCGTTGAGGCGGTTGCCGCCGCTGCGTGTCACCGTGTTCACGCCGGCACCGATGAAGGCGCCCTGGCGCACGTCGTACGGGGCGATGCTCACCTGGATCTGCTCGATCGCCTCGAGCGAGATCGGCGCGACGCCGGTGCGGCCGCCGGGCTGGCCGGCCAGACCGAACGAGCTGTTGAACGACGAGCCGTCCACGGTGATGTTGTTCGAGCGGTTGTCGAAGCCGGCGAAGTTCTCGCCGCTCGACTGCGGCGTGAGGCGCGTGACGTCCGAGATGCGGCCGCTCAACGTCGGCAGCGTGGCAATCTCGTTGCGTCCCACCGTGGTGGCGGCGCCGGTGTGCGACGAACTGAAGACCGGATCGACCGTCGCCGATACCGTCACGGTCTCCTGCACCGCAATCGCCTGCACGTTGAAGGTCAGGTCGGACGAGACGCCCAGGTTGACCGTCACGCTGTCCTGCGTTTCCGGCTGGAACGCCGTGCCCGCGCCGCCGTCGAACGTGACCGTCACCGAGTACGGACCGCCGACGCGGGCGCCCAGCACGACGAAGCGCCCGTCATTGCGGCTCCTGCTCTCGTAGCTCGTGCCGGACGGCAGGTGAATCGCGATGACGGCGGCGCCGGAGACCGGCTGCCCGGCATTCAGCACAATGCCGGAAATCGTGCCGGTGGTGACGCCCTGGGCGCTCAACGGCGCGGCGGGGGCCAGCAGAGCAAGGACAGCAAGAACGGCGATGGCGGGGAAGCCAAGCCATTCGGGGACGTTCGACAGCTTCATGAACAACTCCAAAGAGGATTTCGGGCCGTGCGGATCAGACGGACGACCGAGCGTACCAACGGGGTGTAACGGGACTCTGACGCCCGCTGGGGCGGATGTCGTCCGGCTGAGAATTGTACTCAAAAAGATGAGGCCGTCGCCCCTGTTCGGAGCGACGGCCATGAAGGAACGATCGGCGGAAGAGACGCGATTGTGGGCCTGCTACCTGCCCACTAGGGCGGCCCCGGGCGGGTGGCTATTCGCCCGCGCCGGCGGCCTTCGCCTTGTTGCGAACCTCCTGCGCCTTGTCGCGCCACTGGTTCGCTTCCTTCAGCAGCGCCTGCTGGCGGGCCGGGTTCTTTTCGAGGTTGGCCTGGACGCGCAGGAGCAGGTTCTTGTAGGTCAGCGCCTCGAAGTAGTTCGGGTTCAGCTCGATGGCCTTGTCCACCGCCTCGAGCCCCTGCTGGACGAACTTCACCTTGTCGGCTTCGGGCGTCGTGAAGTCGCGATACGCCTTCTCCCAGTAGTAAGTGGCGATCGTGTAGTGCGCCTCGGGGTTTTTCGGCTCGTGTGACGCGCGCGCGTTCAGCGCATCCATCGTCTTGGAGAACTCACCCTGGCGGTTGTAGAAGCCGGCCAGCTGCATGTAGACCGCCGAATCGTTCGGACGGGCGTCGCGCGCGTCGGTGAGCATCTTCTCGGCGCGCTCGTAGTCGCCGCTCTGCTCGTAGATGTTCGCCAGGCCGAAGTAGCTTGACGTTTCCTTGGGATCCATCTTGATCATGTTGAGCAGGATCGGCTCGGCCTGGCCTGGGTCGTTGAGCTTGTCGGGCCCATACGCGCTGACCAGGTAGTCGAGCGCCAGCCGCTTGATCTTCGGATCCTGCTCCACTTCCGCCGACTTCTTGTAGTTCTCGATCGCCTTGGTCAGCAGGGCGTCGTTGGCCGCCTCGCCGCGCTTCACCGACCGGTACTGCTGGTCGTAGCTGTTGCCAAGGAAGAAGTACGCGTACGTGAGGCTCGGATCGTTCGCCAGGACTTCTTCGTACTTCGCGGCGGCGGCGCGGTAGTCCTGGTTCTGATAGAGCTGGTTGGCGTCCTTGAAGGCCATCTTGGCCTTGAGCATCCCAATCTGCCCGCAGCCCGAAGCAGCCACGGCCATCACGGCCAGGAGGCCGAATCCCATCACGCGCGACCAAGACTTGCCCATCGTCATCCCCCTAGAACGTGTCGTGATAGCGGAAAAACCCGGCTGGAAACGGTGTTTTGCCGCGGAAACCGGCTGCAATGCCCTCTCGATGCGAGAGGGCGCAAGCGCGCCAGTATAGTGATCGGTTTTCGAGCGAGTCAAGGGTCCGGCTATCATGAATAGAGGCCCGGTTTTCAATGGTTTGGGCCAATTTCGTCCGGCCCGCCCGAAAGCGGGTCGTCGCAAGTTTAGACACCGCACCCGATGATTCGGTTCGAGACCCTCCTCGAGAAAGTCAGAGCCTACAGCCCCGAGTCGGATCTCGAGCTGTTGAGGAGGGCCTATGTCTTCTCGGCGCTCGAGCACAAAGGCCAGGTGCGCCACTCCGGCGATCCCTATCTGGTTCATCCGCTTGAGGTTGCCGACTTCCTGGCGGATATGCGGCTGGACGTGGTGGCGGTATCCGCCGGGCTCCTCCACGACGTCGTCGAAGACACGCTGGCCACTCCCGAGCGGATAGCCGAGCTTTTCGGGCCGGAAATCGCGCACGTCGTCGAGGGCGTCACGAAGCTCGGGGCGATTCCCTTCTCCTCGAGCGAGGAGCGCCAGGCGGAGAACCTCCGCAAGATGCTCCTGGCGATGGTGGACGACATCCGCGTCATCCTCGTCAAGCTCGCCGATCGCCTCAACAACATGCGCACGCTGCATCACCTGCCCGAGGAGCGGCGCCACAAGATCGCGCAGGAGACGCTCGACATCTACGCGCCGATCGCGAACCGGCTCGGCATGAGCAAGGTGAAGAACGAGCTCGAGGAGCTCGCCTTCAAGTCGCTCGAGCCCAAGGCCTACGAGTCGCTGCAGCGGAAGGTCGAGGCCAAGCGCAAACACGCCGAGAGCATCATCGGCGATCTCACCAAGACGATCCGCGCCAAGCTCGAAGAAGCGCAGGTGCCGCTGATCGAGCTCGACGGACGCATCAAGCGCCTCTTCAGCATTCACCGCAAGCTCATTCGACAGAAGATCGACATCGAGCAGGTCTACGACTTCGTGGCGCTGCGCGTGATCACGTCGTCGGTGAAGGACTGCTACGCGGCGCTCGGCATCATCCACCAGACGTGGTCGCCGGTGCCGGGCCGCATCAAGGATTTCATCGCCATGCCGCGGCCCAACGGCTACCAGGCGCTGCACACGTCGGTCATCAGCGAGCTCGGGTTCCCGTTCGAGGTGCAGATTCGCACCGAGGAGATGCACCGCCGCGCCGAGGAAGGCATTGCGGCGCACTGGAAATACAAGGAAGGGCGCGTGGGCGACCACCGCGACGAGCGCTATTTCCAGTGGCTGCGCCAGCTGCTCGAAGTGCAGCAGGAGGTCCGGGATCCGCAGGAGTTCATGCAGAACCTGAAGATCGACCTCTACCCGGAGGAGGTCTACATCTTCACGCCGAAGGGCGAAGTGCGGTCGCTCCCGCGCGGCGCCACGCCGGTGGACTTCGCCTACGGGATCCACACCGACGTCGGCAACCAGTGCGTCGGCGCGGTGATCAACGGCAAGATGGTGCCGCTGCGCACGCGGCTGCAGAACGGCGACATCGTCGAGATCCTCACGCAGTCCGGGCACAAGCCGAGCCGCGACTGGCTGGCCTTCGTCGTCACCTCGCGCGCGCGCAACAAGATCAAGCACGTGCTGCAGGGCGAAGAGCGCGCCCGCAGCCTCGAACTGGGACGCCGCCTGTTCGAAAAGGAAGCGCGCCGCTTCGACCAGAGTCCGAAGACGCTGCTCGAGTCGGACGAGATCGTGAAGTTCGCGTCCGAGTACGGCGCTCCGAAGGTCGAGGACCTGCTGGTCTACGTCGGCTACGGCAAGCTGGCCGCGCGCACGCTCGTCCAGAAAGCCGTGCCCGGCGGGCTGCTGAAGGAAAAGGCGCCCGACGGCGCGGTGGTCTCGGTCGTGAAGCGCATGCTGCGCACCGGGACGACGTCGGACAAGATCAAGGTGCGCGGCACCGACGACGTGATGGTGTTCCGCGCCCGCTGCTGCAACCCGATCCGCGGCGAGCGCATCGTCGGCTACATCACCCGCGGCAAGGGCGTCTCGGTGCACTCGGCGACGTGCAAGAACGTCGTCAATCTGCTGTTCGACCCGGAGCGCCGCATCGAGGTCGAGTGGGACACCGGCCAGGACCTCGCGCCATACGTCGTGCGCCTGACGATGCAGGTCGAGGACCGCAAGGGCATGCTGGCCGAGATCAGCTCGCGGGTCTCGAACATCAACACCAACATCACCAACATGGAGGCGCGCACCGGCGAGGACCGCCAGGCGCGCATCGAGATGACGGTGGAGATCAGCGACGTCAAGCACCTCGACCGCGTGATCAAGTCGATCAAGGGCGTGCAGGGGGTGCTCGGCGTCGAGCGGCTGCAGAGAACCTAGACGGCCCGGGGCCTTGGGCCTTAGACCTTGGGGCTTGTGGACCTAAGGCCCGCTACGACGAAGGCCAAAGGCTTAAGGTCGAAGGCCTTCGGGCTCGACGTTAGCCGAGCACCGCGATGACGTCGATTTCGATCTTGACGTCGCGCGGCAGGCGCGCCACCTGAACGGTGGCCCGCGCGGGCGGCGGATCGACGATGTGCTTCGAGTACACCTCGTTCATCCCCGCGAAGTCGTTCATGTCCTGCAGGTAGACGGTCGTGCGGACCACGTTGTTGAAGTCCGCGCCGGCGGCCTTGAGCAGCGCCGTGATGTTGCGCATGACCTGCTCGGCCTGCTCCTTGATGTCGCCGGTCAACAGGTTGCCGCTCGACGGCTCGATCGGAATCTGCCCAGACACGAACAGCAGGTTGCCAGCCCTCACGGCCGGCGAGTACGCACCCATGGCTTTGGGCGCATCCGGCGAGGACACTACGGTGCGGGAGACGGCCACGGCGCGCGTCAGGCTGCCTTGGTGACCTTGCCCGACCGCAGGCAGCGGGTGCAGACCCGGATCCGCCGCACGGTGCCGTTCACGATCGCCTTCACCGGCTGGAGGTTCGGCTCGAACCGCCGCGGACCGACATTGTGGGCGTGAGAAACCGTCCGGCCCACCACCGGACCCTTGTCGCAGATTTCGCAGCGTCTGGCCATAACTCCTCTGTGTTCCTGGGCCGCCTCAGGGCGGCCCCTCCGTACCCGGGAAAACTCCAAATTGTAGCAGCTTCACGGGATGATGATCGACCCGCTGTCTATTTTGGCGGCAGGGCGCGCTTCGCGCGCCGCCGCGGCGTGGTTCACCTGCAGCAGGCGTCCCATGAGCGCCAGATAGACCGTCGGTTCGCCCGGCCGGGACAGGGTGCGGGCGCCCCGCTCGATGGCGCGCAGCGCAATGGCCGCCTCGCGGTCGTAGACGGTGGCGCCGTGTTCCCGAGCCTGCGCCAGCAGGGCCCGGAACTCGCCGGCGAGCTTCTGGGCGGTTCGCGTGGCGGGCGTGTGGTCGTAGAGAACGCCCTTGGCTGCGGTCTCAATTGTGGCGGCGCACGCGCTGGCCGCCTCGGCCACGTCCTCGTCGGTCAGCCGGGCGAGCCCGTCGGGCTCGGACTTGGCGACCACCGACTGAAAGAGAAAGAAGAGCTGGTGCTGCCTTTCGGTCAGCCCCTGCATCGAGGGCAGGAGCGCAGCCACGTCCACTTCCTGTTGCCGCCTGACCACAGCAGCGGGGTGCTCGCGGGACGCTGCCAGATGCGGGCACTCGGAAGGGCAGTTGATCTCAACCAGCCGTTTCGTACCACAACAGACTGAGCAAATCGTGCGGCCCAGGGCGGGGCAGCTGCGCTTCTCCTTGCGCGTCTGGCAAAGGGGACAGGGCATCACGCAAGCTTTACACACCACCGCCGCACGGGCAATCGCCGCGAATTTTTGAGTCGGCGCGTGCCGACCGTGTCCTGCTCAGTGTAGACAAATCGACAACTTGGTGGAATATCGTCAAAGTGTGCCCCCATGACTGCGTCTGGGCTTGCGTCCGATACTTGGGGGGTCCCGGTCGCGGGGGCGACGCTGGCTCTCGTTCGGTTGACCCTCCCCTGCCCGTTATCTGACAGTGAGTTGGAAGGAACACGCCGGCAGGCGTGACGGTCCACAGAGCATCGGCAGCCGCTGCTGCCGAGGCCAAGGCCGTCTGCAGGCCGGTACGGACCGAACAGAAACGTATTTCCAGGCGACCTCAACACAGGACAGAGGTTCGGGAAACTGCTACCCCCGCGAAGGCGTCTAAACGACCGAACGCCGCAACGCCCGAGTCGGGGAGATTCGAGCGGACCGGCAACTCGTTCATTCTGAGATTCTTGGCCGCGGCCCTTCGGACAGGCCATCCACGAATCCTCCGAGGTGATTCGAGCGTAATACCAAGTGCCGGCCACGGGGGTCTGGCCTGGCCCTGTGATTGCATAGACACCGCGCAACGCAGGGCTGAAAAGAAGCCGATTGAACTTGTCCCAGGGTGGGTCCGAAAAGGAGCGGTAGGTGCCATGGCTACGACAGCGACGAAAACAAAGGCTCCCGCGAAGACGAGCCGTTACAACGAGCTTCGCAAGATGCTCGACAACCGTCGCCGCGAACTCGTGACCGAGGTGCAGGGTCGCATTCGCGACGTGCGAGCCGAGGGCAGCAAAGAGCGCGACGTGCTCGACCAGGGCGAGAGCTCGGAGGTCGACATCCAGGAGGACATCGAGTTCGCGCTCATCCAGATGAAGTCGGAAACCCTGAATAAGATCGATGCAGCGCTGCGCCGCCTCGAAGACGGCAGCTACGGCGATTGCTTCGAGTGTGGCGAGGAAATCGCGGAAGCCCGCCTGCGCGCACTGCCCTTCGCGGTGCGTTGCAAGGATTGCGAGGAAGCGCGCGAGAGCGCGGAGCAGCGCGAGCGCATGATGGCTCGGCGCGGCGGCTCCTCGGCGTTCCTGTTCGACTCGTCGAACTGAACGCGCTGTAACACGAGGCTCCGGCCGGTATACGGCCGGAGCCAACCCCTCTCCCCTCCTCGAAGCCGCGCCGTCCGGCGCGCACCGCTCGCATCACAGGACAACAGATGAACGACGATCGCCCCACGCCCGGGTTGGAGTCCGCTTCTTCGAGCCCGGAAGCGCCGCTCACGCTTCCAGAAGAGATTCCGATCCTGCCGCTGCGGGACACGGTGCTGTATCCACATTCGTTCATGCCGCTCGCGGTGGCTCGCGAGAGCTCCGTGCAGCTGATCGACGACGCGATCGCCGGCGGCAAGCTGATTGGCGTGTTCACGCAGCGAGACGCGACCGTCGAAGAGCCGGTGCAGGACGACCTGCACACGGTGGGGACCGTCAGCCACATTCACAAGATGTTCAAGCTGCCCGACGGCAGCCTGCGGCTCATCGTCCAGGGGCTGGGCCGCGTGACGCTGACGCGGGTCACCGAAACGAGACCCTACCTGCGCGCCAAGGTGTCGGGCGTGCCCGAAGACACGCAGGTCGCGGAAGGCGTCGAAATCGACGCGATGATGCGGAACATCAAGGCCAACTTCCAGAAAGTGGTGTCGCTGTCGCCGCTGCTCTCGGACGATCTGCAGACCCTGGCCTCGAACATTTCCGAGCCGGGCCGTATGGCCGACTTCATCGCCTCGAGCCTCACCACGCTCGAGACCCCCGTGCGGCAGGAAGTGCTCGAGACGCTCGACGTGCGCGCACGCATGGACACGCTCAACCGCGTGCTCATCAAGGAGCTCGAGGTGCTCGAGCTCGGATCGAAGATCCAGTCGCAGGTGCAGTCGGAAGTCGGCAAGAACCAGCGCGAGTACTTCCTGCGCGAGCAGCTCAAGGCGATCCAGAAGGAGCTCGGCGAGGGCGACGACCAGACCAAGGACGTCGAGGAGCTGAAGGAAAAGCTCGAGGCAGCCGGGCTGCCCGAGCCGGTGATGAAGGAGGCGATGCGCGAGCTCGATCGCCTGTCGAAGATGCCCGCCGCCGCCGCCGAATACACCGTGTCGCGGACGTATCTCGATTGGATCGCGATGCTGCCATGGCAGAAGCGGTCCGAAGAGACGATCGATCTCAAGCACACCAAGCAGGTGCTCGACGACGAGCACTCGGGCCTCGAGAAAGCCAAGGACCGCATCCTCGAATTCCTGGCGGTGCGGAAGCTGAATCCGGCGCTGAAGAGCCCCATCCTGTGCTTTGCGGGGCCGCCCGGCGTGGGCAAGACCTCGCTCGCGCGTTCCATCGCGCAGTCGCTCGGGCGCAACTTCGTGCGGGTCTCGCTCGGCGGCATGCGCGACGAGGCCGAGATCCGCGGCCACCGGCGCACCTACATCGGCGCGCTGCCCGGCCAGATCATCCAGGGGCTGCGCCGCGCCGAGGCGCGCAACCCGGTCTTCATCCTCGACGAGATCGACAAGCTCGGCAACGACTTCCGCGGCGACCCGGCGTCGGCGCTGCTCGAGGTGCTCGACCCCGAGCAGAACTCGACGTTCCGCGATCACTACCTCGACGTGCCGTTCGATCTGTCGGAAATCCTGTTCATCACCACCGCCAACGTGCTCGATCCGGTTCCGCCGGCGCTGCGCGACCGCATGGAAGTGCTGGAGATTCCCGGCTACACCGAGGAAGAGAAGCTCACCATCTCGCGCGATCATCTGACCGAGAAGCAGATCACGAACCACGGACTGACCCCTGAGCAGCTGCGGATCGACGACGACGCGCTGCGCGCCGTGATCCGCGGCTACACGCGCGAGGCCGGCGTCCGCAGTCTCGACCGGAATGTGGGTGCGCTGTGCCGCAAGGCGGCGCGCCGCCGGGCCGAGGGCGACGAGACGGCGCTCGTGATCACGCCGAAGGTCGTGGAGGAGATGCTCGGCGCGCCGTTCTTCCTCGACGAGGAGATGGCGGAGCGGACGAAGGAACCGGGCGTGGCCATCGGCCTGGCGTGGACGCCGGCCGGCGGGGACGTGCTCTTCATCGAGGCGTCACGCATGGCGGGCAGCGGCACGCTCACGCTCACCGGCCAGCTCGGCGACGTGATGAAGGAGTCGGCGCGCGCGGCGCTCTCCTGGTTCCGCGCGCACGCGGCGGCGTTCGGGGCCGACCCGGACTTCTTCAAGACCGCCGAGATTCACATGCACGTGCCGTCGGGCGCGATTCCCAAGGATGGCCCGTCGGCGGGCGTCACGCTCACCACGGCGCTGGCGTCGGAGCTGACGCGGCGTCCGGTGCGGGGCGACATCGCGATGACCGGCGAGATCACCTTGTCGGGCCGCGTGCTGCCGGTGGGCGGCATCAAGGAGAAGGTGCTGGCCGCGCGGCGCGTCGGCATCCGCGAAGTGATCCTGCCGCGGCAGAACGAGAAGAACGTCAACGAGGACCTCACCGAGGAGCTGCGTAAGGAGCTCACGGTCCACTACGTGACGAGCGTCGACGAGGTGCTGCTGCTCGCGCTGCAGCCTGCCGCGACGACCACCGCGGCCGCCAGCCGCAAGACCGCCCGCCGCGCACAAGCGCCGCTGCAGTAGCGCGTCACCGGGCCCGAGATCGCCAGGCGTGTGCCAGCGCGCCGGCGACGAGGCACAGGGCGCCGAGCTGCGTCGCCAGGAACCACCACCGCAGGTCGCCGCTCAGAGCGGCGGGATGAATCTGCGTGAGGCGGGCCCATTGAATGGCTGCTTTCGGCGAGCTTGCGTAGAACGCCGGCATCTGGATCCAGGTGCCGTGCACATCGATGGCGACAAACAGGGCGGCAAGCCCGGCGGCCGCCGCCACCGCCATGCGGCGGTCGATCGCCTCCAGCCCGCGAACGAGCAGTACGAATAAGAACGGCAGCGCGGTCATGAAGTACCACGGATTGGCCATCGGCCGTCCGAAGACCGCGTGGCTGACGACGGCGTAGTACATGATGCCGAGCGCGGTGAAGATCACGACGATGGCGCACAGCCCCAATCGGCCGACAGCTTCGACCGACCGAGGCCGCCGGAGGATCGCAACGACCGCACCGGCCAGCGCGCCCGCCAGCAGGATGCCCCAGTACCAACCGTAGAGGGTCCTGAGCGTTTCCTCGATCGGCAGAAAGCTCCAGCCGCCCACCCAGGGCCTTCCGGGAACGAAGAGAAACTCGACGACCTGACCCCAGGGCACGTTGACGAACGAGGCGGCCAGCGTGGCGACGCCCGATCCTCGTGCCGCGAGTTCAACCGAGTCCTGCGTCGTCAGCGTCGTCCCGTAGTGCTGGTAGTTCCACACCCACAGCGGCGCCCACAGGAGGACGAACGCGACGGCCGCCAGACCGGTCACTCGCCACAGCCGTCCGGCCTGAACGCCGTGGGCCCAGCCGATCAACGGAGGCCCCAGGATCAACGCGGGAATCAAGGTGAGACTGGTCTGCTTGGTCCAGACACTCGCCGCGATGCACGTGGCCGCCAGCAGGCCACGGGCGAGCAGCGTGCGGCCGTCGGCCAGCACCAGCATGCTGATTCCCGCCACGCCTGCTGCCAGCGCGAGCGCATCGTTCGCCACGCGCGCGGCGTTCTGAAAAAACAGCGGATGCAGGCACACCAGCGCGAAGACCGCCACTCTGGGCGCGAACGACGGCACCAGCCGTGTGAGCGCGCCGGCAAAGAGGACCAGCGAGGTCGCGACGAGCAGCAGATTCATCGCCCGGATGGCGTAGATCGCCTCCAGCGCGTGGGTCGTCTTCAATGCGTGCCACAGAGGCCAGGCCAGCACGTAGGCGAGCGGCGGCTGCTGCGCTTGATACAGCCGCGGAGGCGGGGACCACTGTCGATCCGCGCCGGCGATCGCCCGTGCCGTGTTCCAGTAGTTGTCGTACGACACGGCGCCCCAGCCCGCCAGCTGGTCGACGCCGGATTGCGGGTGGGGCAAGGCGGCCACCAGCGGGCGGAGCGTCGTGGACACCCGCGTGCTTTCTTCAGCCACCGGTATCGAGCCCGTTTCATCGAGATGGGCGATGTAGGCGAGATGCTGGTACTCGTCCCACCCTTCGAACGGTGGCAACACGGACAGGTACAGCGGCCCGCGCGCGAGGAACGCGAGGATCAACGACCCGGCGACGAGCCACCAGGCGCGCGCGTTGTTCACGTACGCACCCGTCGTCAGCGCGGGCGCGTGGCGAGCGCCATGCCGGCAACCGTCTTGAGATCGACGACCTCGCCGCGGCCGATCATTGCGCGCAGCTCCTCCAACGGAACCCGCCGCGTCTCGATGTCCTCGTCTTCGTCCTGGTGCGCTTCTTCGTCGCCGGCTCTCGGTTCGCGGAGCCCTGCGGCCAGGAAGAAATGCATCTCCTCGTTGCAGTAGCCGGGAGTAGGAAAGAACGAGCCGAGCCGCTCGAGGCGCTCGGCGACCATGCCGATCTCCTCCTGACACTCGCGCCGCGCGGCGGCCAGCGCGTCCTCACCCGGTTTCAGGCTGCCGGCTGGCAGTTCCCACGTGTAGCGCCCGATGGCGTGGCGATACTGCCGCACGAGGATCACGTCGTTCGCAGGCGTCATCGGCACGATGACCACCGACCCCGGATGCCGCACGATCTCGGCGTCGAGCGCGTGCCCCTTCGGCAGCGTGATCGACTCCACCTGCACGGTGAAAACGCGCCCCTCGAACACCGTGCGGACCTTGGACGGAACGATCGGCGTGGTCATGGTTACGTGCTCCAGGGCGGCCTGAAGGCCGCCCTCTACGTGCTCTTCTCGACGGAGGGCAGCGCGTCGAGGACATCCTGCAGATCGTCCGGGAGCGGCGCCGTGAATTCCATCTTGCGGCCGTCGCCCGGGTGGGTGAATGCCAGCCGCGCGGCGTGCAGGAACGGCCGCTCGAGCCGCTGCACGGCGCGGATGTCGCCGGCCACGCGCCGGTGCACGCCGCCGTAGACGGAGTCGCCCACCACCGGGTGGCCGATCGCGCTCAGGTGCACGCGAATCTGATGCGTGCGGCCGGTGTGGATCGCCACCTGGCACAACGTCAGCCCCGGCAGATGGATCGCGCGGGTGATCCGCGTCACCGCGTCTCGCGCGTGCTTGGCCTTGGCCGACATCTTCTGCCGGTCGGACGGATCGCGGCCGATGGCGGCGTCGATGCGGCGGCCCGCCTGCACCACGCCCCACACGAGCGCGATGTATTCCTTCTCCACCTCGCGATCGTGGAACTGCCGCGCCAGCTCCTGGTGCGCGGTATCGTGCTTGGCGACGACCATCACGCCCGAGGTGCCGCGATCGAGGCGGTGCACGATGCCCGGCCGCAGCTCGCCGCCGATCCCGCTCAGCCCCGACAGGTGATGCAGCAGCGCGTTCACGAGCGTGCCGGACGCGTGCCCGGCGGCGGGGTGCACCACCATGCCAGACGGTTTGTTGACCACGGCGAGGTCATCGTCCTGGTACAGGACCTCGAGCGGCAGCTCCTCGCTTGCCACGTCGGACGGCACCGGTTCGGGCAACTCGATGTGCACGCGGTCGCCGTCGCGCAGCGCCAGATTGGCCTTCGCCGTGCGGCCGTCCACGGTCACGAGGCCGTCGGCAATCAGCTTCTGCAGCTGCGAGCGCGAGTGGCCGCCGAGGAACGACGTCAGGAACCGATCGAGGCGCTGGCCCCGCTGCTCGGGCGGGACCACCAGGTCGGTAGCCACTAGGCCGCCGCGCGACGGCGGTGGCGCGCTTCCTGCGGTGCCGTTGGGAGCGTGCGCGACAGCCACACCAGCATGATCAGGCTCAGCGGGCCGAGGACCAGCGAGATGAACTGCGACGTGGAGACGTCGAGGAACGGCACGACGCCTCGCGGGTCCCCGCGGTAGATCTCGATGATGTAGCGCGAGACCGCATACAGGAGCATGTAGAGCCAGAACGTGCGCCCCGGAAACCTGCGGCCGCGCCCCTCGGTGGCCAGCAGCAGGCCGAGGATCAGCAGCTCGGCGGCGGCTTCGTAGAGCTGCGTCGGGTGAAGCGGGATGCCGAGTGGTGTCCCCACCTGCGCCGCGGCCAGCGGGTTGGTGAAGACCACGGCCCACGAGACGTCGGTCGGCCTGCCGTAGCAGCAGCCGGCCGCGAAGCAGCCCAGGCGCCCCGTGACGTGCCCCAACGCGATGCCGGGCGCGAACACGTCGCACGTGGTCCAGAACGGCATGCCGTGCTTGAGCATGTAGCGGAACGCCACCGCCACGGCCAGGATGAGCCCGCCGTAGAACACGCCGCCCGAGCGGAGGAGCGACAGGATTTCCGCCGGCTGCTTGCTGTACTCATCGAAATCGACGATGAGCAGGAGCAGCTTCGCGCCGACGAGCGCGGCGATGATGATGTAGATGCCGAGGTCGAGCACGCGGTTGGCGTCGAGGCCGCGCTTCTTGCCGCGCTTGACCGCCATCCACAGCCCGAGCAGGTACGACACCGCCAGCAGGACGCCGTAGGTGTAGACGGTGAAGGGCCCGAGCTCAAACAGTTTCGGGTACACGCTGTCGTCCTACTCCAATCTGGTCCAGGATGATGAGCGCCATGCCGATCGAAATCGCGGAGTCGGCGACGTTGAACGCCCAGAAGTGCCAGCTGCCCCAGTAGACGTCCACGAAATCGACCACGTAGCCGAGCCACACCCGGTCGATCAGATTGCCGGCCGCGCCACCCACCACGAGCGCCACGCCCACGCGCGCCAGGCGGTGGATCTCCGGCAGGGTCACCGCGAACATCACCAGCCCTACGAGCGCCGCCACCGACACGAGCGCCAGCAGCCCCGTTTTGAATGGTAGATCGACGTTGTCGAGCAGGCCGAACGCCGCCCCGGTATTGTGGATGCGGGTCAGGCTGAAGAGGTTGGGAATCACCGTGGCGGTGTCGTAGAGCTCGAACTGGCGCCGGACGAGCAGCTTGGTCAGCTGATCGGACACCACGATCAGCGCCACCACCGCCAGCTGGAACGAATAGCCTCGGGCTCTCATACCGGCGCCTACTGGTGTGCGGGCTCGGCGAGCGCGCCCACGCAGCGGTCGCACAGGCCGGCCCAGTCCGGCTCCTGACGGATGCTGGGCACGAAGCGCCAGCAGCGCTCGCACTTCACGCCGCGCGCCTTGCCCACGTCCACGGTGACGCCATCCACGGCCTCGGCCGGCCCGACGTTGAGCTCGAGATCCGAGACGATGAACAGCGTCGGCAGGTCGGCGCGGTACTGCTCGAGGAGCTGGCCGACGCCGCCCTGCGCCGTGACCGCCACATGGGCGGTGAGCGAGTTGCCGATCACCTTCTCCTTGCGCTTCTGTTCGAGCGCGGCGTTCACCTGCTCGCGCACTTTCAGCAGGGCGTCCCAACGCGCGCTCAGCGGCTCGTCCTTGAAACGGTCCACCGCGGGGAACGTCTCGAGGTGCACCGGCTCGGGGTGCGGGCCGGGGAGATGGCGCCACAAATCGTCGGCCGTCACCGGGAGAATGGGCGCGAGCAGCCGCGCCAGCCCGTCGCAGATCACATACATGGCGGTCTGCGTCGAGCGCCGCGCGTGCGACCGGGCGCCGAGCGTGTACATCCGGTCCTTCGTCACGTCCACGTAGAACGCGCTCAGGTCCACGGTCACGAGCGTGTTCAGCGCCTGTGAGACGGTGGAGAAGTCATACGCGTCGTATGCCTGCAGCATGCGTTCCGCCGCGGCGGCGTAGCGCGCCAGCGCGTAGCGATCCACTTCGTCCAGCCGCTCGACGGGCACCATGTCGGCGGCCGGATCGAAGTCGTAGAGGTTGGCGACGAGGATCCGCGTGGTGTTCCGCAGCTTGCGGTAGAAGTCCACCACGCGCGTCAGGATCTCCTTGCTGACGCGGAGCTCCTCGGTGAATTCGGTCATCGCCACCCACAGGCGGATGATCTCGGCGCCGCTCTCCTTGATGATCTCCTGCGGCACGATGGTGTTGCCGACCGACTTCGACATCTTGCGGCCTTCGATGTCGATGAGGAAGCCGTGCGTCAGCACCTCCGAGAACGGCGGCCGGCCACGCGTGGCCAGCGCCACCAGCAGCGAGCTCTGGAACCATCCGCGGTGCTGGTCGCTGCCTTCGAGGTACATCGTCGAGGGCCACCCGAGACGCTCGTAGCGGGGGAGCACCGCCTCGTGGCTCGACCCCGAGTCGAACCACACGTCGAGGATGTCCTGCTCGCGCTCGAACGTCGTGTTGCCGCACGTCGGGCACGCGAGGCCGGCGGGCAGGAACTCTTCGATCGGGCGCTCGTACCACGCGTCGGCGCCGTGCAGATCGAAGAGCGCGGCGGCGCGATCGACGAGCGCCTGCGTCAGCACCGCCTCGCCGCACGACGTGCAGTCCACCGCCGGGATGGGCACACCCCACGCCCGCTGGCGCGAGATGCACCAGTCCGGCCGGTTCGACACCATGTTGAAGATGCGGTCGCGGCCCCAGGCCGGGATCCACTTCACCTGGTGGTCGATGGCGTGTAAGGCGGCGGCCCGCAGCGTGCGGCGTTCGCCGTCCTCGCACGTAATCGCCGGTTCGCCGTCCATGCGCACGAACCACTGCGACGTGGCGAGGAAGATCACGGGATTGTGGCAGCGCCAGCAGTGCGGGTACTGATGCTGGAACTCCTCGCGGTGCCAGAGCCTCGCGCGCCGGTGCAGCTCCTCTTCCACCTTCGGGTTGGCGTCGAACACGCGCACGCCGCCAAAGAGCTCCACCGTCTCGAGAAAGTGGCCGCCGGGGCCGATGGGCGCGTAGATCTCGAGCCCGTACTTGATGCCGGTCAGGAAGTCGTCGGCGCCATGACCGGGCGCCGTGTGCACGGCGCCCGTACCCTGCTCGAGCGTGACGTACTCGCCCAGGACGCCGATCGAATCACGCTCGTAGAGCGGGTGCCGGAACGCGATCCCCTCGAGGTCCGCGCCCTTCATGCGGGCCACCGGCTGGTCGAACGGCCTGCCCACGGCCTGCGTGACCCGCGGCGCCAGCTCCTCGGCGATGATGACGGCGCGGCCGTCTACGTCGTAGGCGGCGTAGTCGAACTCGGGATGGAACGCGATGGCCAGGTTCGAGGGGATGGTCCACGGCGTGGTCGTCCAGATGAGGACCGACACCTTCTCGCCGCCGAGCGCCGGCACGCGCTGCGCCAGCGTGGCCGCGCTGGCGGGCGCCAGGGGGAACTCCACGTAGATCGACGGCGACGTGTGCTCGGCGTACTCCACTTCGGCCTCGGCGAGCGCCGTCCGGCAGTGGATGCACCAGTGCACCGGCTTCTTGCCCTTGTAGAGCAGGCCGCGCTCCACGAACTTGCCGAGCGCCCGCACGATGTCCGCCTGATAGCGGAAGTTCATCGTGAGGTACGGATGGTCCCAGTCGCCGAACACGGCGAGCCGCTTGAACTCTTCAGTCATGACGCCGATGAACCGCTCGGCGTAGGCGCGGCAGGCGCGCCGGATGTCGGCGCGCGTCATGCCCTTCTTCTTGGAGCCCAGCTCGCGATCGACGCGCAGCTCGATGGGCAGCCCGTGACAGTCGTAGCCCGGCACGTACGGCACGTCGAAGCCGGCCATCGAGCGCGACTTGATGACGAGATCCTTCAGGATCTTGTTGAGCGCGGTCCCGAGGTGAATCTGCCCGTTGGCGTACGGCGGACC
>DASRPM010000060.1:0-23135 GCA_035646375.1 Vicinamibacterales bacterium
GTGGTCAACGTCAACCGCAACTGGCAGGACACGAATGGTAATCGGGTCGTGGATTGCGACCTGCTGAACTTCGGCGCACAGACTGCGGTGGACAACTGTGCCGCGCTGACCGGTGACAACCTCAACTTCGGCAAGTCCGGCGGCAACCTCACCCAGATCAATCAAGACACTCTGAAGGGCTGGGGCGTTCGCGAGAACGACTGGCAGTGGGGCGTGACGCTGCAGCAGCAGATCGTCCCGCGGATGTCGGTGGAGGTGGGCTATGCGCACCGGTCGTTCTACGGCTTCACCGTGACCGACAACACGGTCCGCGATCCGTCGCAGTACGACGCCTGGACGATCACCGCGCCGACCGACTCGCGGCTGCCGGACGGCGGCGGCTACCCGATCACCGTGTACACCCCGACGGCGGCGGCAGCGGCGATCGCGGCGCGCAACTACATCACGTTCGAGTCGGACTTCGGCGCCGAGCGCAAGAGCTACTATGACGGCGTCGATGTCACCCTCAACGGGCGGCTGCGCCAGGGGCTCAACTTCCAGATCGGGACGAGCACCGGGCGATCGGTGCTCGATACGTGTGCCATCGACACGAAGGTCGATACGCCGGATCCCCGCTTCTGCAACAACGACGCGCCGTTCCTCACCACGGTGCGCGGGCTGGCCTCGTACACGCTGCCGAAGATCGACGTGCAGCTCAGCGCGACGTTCCGCTCGCAGCCGGCGACCGAGCTCAACATCACCGACGGCGCGCTGAACGGCGCCACGTGGAACGTACCGAACTCGGTGGTGCAGGGCCTGCTCGGCCGACTGCCTCCGGGCGCGCTGGCGACCGGTAACACGGCCGTGCGCCTGCTCGACCCAGGAAACCGGCTGTTCGTGGGCGGGCGTCGCAACCAGGTGGACATGCGGATTGCCAAGATCATCCGCCTGGGCGGGACCCGGCTCGACGCGGGCCTCGATCTGAACAACCTGTTCAACGCCAACTACGCGACCGCGTATCAGGCGACGTATCAGTACGGCGTCGCCAACGGCGGCACGTGGCTCAACCCGACGTCGGTCTACACGCCGCGCTACGTGCGGCTGAACCTGACGGCGAGCTTCTAGGCGGCTCGCTTCGCTCGCCGTAAGGCGGGTGAGGCGGGTAAGGCAGGTAAGTCGGAGGGGCGGGTCTTTGGACCCGCCCCTCCGTTTGTACGCCCGAAGGCCAAAGGCCAAAGGCCGACGATCTCACGGGCGGCGGATGCTCGCGCCGCCCGAATTACACTAGACGGTCATGATCATCGACTGCCATGGTCACTTCACGACCGCGCCCAAGGAACTGCAGGCCTTCCGCGACGAACAGATCGCGGGGTTGAAGCACTCCGAGCTGGCCCGCAGCAAGCGGGCGCTCGCCATTACCGACGACCAGCTCCGCGAGGCGGTGCAGCCGCAGCTCAAGTTCCAGAGCGATCGCGGCACCGACGTCACCATCTTCTCGCCGCGCGCGTCGGCGATGGCGCACCACATCGGCGACCTGACGACCAGCATGCACTGGACCGAGCACTGCAACGACCTGATCTACCGGGTCTGCGAGCTCTTCCCGAAGAACTTCGTCGGCGTGTGCCAGCTGCCGCAGACGCCCGGCGTCACGCCCGACTCCTCGATCGCCGAGCTGAAGCGCTGCGTCAACGAGCTCGGCTTCGTGGGCTGCAACCTCAATCCCGATCCGTCGGGCGGCATGTGGAACTCGCCGCCGCTCACCGACAAGCACTGGTATCCGTTCTACGAGGCGATGGTGGAGCTGGACGTGCCGGCGATGGTGCACGTCAGCGCGTCGTGCAACCCGAATTTCCACGCCACCGGCGCGCACTACCTCAACGCCGACACCACGGCGTTCATGCAGTTCCTCACCGCCGACCTCTTCAAGGACTTCCCGGCGCTGCGGATGATCATCCCGCACGGCGGCGGCGCCGTGCCGTTCCACTGGGGCCGCTACCGCGGGCTGGCGCAGGACATGAAGCGGCCGCCGCTGCCGGAGCTGATGAAGCACAACGTGTTCTTCGACACCTGCGTCTACCACCAGGCCGGCATCGATCTGCTGATGAAGGTGGTGCCGCACGACAACATCCTGTTCGGGTCGGAGATGGTGGGCGCGGTGCGCGGCATCGATCCCGAGACCGGGCATTATTACGACGACACCAAGCGCTACGTGGACGCCGCGGCGATCAGCGACGCGGACCGCGCGAAAATTGTGGAAGGCAATGCGCGGCGGGTCTTTCCGCGCCTTGTAAGACGGCTGAAGGCTAGAACTTAGGGCTTAAGGATGAAACCGACGATTGTCAGGAACATCAAGCGAGCTTCCGAGGAAGTCGTGAAGGCGCTCGGAGAGATGGGCGTCGCCACCGTGCACGAGGCCCAGGGGCGTACCGGCCTGATGCGGCCGTTCATGCGCCCGATCTACCCCACGGCCAAGGTGTCGGGGAGCGCGATTACGGTGCTCTGCCACCCCGGCGACAACCTGATGATTCACGCCGCGATGGAGCAGGCCAAGGCGGGCGACATCCTCGTGGTCACCACCGTGTCCGAATCTACCGACGGCATGTTCGGCGATCTGCTCGCCGTCTCGGCGCGGTCGCGCGGTGTGGTGGGGCTGGTCATCGACGCCGGCGTGCGCGACGTGGCGGACCTCACCGCGATGGACTTCCCGGTATGGTCGCGCGCCATCCACTCGCAGGGCACGGTGAAGAACACCCCCGGCTCGGTGAACGTGCCGGTGGTCTGCGCCGGAGCGCCGGTGAATCCCGGTGACGTCATCGTGGGCGACGTGGACGGCGTGGTGGTGGTGCCGCGCGAGCGCGCCGCCGAGGTGCTCAAGGCCAGCCAGGACCGCATCGCCAAGGAAGCCAAGAGCCGCGAGCGCCTGGGCAAGGGCGAGCTGGGGCTGGATTTCTACGGTTTGCGCGCCAAGCTTGCCGAGTTGGGCGTCCAGTACGTGGACGGCGAGTCCTGACGCTCCGGTCATCCCGCCCGCCGATGCCGACGCCACGCCATGCGTGAATACCTCGAGCAGCTGCTGCTCGTGGTCGCGGTCGGCTCCGCCGTAGCCAGCGCGGCCAAGCGCATCGGCGTCCCGTACAACGTCGCCCTCGTGGTCGTGGGGCTGCTGCTCGTGCTCACGAACGTGCTGCCCGACACGCCGCTCGACTCCTCGGTGGTGCTGCTGGTCTTCCTGCCGATGCTGGTGTTCCAAGGCGCCTTGTCCGCGGATGAAGCCAGCATGCGCGCGGCGGCGCGGCCGATCCTGGTGCTGGCGTTCCCGGCCGTCGCGCTGTCGTTGCTCATGACCGCGGCCGTCGCCAGCTGGGCGATCGGCCTGCCGTTCACGATTGCGCTGATCCTCGGTGCCATCCTGGCGATCACCGACACCGTCAGCGTGCTGCTGGCGTTCCGCAGCGTGCGCGTGCCGCGCCGGCTCGCGGCCATCATGGAGGGCGAGAGCCTGTTCAACGACGGCACCGCGCTGGTGCTCGTGGGCGTGACCGCCACGGCTGCCCTGGGGGGATTTGCCGGACCGGCGGCCGTGGCGCGCGCTCTGGTCATCGCCATCGTGGCCGGCGTGCTGCTCGGCGTGGTGTTCGGCGTGCTCGGCATGATCGTGCTGCGCCGCGTCTTCGACGATCTCAGCGCCGTGCTCACCTCCCTGGTCGCCGTGTTCGCCACCTCGATCGTGGCCGAGCAGGTCGGCGGCTCGGCGGTGATTGCGGTGGTCGTGGCGGGCGTGCTGATCGGACGGGAGATGCGGGCGAGGCTCGAACCGTCGCGCGTGCTGGCGCTGCTCGGCTTCTGGGAGATTGCCGCCTTCGGCCTGAACGTCGGGCTGTTCCTGCTGGTCGGCATGCAGCTGCGGTCGGACATGCTGCGCCGCGACGCCTGGGCCATCCTGCTGGCGGTGGTCGCCTTGCACGCCGGGCGCGCCGTTGCCGTCTACGGCTGCTTCGGCGTGCTGCGGCTGCTCGGCGACCGGCTGCCGTGGCGCTGGCAGCACGTGATGATGGCCGGCAACATCAAGGGCGCGTTGTCGATGGCGGCGGTGCTGGCGCTGCCCGCCACCCTGCCGCACCGCGATCGCCTGATTGCCATCGTCTTCGGCGTGACGCTGGTCACGCTGGTGACGCAGGCGCTCCCGTTCGGCCGCTTTCTGCGGTGGCTCGGTGTGTCGGGCGCCGCCGCCGACGAGGATGCGGACGACCGCCGCGCCGTCCTCATCGGCGCGCGCCGCGCCCAGACCGAGCTCGACAGCCTGGTGGCCGCCGGCCTCATCTCGCGCCACGAGCACGCGGCGCGCTGGGCCGGGTTCCAGCGGGACATCATCGAGGCGGAGCGCCTGCTGCGCCGCGCCGCCGGCGCCGGCCACACGGGCGTGGCGGTGGCGGCCGTCCTGAACGCGCGCAAGTCGGCCATTCTCGACGCCGCCCGCCGCGGGCTGATCACCGACGATACTGCTGGCAGGCACGTGGCGGCGCTCGACGAGGAACTCGTGCAGCACGCCTCGACCGAGCACGGCGCGGGGCAGGAGCGTGAGGACCCATGAAGATTGTCATCGTCGGCGCCGGTCGCGCCGGGCTCGAAGTGGCCTTGCACCTGACGCGCATCGGCCATGCCATCACCATCATCGACCACGACGAGGCGGTGACCCGGCGCGCGTCGCAGCAGTACGGTCTCGTGGCGCTGAGCGGCGACGCCACGGTGAAAGCGGTGCTCGACGAAGCGGACATCGACCAGAGCGACGTGGTGGTGGCCATGCTGCGCCGCGACTCGGACAATCTGGCGGTGGCGCTGCTGGCGCGCGCCGCCGGCGTCGATCGCGTGATGGTCCGCATGCGCGACAACGCCTACCGCTCCATCTACGCCACGGCCGGCATCGACCGGGTGCTGTCCGAGACCGATCTGATCACCGGATCGGTCGCGACGGCCATCGAGCACGAGGCCATCCGGCACGCGATGCTGCTCGGCAACGGCAACGCCATCGCCTTCGAGGTCACGGTCGGCGAGGGCAGCCCGGCGGCCGGCCTGACGGTGAAAGACGTCGTGGGCCTGCCCGGGTTTCCGGCCTCGTGCGTGTTCGCCGCGCTCTATCAGGCCGACGGCGGCATCGAGGCGGCGCGCGGGTTGGCGATCGTGAACGCCGGCACCACCGTGCTGCTCGTGTCGCGGATCGACGACGTGGGCACGGTCGTCAAAGCGTTGACCGGTCAGGTGGAGCGAAACTAGCCGGAGCCAATCCGGCAACGCCGGTGTCCAATCACGCAGCTAAGGGCCCTGATCGGAATAGGGTGGCCACCTTGGCCGCCGATGCATCCCGCCGGGCTGCGTTGCTCGTCGCTTACATACGCCCGGTATGCGCGCTCCTCGCGCCTTGCCGGGCGGGCGCCTCGGCGCCCAAGTTGACCACCCTATTCCGATCAGGGCCCTAAGGAGGCGCTCATGCGGCCGATTGCCCTTGCACTGCTGCTCCTCGTTGTCCCCGCCGTCGCGCAGGCGCACCACTCGGGTTCGGAATACGACCGGACGACGGTAGAGATCGAGGGCACGCTGGTCGAGCTGGTGTGGCAGAACCCGCATGTGCACTTTGGCGTGCGGACGGTCGATGCCAAGGGGAAGACCGTCACCTGGGACATCGAGGCCAACTCGCTCAGCATCTTGCGGCGCACCGACGCCAACCCCGACAACCTCAAGCTCGGCGACCGGATCAAGGTGGCCGGCGCGCCGTCGCGGCAGACACCCAACAAGATGTGGGCGTCGAACATTCTGCCGGCCAACGGCCGCGAGGTCGTCCTGGGCCCCGGCACTCCGCCCCGCTGGGGCACGACGGCCGCGGGCGCCAAGTCCACCTGGTTCGACGGCGGCACCGACGCCGACAAAGCCGCCGGCATCTTCCGCGTGTGGAGCACCAGGTTCGGCGAGCGCGGCGGCGTGTGGTGGCGGCGTGATTACCCGCTGACCGACGCGGCGAAGAAGAAGCGCGCCGCGTTCAATCCGCTCACCGACACGGTGGCTCCCGGCTGCCGGCCCAAGGGCATGCCGACCATCATGGAGCAGCCGTATCCGCTCGAGTTCGTGCGCAAGGGCGACGCGATCCTGCTGCGCCTGGAGGAATACGACACGGTCCGCACCATCGCCATGAAGGGGGCAGCCGCCGCGCGATCGAAGACCCTGCTCGGCTCCTCGCAGGGCCGGTGGGAGGGCGACACGCTCGTGGTGACGACCACCGGCATTTCGTGGACCTTCTTCGACCCGAGCGGCGTGCCGCTGGGACCGAACGCCTCCATCGTGGAGCGCTACACGCCGACCGCGGACGGGACGCGGCTGACGCTGAAGATGACGGTCACCGATCCGGACACCTTCACGCAGCCCGTGGATCTGGAGCGCACGTGGGTGTGGCGTCCGGGGGAGACGGTGAAGCCATACAACTGCGTGGAGCGCAAGGCCGCGTCACGCTGAGGCGCCGGTCGTGCCGAAGATCTCCTGCCGGGCGCGCACCCGCTCGCGCTCGATCTGCTCGGGCGTGGCGCCGAGATCGCGCAGCACGGCTTCGGTCATCGCCAGCGCCACCTCGCCTTCACCGGTGAAGACCCGCTGGGCGCCCGCCTGCGACAGCGCCGCCACATCGCGCAGGTAGCCGCTGCGCACGAACGTGTGGACGGCGGGATTGAGGGTGCGCGCCACGCGGATGATCTCGGCGGCGCCGGCGTCGGACCCGCTCAGGATGAGCGTGCCGGCGTGGCGGATGCCGGCGGTAATCAGCGTTTCCTGGTAGCGGGCGTCGCCGTAGATCGCCGAGCCGCCGCCGTTGCGGATCTCGTGCACCGTGTCGAGGTTGAGGTCCACCACCGTCGGCCGGATGGCGTTCTCGCGCAGCAGTCGCGACACGGTGCGGCCCGTCGGGCCGTAGCCGATGACCAGCGCGCGCCCTTCCGGGGCGAGCGACGATGACGTGCCCGTGTCGGCGTCGAACTCGACGCCGGCGCGGCGGGCCCGGTGCCGGGCGAGCCAGCGGTCCACGGGGTCGATCGCCTTGAACGTCAGCGGGTTGATGATGATCGAGATGATGGCGACCGCGACGACGATGTCGAGGGCCTCCGGCGGCACGACTTTCAGGTCGCGCGCCAGTGTGATGAGGATGAACGAGAACTCGCCGATCTGCCCCAGGGCGAGCCCGACGGTCAGCGAGGCGCGCGGCGGATACCGGGCGAGGGCCAGCATCACGAAGGCGGCAGCCGGCTTGGCCAGGACCACGATGGCCAGCGCCGCGAGGGTGGCGCCGGGCGAGCGCAGCAGGGCGGCGGGGTCGAGCAGCATCCCCACGGACACGAAGAACAGCACCGCGAAGGCGTCGCGCATCGGCAGCGCTTCGGTGGCCGCGCGCAGGCTGTAGTCGGAACGGCCCACGACCATGCCGGCGAGGAATGCGCCGAGCGCCATCGACACGCCGAAGACCGCCGCCGCTCCCACCGCGATGCCGAGCGCCACCACCAGCACGGTGAGCGTGAAGAGCTCCCGCGAGCCGGTGGCGGCCACCCGGTCGAGCACCACCGGAATGAGCCGCCGGCCGACCACGGCGGCGAAGAGGACCAGCCCGGCCACCTTCAGCAGCGTCAGGCCGAGGTCGATGGCGATTCGCGCCGGCCCGGCGTTCGTCACCAGCACCGGCATCAGCACCAGCACGACGACGGTGAACAGGTCTTCGACCACCAGCCAGCCCACGGCGATGTGGCCGGCCTGGGTGTGGAGGGCGCGGGCATCGGTCAGCACGCGGATGAGCACCACCGTGCTCGCCACCGACAGGCAGAGGCCGAACACGATCGCGCCGGCCCAGCTCCAGCCGAGCGCGTGGACGACCGCCGCGCCGAGCGCCATGGCGGCGGTGCTCTGCACGATGGCCCCCGGGATGGCGATGCGCCGGACGGCGAGCAGCTCCTCGATGTGGAACTGGAGCCCTACGCCGAACATCAGCAGGATGACGCCCACCTCGGCGAGCTGCGTGGCCATGGCCGCGTCGGCCACGAAGCCGGGCGTGTAGGGCCCCACCAGCAGCCCCGCGGCGAGGTAGCCGACGATTGGGGAGAGGCCGATGCGGTGAGTCAGGTAGCCGCCGGCGAGCGCCGCGCCCAGCCCTCCGGCCAGGGTGAAGATGAGACCCGCCTCGTGCATACCCGATCGTAGTTCGATCGTAGGGGCACATCTTCAGATGTGCCCGAAGGTCGGGCAGATCTAAAGATCTGCCCCTACACCTGCGCTGCGAGGAACGCCGACAGCGAGGCGTTGAAGGCGGCGTCCTGCTCCACGTTACTGAGATGGGCGGCGTCGAGCGTGACGAGGCGGGAGCGCGGCAGGCGCTCGTGGACGAACTCGAGCAGCTCCGGCGCCGTGGCGCGGTCGTGGGATCCGGCAACCGCCAGGACGGGGCAGCCCACCGAGCCCAGCGCGTCGCGCAGGTCTTCGTCGCGGAGGGCGGCGCAGCACCCCAGGTACCCGTCCACCGGACAGGCTTCCACCATGTCGCGGAACCGCCGCACCGTGGCCGCCTCGCGCGCGCGGAAGCCGTCGGTGAACCACAGCGGCATGGCGAGGTCGGCCACCGCTTTCATCCCGCCTTCGCGCACGAGCGCGATGCGCGCCGTCCACGACTCCACCGACCCGATGCGGGCGCCGGTGTTGGCCAGCACCAGCGCACGCACGCGTTCAGGGGCGTGCACCGCCAGCCACAGCGCCGTCAGGCCGCCGAGCGAGATGCCGCAGATCTGCGCCGCCGCCAGCCGTTCGGCATCGAGAATCGCCAGCGCATCCTGGCCCAGCTGCGCGATGGTGTAGTCGCCCGGCGGCACCGACGACTGCCCGTGGCCGCGCGCGTCGTATTGGATGACGCGGTACGACGGCTCGAGCGCGCGCCGCTGCGCGTCCCACAGCTCGCGCCGCGTGCCAATCGAGTTGATGAAGAGGAGAGGTGGGGCGCCTGGATCGCCGTGAACGTCGTAGGCGATCGTGGCGCCCGAGGAGGAGACGGAGGGCATGAAGCCTCTAGCCTTTTAGCCTTTGGCCTCGAGCCGGCTAAAGCCCAAAGCCCAGAGGCTAGAGCCGGCTGGGAAACACGTTAGTGTTTCCCAGCCATTGCCGCTTGTCCTCGCTTGTGGTTGTTCGAGAAGATCACGTGCAGCGCCATCAACGCCTGCAGCGGATGCGCGCCGGCCGAGGCCAGCGGGCCGACGTGATCGCTCACCAGGCCGCCGGAGCCAACGTTGATCATCGACTTGGCCGCCTCGCGCTGCTGGCCCTTCAGCTCGTACTCGTTGGCCACGTTCTCGAAGTCGTTGATGATGCGGTTGCGCAGCGCGTCGCTGTGGCGCGACTCGAAGAGCAGCTTGTTCAGGCCGTAGGCCTCGGACGGCGGGTGCTTGTAGAACTGAAAGCCCTGGTTCTGGAACTTGAAGCCGCCGAACTCCTCGCCCACCTTCATCGGCGCCGTGCTGCGCGCGCGCGCCGGCAGGAAGCGCATCATGCAGAGCCCGTGGTGCCAGGTGGGGATGTAGTCGATGAGCTCGCCCTGCTGCGGGCCGATGAGGCCGTACAGCACCGCCCAACTGAGCATCTCGGTGTTGCCCACCTCGTCGAGCTGTGTGCCGCTCATGTTGAGCAGCGCGTCGGCGTTGCCGGCCTCCATCTGCGACACCAGCCAGCGGTCGAAATCGAACTCGGGGTGCAGGTACTTGGTGGTGCCGGGGAAGTGCGACATCCCGCCGCTGGCGATGATGGCCACTTTCTCGGGCCGGCCTTCGATGATCTTGGCGATCGCCTTGCCGAGCGCCTCGCACCGGCGCGGCGTGGGCAGCGGCGGCACGTAGACGTTGGTGAAGAACGGGATCACCGGGATGCTGCGCTTGCCGATCACGTACTCGAACGGAATCGAGAACGCGTGGCCGAGCTCGGCGTCCTCCGAGTAGGCGATGTCGAAGCCGTGCTCGGTGACGAGCTTGTTGAGGATGTCCTCGGCCATCTCGCGGTGCACGGGCAGGTTGTGCTCGCGGCCGGCGAACTTCGCGTTGGCGCGGTCGCCGGCGATGATGGCGAACGACGGCACGCACGTCACGGAGAAGGTCTCCACGTGGTCGGCGCCGAAAAAGAGGATGACGTCAGGCTTGGTCTCGTCCAGCACCTTGCCGAGCTCGTTCATGGCCCGGCCGGCCTGGTCCAGCTGTTCGGGGTTCTCGTCCGGCGGCCGCGTGAACATGTAAGGTGTGTGACAGGTACCGACGGCGGCGACGATCTTTCCCATTTCCCTTACGCTCCTTGACGGAAAGCGCCGCCCGGGGCGGCGTCAGACACCGCTCATTATCCCGCAAATCCCCGTCATGGAGCCCCACGGGCTGCAGGCCCGCGAAGCGCGCCGCGGCGCCGTCGGAGCGTCAGGCCTTCCGGTCAGATCGTTCATCGCGTGATCGCGCCGGTCGACGTGCGCGATGAGGGCGACGTTGTCGGATAACGCTCGCGGAAAGAGCTGGCTCATCCAGCCGGGGTAGTGTCGACGGCTGCCGGGCTGCTGGCCCGAAACTGGTTGAACTCGTGGCGCAGGACCAGGGTCAACTTGCTGAGCAGGCTCAACTGGTTCGGTGTCGTCAGCACCACCCACTGCCCGGGACGACACAATCGGGTCAGCTCGCGCGCGAAGGCTCGAGGGTTTTCCACGTGCTCGATGGTCTCGACCGCCGCCACCACATCGGCGACGCCGTCGGCCAGCGGGATCCGGCCGGTGACGGCGTCGATGGTGTGAAACTCCCCGTCGGCGGGAAACCCGTCGTAGCGCACGACATCGGCGCCGATATAGCGCTGAACCGCGCATCAACGGCTCGCCGCAGATTCCCCGTCCCGCACCCCACGTCAACCAGTACGCCCTTCGTCTCGCGCTCGGCCAGCAACGCCGCCGCCGTACGGTAGATCGGGCCGGCGCTCGTGCCGAGGCTGAGACGTGCGCGCGCCTCGACGTCCGTCGTGAGCGTCATGAAGGGCTGGGGACCGTGCGACTCGACGGCAATCAGAAAATCATAGATCGAACCGATCGATCGCCTCCGGGTGTAGACTCCGCCCAGCCAGTTCCGGCTCACCACGAATCGAGGCGGGAAACATGCGCAAAGCGGTGGGTGCGCTCGTCGCAGTCGCAGTCGTGATGTTCGGGGTGTCGAGTGTGGCGCAGCAGCAGGCCGCTCCGGCCCCGACCGGTCCCATCCCCCCAGGCCTTCCGGACTGGGCGTATACGCCCCCGCCACCGCCTGGCGGGCCGCCGCCTCCCTCCGCGCTTCCGGCCGATGACACTGCCCGTGTTTCGATCCCCGGGACCACCAAGACGTTCACGCGCGGGGAGCTGCGGGCTGCGAAGGAAACCATGGACTGGTACCCCGAAGATCGTCACGGGACCATTCCCGACATCGCCCGGTTCGGGAAACAGGGCGTGCGCCAGTGCACCCTGTGTCACCTCCCCGACGGCTCCGGCCGGCCGGAGAACGCGCCGATCAGCGCCTACCACCCCACCTACTTCGTGCAGCAGATGCAGGACTTCAGGGACGGGCTGCGGAAGAGCGCCGATCCGCGGAAGGCGAACACCAACGTCATGATCGGCTTCGCCAAGGCGACGACGCGCGAAGAGGATCTGGCCGCCGCGGAATATTTCGCGAAGCAGCCGTACCCGCGCCGCATCAAGGTGGTGGAGTCGAAGACCGCGCCGAAGGTGCGGCTCCAGGGCGGGATGCACATGGCCGTGCCGGCGAACGAGGGCGGCGCGCAAGTGCCGATCCCGGCTGGCGACATCGTCGAGATCCCCGACGACAACCTGCGCGCCGAGGCGCGCGACACGCGCATGCCGTGGACGGCCTACGTGCTGCCGGGCACGCTCAATCGTGGCAAGCAGCTGGCCACGAAGTATCAGTGCGCGACCTGCCACGGGGCGAACCTCGAAGGCATCGGCCCGGTGCCGGCGCTGGCCGGCCGCTCGCCGAGCTACACCATGCGGCAGCTCTTCGACATGAAGACGGGTGCGCGGCGCGGCCCCTGGGCCGAGCTGATGAAACCGATCGTCACCAGCATGTCGGTGCAGGATCTGGCGGCGGTGTCGGCGTTTGCCGCCTCGACGCCGGCGCCGGCGGCCGCGCGCCCGAGCACGACCACCGCGGCGCGCTGACGGAACGGGTCGACCGAACGCTCGCGCGCCAGGGGCGCCCGGGCGTCGGTGCCTAGTGTGGACGTGCCGCCAGCTGGTCGCGCAGCCGCTGCTCCTGCGCGCGCAGCTCCGGCGTGAGCTCGGCGCCGAACTCTTCCACTTCGAACACCTGGCGGATTTCGATCTCGGCTTCTTCGTTGTCCGGGTTGGGGCAGCGCTTCACCCACTCCACCGCCTCGTCCATCGACTTGACCTGCCACAGCCAGAAACCCGCCACCAGCTCTTCGCCCTGAGGGAACGGTCCGTTCACGACCGTGCGCGTCGCGCCCGAGAATCGCACTCGTTTCCCGTGCGACGAGGGGTGCAGCCCTTCCCCCGCGAGCATGATGCCCGCTTTGACCAGCTCCTCGTTGTAATGCCCCATCTCCGTCAGGAGCCGCTCGTTCGGCACTGCTCCCGCTTCCGACGACTTCGAGCTCTTGATGATCACCATGACGCGCATCGCCGTGTCCTCCCGTCTTGGGACCGCGTTCATCGCGGCCTCTATACAGACGTCGAACGGGCGGCCGCCGGATCGACAGGCGGTCGAGCTCAGATGTCTTCGGTATCGATTTCCGGCAGAGTCGCCGCGTTGTAGCGAGGCCCCGACACCGTCCTCGTGTTGATGAGGGTGTCCAGCCGCTCGACGGTGGCGGGCGACAGGCGGACGTCGAGCGCGCCGAGGTTCTCGCGCATGTGGTCGAGGCGCGTCGTGCCAGGAATGGGCACGATGTGCGGCGCGCGCGCCAGCAGCCACGCCAGCGCCAGCTGGCCCATCGTGCAGCCCTGTTCCCGCGCCACGGCGGCATACGGAGCGAGCAGCTCGAGGTTCTTCTCCCAGTGGCCGGCCTGGAAGCGCGGCATGTTCAGCCGGATGTCCTTGGGCGGCAGGCTCGATACGTCGCGCAGCTCGCCCGTCAGGAACCCGCGGGCGAGCGGGCTGAACGCGACGAACGTGATGCCGAGCTCACGGCACGTATCGAGCACGGCCACTTCGGCGTTGCGTGTCCAGAGCGAGTACTCGGTCTGCACCGCGGCGAGCGGGTGCACCGCGTGGGCCCGCCGGATCGTCGCGGCCGACACCTCGCTCATGCCGATCGCGCGCACCTTGCCGGCCTCGACCAGCCGCGCCATCGCGCCGATGCTCTCTTCCACCGGCAGGCGCTTGTCCCAGCGGTGCAGGTAGTAGAGGTCGATGACGTCGGTCTTGAGCCGCGACAGGCTGTCGTCGCACGTGCGCGCGATCACCTCGGGCCGGCCGTCGATGTCGCGCTGCCCCTGCGCGTTGCGGAACATGCCGCACTTGCTGGCGAGCACGAACTCCTGGCGGCGGCCGCTCAACGCATTGCCGATCAGCGTCTCGTTGGCGCCGAACCCGTAGAGCGCCGCGCTGTCGACGTGCGTGTAGCCGGCGTCGAGCGCGGCGTGCAGCACGGTGGCCGCGTCTTCGGGCGAGGGCGGCGTGCCGTAGGCGTGCGACAGGCTCATGCACCCGAAGCCGAGTGCGGAGACGTCGAAGGAACCGAGCGTTCTCGTCTGCATGCGTGGAGCTAGAGGGGAACGCCGGGCGCGGGCGAACCGGCCAGCCAGCCCGCACCTTCGGCGTAGAGCTTTTCGACGGCGGGACCGCGCAGGCCGGGAAGATCGGTCTTCACCGTGAAGCCGACCTTCGACTGCAGGTAGCCGAGGTGGCGGTAGCCCTCGGGAAACGAGGCGAGCCGCGCTGGATCGAGCGTCAGGCGGGCGGCCGGATCGACCGGGTCCATCCGATCCTTCTCGTAGATCGGCTGGCGGCGCACGATGCCCCAGCGGCCCTGCCGCTTCTCGAGGAAATCGTAGAAGCGCCCGGTGCACACGACGTCCACCAGCACGCCATCGACCTCGGCGCGCTGGTTGATCGTCATCTTCACCTGCGAGACGGCCCGGTCACCATTCATGTCGCACGTGAAGCCGCCGAGAAAATGCAGGATGGTCACGCCGCGCTCGAAGCCTTCCTTGCTGACGCGGATGAACTCGCGGGCGGGTCCTTGAAACCAGGTGGCCGTCATCCAGCCGTCCTCGTGCCACACGGTCGCAAAGCGCTCCCAGTTGCCGGCGTCGCGCCAGAGCACCCAGTTCTCGATCACGTCGCGGATGGCCTGCCGTTCGGATGCGAGCGCGTCGCTCATCCCGCGAGAACTCACCCTCCTATCCTATTTCGCAGCGTGCCGATCCCCTCGATCTCGGTCTCGACCACGTCGCCGTTCTGCAGGAACTCCTGCGGCGTGCGCCCCATGCCGACACCCGACGGCGTGCCAGTCGCGATGACGTCGCCCGCCTCGAGCGTGAGCCCCTTCGACAGCCACTCGATGATCGTCGCGACGGGGAAGATCATGTCGGCGGTCGAGGCGTCCTGCTTGCTGACCCCGTTGACGCGGCACTGGAGGCGCTTGGCCTGCGGATCGCCGAACTCGTCGGCGGTGACGACGCACGGCCCCATCGGACACGAGCCGTCGAGGCTCTTGCCCTTGAACCACTGGCCGCCGTGCTGGATCTGGACGTCGCGCGCGCTGACGCCGTTGATGACGGTGTAGCCGAAGACGTGCGCCAGCGCCTCGGTTCCGCGGATGTTCTTGCCGGTGGTCCCGATGATGACGCCGAGCTCCACCTCCCAGTCCACCTGCGAGGTCACGCTGCGATCGACCGGGACGTCGTCGAACGGCCCGTTCACGGTGGTCGGCGTTTTCGAGAAGATGACCGGAATCTCCGGGATCTTCGTCTCCTTGTTGCGCGCGGCCGCGCTCTCCTTGGCGTGCGCCACGTAGTTGAGCCCCAGGCAGAAGACGTTCTTCAGCGGCCGTGGAATCGGGGCGTGCAGCCGGACGCCGTCGAGCGGGTGACCCGCGTCGCCCATGGCTTCGGCAACCGCGCGGGCGCGCTGCCACTGCGCGGGCCCGGCCTGAATGAGCGCCAGCAGCGACGGCGGTCCGCCGTTGGCGGAGAGATCGAGGACACGGCCGTCGCGCAGAGCGCCCAGCCGGGGTGTGGGATCGGCAGACAGAGAGAACGTGACGTAGCGCATGAAGTGCCTATTGTAGGCAGAGTGGGCGGAGTGGGCGGAGTGGGTGGGCAGGTGGCCGGGTAAGGCAATGTAGAGGGCGGGCTTCAGCCCGCCCTGGTGCCGGTCGGTCTGAAGACCGACCGCTACGTGAATGCCCCCGAGACGGCGTAGAAGGCCCGACCGAAGTGCTCGACTTCCAGCTCGACGCCGTAATCCGCCGCCCAACGAGCGATGTCGTCTCGATCACAGTACCGCTTATAGATCTCGAACGTCGTCCCGTCGTTCAGGCGCCTCGGCTGATGTTCGACCTTGTGATTGGACATCGCCCGCTCCGGGCTCCACGCTGAATCGAGAATGAGGAATCGGCCAGAGGCGTCGAGCATGGTGCGGAGCGCGTCGAACAAGGCGTGCACCTGGGCCTCCGTGAGATGGCTGAGCAAGAAGCCGACGAGCGCCGTGTCGTAGGCTGCGGCCTCGAATGCATGTTCGAAGAGATCGCCCCGTACGAAGACACACCGATCGACGAGCCCGAGGCGGTGCACCTTGGCCCGAGCCTCCAGCAGCATTCTGTCTGACTGATCGAACAACGTGATGTGGGAACAGTTCGGCGCGTAGTCGGGAAGCCAAACCGCCGTGCCGCACGCGAGGTCCATGATGCGTCCACGGGCGAATTGCCGTACGATGCCGCCCAGCACGGGCGCCTCTGTCTTGAACACCTCTGGGTTTGGGATCGAGGTCGTCCCCGTCCCCAGTGTGAACGCCTCCTCGTACTCCGGCGCCCGCTGGTCGTAATAGGCGAGCATCTGTTTGCGCAGGTCTGGATCCATGTGGGTGTATTTGTAGAGGGCGGGCTTCAGCCCGCCCTGGTGACGGTCGGTCTAAAGACCGACCGCTACGTACAGGTTAGTGCGCGAGCGGGGCGGGCTCGGGCGCGGCGCCGGCACGCTCGCGGCCGCCGGCCCGGCGGCCGAGGTCGCTGCCGAGCACGTTGAGCAGCACGAACAGCAGGATCGTCGTGATCAGCGAGGGCACGGCGGCGGCCCAGAACAGCTGCTGCCAGGACCACTGCTGCGCCAGGAGCAGGCCGGTGGCGTACGGTCCGAGGATCGCGCCGAGCCGGCCGACACCGAGCGCCGCGCCCACGCCGGTCGATCGGGCGGTGGTGGGGTAATAGGTGGCCGCGAGCGTGTTCAGTCCGGGCTGCCCGCCGACGATGCACCAGCCGGCGATGAACACGATGACCGACACGGTCGCGAAGCCGAGTCCTGGCTGGCCGATGAGCGCGACGCTGATCGTGGCCAGGAAGAACGTCACCACCAGAACGGGCAGGAACCCCTTGCGTGCGATCGCCCACGCCAGGCCGTAGGCGCCAAGCGTTCCTCCCACTTGCAGCAACGTGCCGGCGAGCAGTGCGGCGTTCTGGCTGTACCCCATGCCCGTGAACACTGTCGGGATCCAGTTGGACAACGAGTACAGGATCAGCAGGTTCATGAAGTACACGACCCAGAGGAGCAGGGTCACGGTAGTACGGCCGTCGCTGAACAGTTGCCGCATTGGCGAGCCGGACCGTGCCACTTCGTTCGTGACGTACTCCGTGGACGGGCCCACACGGATCGACGGGTCCAGCTTCGTGAGCCAGTGGCCGAGCCGATCGAGCCGCGTGCGCCGCACGGCCAGGAATTGCAGCGACTCGGGCAGGCTGAAGTACATCGCCACCGCGACGACGAGCGGTACGGCGCCGCCGACGAAGAAGACCGAGCGCCAGCCGAAGAGCGGGATCAGCCACAGCGCCACGAACCCGCCGATCGCCGCGCCCGCGGTGAAGCCCACGGTGATGCCCATCGTCAGCGTCACCCGGCTGCGCTTGGGACTGAACTCGCCGACGAGCGCGGTGGCGTTCGGAATGATGCAGCCGAGGCCGAGCCCCGAGATGAACCGCAGCCACAAGAGTTGCTCCATGCTCTGCGCGAAGCCGGTGGCCAGCGTCAGCAGCGAGAACCACAGCGTGGCGCCGATGATCACCGGTCGCCGGCCGATTCGGTCGGCGAGCATGCTGAACAGGAGAGAGCCGATCAACACGCCGACGTTGGCCGCCGCGAAGACCGGCCCCAGCGCCGAGCGCTCGGCGCCGAACTCGCCGACCACGGCCGGGGCGACGTAGCCCATCGCCTGGACGTCGAAACCGTCCATGATCAGGCAGATCATGCAGAGCGCGAACACCCGGATCTGCAGCGGCCCGACGGCGCTGTTTTCGAGGAGTTCCGAGAGATTGATGGTGGCCGCCGGACGGGGTTCGCTCATGGCCCGCGCAGTATAATCCCGCCCGCACGTAGAGGGCGGTCTTTAGACCGCCCTGGGGAATCAATGCGAATCTGCAGGTTCAACGACAATCGACTCGGCATCGTGGATGGCGGAAGCGTGCGTGATGTCACCGCCGCGCTCGACGTGCTTCCCTCGGCGCGGTATCCGTTCCCCACCCACGACCTGTTCATCGCCCATCTCGACGACGTCGTGGCGCGCGCGGCGGCGCTGGCACTGTCGGCACCGGTGCTGCCGCTCGACGGCGTGACGCTTCTGAGCCCGGTGGCCAACCCCGGCAAGCTGGTGGCCGCGCCGGTGAACTACGAGAAGCATCTCGCCGAGGTGAAGTGCGACGCGTCGCTCCACCAGAACACGGCGAGTCACACCCTCACGATCCACAAGGCGGGCGTCTTCCTGAAGGCGACGAGCTCGCTCGTGGGGCCGGGGCAGGGGATTGCGCTCGTGCCCGATCGGCGTACGGACCACGAGGTGGAGCTCGCGTTCGTCATCGGCCGCACCGCCAGCCGCGTGCCGCGCGCCGAGGCGCTGCGCTACGTGGCTGGTTACGCCATCGGTCTCGACATCTCGATCCGCGGCACCGAGGACAAGAGCTTCCGGAAGTCGGCCGACAGCTACAGCGTGCTCGGCCCGTGGCTCGTGACAGCCGACGAGATCTCCGACCCCGGCGCGCTGGATCTGGCTCTGTCCGTCAACGGCGAGCGCCGGCAGCAGTCGAATACCCGGAACATGACGCTCGGCGTCGCCGAGCTCATCGAGATGGCGTCGGCGATCTACACGCTTTACCCGGGCGACGTCGTATTCACGGGTACTCCGGAGGGCGTGAGCCCGATCGAGCCGGGTGACGAGATCCTGGCGACGATTCAGGGCATCGGCTCGATGCGGGTGCCGGTCCGCGCCGGCTCGGGGCAGACGCCGGCTCCCGGCACGGTGGCCGCGGCGCACGTCTGACCGCGAAACGGCGGAGATTCTGGGAGGTCGTATGAGGCGTCACGCGCGTTCATATCTGGTGGGGTCGTGCCTGGTTCTGCTGGCCCTGGCGGCGGCGAAGGGTGTGGGCCAGGCGCCCGACCCGCAGGCGTTCCAGGAGCGGATCCGCGCGGCCGGCGCTCGCATGGAAAGTGCCGGCCTGGCCGCCCCCTTCAAGGGCGTCACGACGAACGGGACCGTCGAGCCCAAGCTCTTCGAAATCCGCTCGACCGGCGTGTCCACCGAGCCTGTGCTGCGTACGGCCGGCGCGTTTCTCAAGACCCTCAACGCCACGCAGCGCGCCAAGACGGTCTTTGCTGTCGATCACCCCGAGTGGCGCAAGTGGGCCAACCAGCACAGCTACTTTCGCGAAGGCGTCTCGTTCGAAGAGATGGCGCCGGCGCAGCGCGAGGCCGCGCTGGCGATGCTCGGCGCGTCCTTGAGCGCGAAGGGGCTGAAGCTCTCGCGCGACATCATGCGCCTCAACGAAACGCTGGGCGAGCTGAACGGCAACAACTTCGTGGAGTACGGCGAGCACAAGTACTGGATTTCGATCATGGGCGAGCCGTCGGCCACCGAGCCGTGGGGCTGGCAGCTCGACGGCCACCATCTCATCGTGAACTACTTCGTGCTGCGCGACCAGGTGGTGATGACGCCGGCCTTCTGGGGCTCGGAGCCGACCGTGGCCACGTCGGGCAAATTCGCGGGCACGGCCATCCTCCAGGACGAACAGGCCAAGGGGCTGGCGATGGTGCGGGCGCTCAGCGAGGAGCAGCGAGGGAAGGCCGTCCTCCAGTCACCGAAAACAGGGAACAACATCCTGACCCAGGCCTTCAGCGACAACGTCGTGCTGGACTACGCCGGCGTGAAGGTCTCCACCTTTTCGGCCGCGCAGAAGAAGCAGCTCCTCGATCTGGTCGGGCTCTATGTCGGCAACCTGCGCGAGGGCCACGCCCGGGTGCATCTCTCCGATGTGGAGAAGCGCCTGGACGACACCTACTTCGCCTGGATCGGTGAAACGAAGGACGACTCGGTCTACTACTACCGCGTGCACAGCCCGGTCCTCCTGATCGAGTTCGATCACGAGACACCCGTGGGGCTGCGGGGGCGGTATCCCGCCGGTGTTCCGTATCGCGAGCACATCCATGCCGTGGTCCGGACGCCGAACGGTAACGACTACGGCAAGGATCTGCTCCGCCTGCACTACCAGCAGCACCCGCACTGACCGTGACGGCGCCTATTTGACGAGCATGATCGCGCGGGCGAACCCGCCGGTTGCCGAGGGGGCACTCTTCGAAAACTTGCCCGTAATCGGTGTGATACGGCCTCTCACCGCGCCCCCGCCGTCCACGCTCTCGATGAAGAACCCGAGATAGTTCACGACCTGCAGGCTCGGCTGGCTCTTGCCGCTGTGCTGGTCCGCCGCGTACACCGCCGGGTCATACAACGGAATCGCGCGAATCCGCGGGCTGGTTCCGAAGTCGCTGTTCCTCACGCATCCCTTGCCCTTGTTGCAGGCTGTGTCCCAGACGGCGTCGGGGTCTGAGTCGATGAGCTCCTGGGTCCCGTCCTTGGTTGGACCAACCATGTTGCCGGTCTCCGGAGTCATGAACAGCCCCTTCTTGACGGGGGTGGAGTTGCACGTTCCGATGTTTTCGCCGTACTCGTCCGCTCCGGTGATGCCGCCGATATTCCATGCGTTGTACATGCTGGGTGTCACCGCGTTCTGAGCACTGGGCTTCAGCACCAGCTGCACCCCGACATCCGTGGCGGGACTGTAGCCGGTCGGATTCGGCTGCCCAGGAGGAATGTAGATATCCGGATTCGCCAGCGGCGCACCCGCGTTCGAGTGGTTGCCCTGCGTCTCGGCGATGTTGAACGAGCTCGACGGGCTCCAGGAAGGGTCCTGTTTTTCAATCCACTTGTCCGGAACCGTCCACGGCAGGACGCAGGAGAGCTCGTTGGCGGGGTAGGCGGTCGCCCTCGCGGTGGCCCACACGTCGGCAACGTCCGTCCCGAAGATCCGGCCAATCAACGTGCCGACCGGATTCAGGCGCGCGGTTGTGCGGTACACCGACACCTCGACGATGTCGTACTCGCCGGTCGCCGTATCCAACGGGAACGTGACATCGTCCGGCGTGACGGACGGCGCCTGGGAGGCGACCGCGTTTTTCTGTGCAGCGCTGATGGCGCCGCTGACGGCGGGTCCACTCGCCGTACGGTCGGTGAAGCTGTTGAAGACGAGCGCGGTGGCGCCGGCCAGCGCGCCGGCATCCGCCGAATTCTGCGCCTGCGCCCTCGCCGTCATGAGCATGCCGAGGTCGATGGCCAGCGTCGACGCCGACATGAAGGCCATGAAGCTCACACCGACGAATACGAACGAAAACCCTCGCTGATCGCGTCCGAGGCGCCGGAACCGTTTCATCATGGTCGTCTCACTCCACTGTAGCCACACGTGAGCAGCGGCCTGGGGGGGCGCCTCCCGACTGTGCTATTCGGCCGCCTCGTTGCGCATTTCGGCTTTCGCCGTCAGGTTCAGCGGGGCGTCGATCGTCGACCCACTCGCCAGGAGGCTCACGACCCGATGCAGCACGATGAACGAGAACGGATATTTCACGGTGACGGTCGAGGCGCCCGCGTTCGCCTCCCCGATTGAGATCGACGCGTTCTGGTCCACGTCGATGATTACGCTCTCGTCGAATTTCAACTTCCCGGCCTTGAGGTACGCCGTAACGCGCGACTCCACGTCTTCTTTGGTGGCGTTCGGCAGGACGGCGACGCGGGCCCCTTCCCGCGCGGCGTTCGTCATGACCTGCACGGTCTGGTAGGCGCGGCCGAACTCGAAGATGCCGACCGCCACCGCCAGGATGATCGGCAGGACCAGCGCCGTTTCGAGGAGCGCCTGGCCCCGCTCGTTCGAAGCGTGCGAGAGCGATCGTTGGCTCGACACCGCGAACCATTGGAGCCCCGTTCGAACCGTGCTGGTAGACATATCTCCCTCTCGATACGGTCACGGTTCCAGGACGACGGTCCCGTGACGTCGCGGCTCTCGTCCGCCGGGAGGGACTTGTGCAAGCGCAATACCACCGACGCGCTTCGCGCGGTAGCGACGCCGCATGTGCCTGCGTTTCCCTGATTTAGGCGGCGCGATGAATCGGCCGCTAGGGGCCCGCTGCGCCGTGGGCGTCGCCCGATTTGTTCAGCGCTGCACGCTTTCGTTCGAGCCGCGCCCGTGCGTCTTGCGCACTTTTTCCCTGGGCCGGTTCTTCAGCGACGCTGTTTCGCGAGGCGCGCCGTGGCCTGGGCCTTGAACTCGCGATCCTCGGGCTCCCACTCCGGGTTGATCGGACCGTCGATGACGCGTTGCAGCTCGGCGATCGCGTCGGCCTTGCGATCGAGCTCGAACAGCGTCTCGGCGAGGAAGAAGCGCGAGGCCGTGCTCTGCGGGTCGTAGGTGAGCGACTTTCGCAGGTGCTCCTCCGACTTCTTCTTGCTGCCGCCGAACAGGCCCGGCACCTTGTAGTACCAGCGCCCCAGCGCGCGATCGGCGGAACCGTTCTGATACGCCGGATCGATCTGCAGCACCTTCTCGAGCGCTTCGCGGACCGGCGTGCGGTACTTCAACCCCTGTCGCATGCCGAACGACTCGGCGAGCTGGCCCATGCTAGCGGCCATCCAGAAGTAGCCCTCGGGTCGCGCGGGCTCGAGCATGCTGGCCTGGCGGCCCGCCTCCACACCCCGTTCGAGGTCGGCGCGGCGCGCCGCCGGATCGTTGTGTCCGCCCAGCCAGTACGCGGCGCGCGCCAGCTTCCACGCCGATTCGAAGTCGGACGGATTCTTCGCGAGGCGCGCGTTCCAGATGCTCACCGCCTCGCGGGCCTTGGCCAGGACGGCGCGCTCGCGGTAGAGCGCGTCGGGGTCGGCCTGCGTCTGGGCCTGCAGCACGGCCGGGATGGCGAGGGCAGCGATATAGAATACGGCGATGGAGGATCTCATCCGGCAGCTCCTCGTGGATATCGGCGAGGACGCCGACCGCGAAGGTCTGGTCAAGACGCCGCACCGCGTTTCGAAGGCGATCACGTTTCTCACCAGCGGGTACGCGGCTGACATCGATCAGATCCTGAACGGCGCCCTGTTCACGGTCGACTACAGTGAGATGGTAATCGTGCGCGACATCGACTACTACAGTCTGTGCGAGCACCACCTGCTGCCGTTCTTCGGCAAGTGTCACGTCGCGTACATCCCCAACGGCAGAGTCATCGGACTCAGCAAGATCCCCAGGCTCGTCAACGTGTTCGCGCGCCGGCTCCAGCTGCAGGAGCGCCTGACGTTGCAGATTGCCGAGACCATCCAGGAGAAGATCGCGCCGCTCGGCGTGGCCGTCGTGTGTGAGGGCACCCACCTCTGCATGTCGATGCGAGGTGTCGAGAAGCAGAACTCGACCGCGGTGACGAGCGCGATGCTGGGGTCGTTTCAAACGTGCGCGCGGACGCGCATGGAGTTCCTTGCGCTCCTCAAGCGGCAGGGCAGCCCGATTGGACAGGATCCCCACTTCGACCACGCCTCGCTGGACGAGTAGGCCAC
>DASRPM010000061.1:0-2615 GCA_035646375.1 Vicinamibacterales bacterium
CGTGAAGGGGATGAGCGAGTTCGTCGATTTCCTGCACTCGCTCGACCGCATCAAGCAGAAGTTCCCGCCCGACCAGGTCTTCTACACGAAGATTCTGGAAGAGGTGGACCCCGCGCTCGTCAAGTGGAAGGCCAAGACCGACGTGAAGTGAGTCGGGCGCGGCGTGTGCGGCCCGAGACCGCGGGTGACGTCGCCGCGGTGCGGGCCGTGCACGTCGCGCCGTTTCCGTACCTATCAACCGGAATTCAGTCTCGCGGTGTCGTCGGCGCGCGCGACAGGAGGCGGAAGCTCAGGAGCGCGGTGAAGCCGGCGGTGGCGACGGCCGTGGTCATCGGGCGCAGCGTTCCGTCGTAGAAGCCGCTCACGGCGACGGCGTACAGCGCGGAGCCCGTGAGCTGAACGAAGCCAAGCACCGCCGACGCGAGGCCGGCCATGCGCGGGAACGGGCCGATCGCGCCGGCCGCGGCGTTGGGCAGCACGAAGCCCAGGCCGAAGGCGAAGCCGAACATCGGCGCGATCACCGAGGCGACGCTGCCCACGCCGGCCCAGGCGAGGCTCGCCATGATCATGCCGGCCGCAGCTCCGATCGTCGTCCCCGCGCGGAGCATCGCGTCGATCCCGACGCGCGCGCCGATCTTCACGGAGACGAAGCTGCCGGCCATGAGTCCGGTGGCGACGGCCGCGAAGCAGACGCCGTACGTGGTCGGTGAGACCCCGAGCACATCGATCAGCGCGAAGGACGAGCCGCTGATGAAGGCGAACTGTCCACCGAACATCAGCGCCGTCACCGCGACGTAGGCGAGATACCGCGGATGTCCGAGCAGCATCCTGAGTCGACCGGCGGTGGGCGGGCCGGCCAGCGCTCCTGCGGAGATGTTCGTCTCCGGGACGACGCACGCCGCCGCGAGCAGGAACGCAGCGCCGAAGGCGCCCTGGACGACGAACACCGCCTGCCAGCCGGCCAGCGCATGCACCCAGCCGCCGATGATCGGCGCCAGGATCGGTGTGAGCGCCTGCGCGGTGCCCATGGCGGCCAGGATCCGCGCCGCGCGCACCGGCTCGTAGAGGTCGCGCACGACTGCGCGCGCGATGACGGGGCCGCTGCCGGCGCCGAGCGCCTGGACGACCCGTGCCACGATGAGCGTCCCGATCCCGGGCACGAACGCACAGGCCGCGCCGGCCAAGGTGTAGATCGTCAGTCCGGCAAGCAGCACCGGCCGGCGGCCCAGCCGATCGGACAGCGGCCCCCAGAAGAGCTGCGAGACGGCGAGGCCGGCCAGGAACAGCGTGACCGTCAGCTGCGCGGTGGCGGCTCCGGTCGCGAAGGTCGCCGCGATGGTGGGTAGCGACGGCAGGAACATGTCGATCGAGAGGGCGCCGACGCCGACGACAGCGGTGAGGAGCATACCGAGCGGCACGGACGCGCCAGGCGGCGGGGACGGCGGGGTCACCGCGACTATTGTAGACTTTTGATTCGGAGGGGGCCCCGGCGGCCCCCTCCGATGCCTCCCCCAGAGATCGATGGCGCCGGCAAAGCCGGCGCTCGAAGCGTCCGATCGATCGCGCGCCGCACATGATTTGAAATCGGAGTCAGCGTTGAAAGTCTTCAGCGAGCAGCACGAGATGTTTCGCGGGACGGTAAGGGCGTTCGTCGACAAGGAGGTGGCGCCGCACGTCGAGGAGTGGGAGGCGGCGGGCCGGATGCCGAAGGCGCTGTGGCGCCGCATGGGGGAGCTCGGGTTCTTCGGGCTCGAGTACGACGAGAAGTACGGCGGCGGCGGCGCCGACGTGATGATGTCAGCGGTCCTTCACGAGGAATGCGCGCGCTCGCGCTCCGGCTCGTTCGCGATGGCCGTCGGCGTCCACTGCGACATGGCCTCGCCGCACCTCTACTGGACGGGCAGCGAAGCGCTCAAGGAGAAGTTCTTGCCGGCCATCTGCGCCGGCGAGAAGCTCACCGCGATCGCGGTCACGGAGCCGGGCGGCGGCAGCGACGTGGCCGCTATCCGAACGCGTGCCGTGCGCGACGGCCGGGACTACGTCATCAACGGCGCCAAGATGTTCATCACCAACGGCGCCACCGCCGACGTCTACTTCGTGGCGGCCCGGGTGGAAGCCGGCCAGGACGGCCGCCGCCACCAGGGCATCTCGATGTTCCTGGTGGAGCGCGACACGCCGGGCTTCAGCGTCAGCCGTACGCTGGACAAGATGGGAATGCGCGCGTCCGACACCGCCGAGCTGTCGTTCCAGGACATGCGCGTGCCCGCCGAGAACCTGCTCGGCCGCGAGGGCGTGGGATTCTACGAGGTCATGCGCGTGTTCCAGCGCGAGCGCCTGGTGGCCGGCCTTCACGCGGTGGCCATGTCGGAGCGGGCGCTGGAGGACACCATCGCCTACGTGAAGGAGCGGCAGGCCTTTGGCGGGCCGCTCTCCGACAAGCAGGCCATCCGGCACAAGCTCGCGGAGATGGCCACCGACATCGAGGCCGGCCGCTGGCTGACCTATGCTGCCTGCCAGAAATATCAGGCCGGCGAGGAGTGCGTGCGGGAGATCTCGATGGTGAAGCTGTTCACGGCCGAGATGGTGAACCGTGTGGCCTACGGCTGCGTACAGCT
>DASRPM010000062.1:0-4526 GCA_035646375.1 Vicinamibacterales bacterium
TCACTCGCTCCTCTACTGGGGGAGCGGCATGAGCAACGGCAACCTGCATGATCGCAGCAACCCGCCGACGCTGCTCGTGGGCGGCGCCCACGGCCGGCTCAAGGGCAACCGGCACATCATCGCCAAGGAAGAGCCGACGGCGAACCTGCTCCTCGCGCTCGGCCACATCGCCGGTGTCGAGGTCGAGAAGTTCGGCGCCAGCACCGGCCGGCTCGATCTGTAGAAACCCTACGGCTTAGGGCTTAAGGCTTAGGGCCTGGAAGTAAAGGGCGGTCTTCGGACCGCCCTTTGCTTTTTCAGACCCACCCGCCCCACCAGCCTCATCGCGCGAAGCGCGGCCCTACCCGCCTCCAGATTCCTTCTGGGCTCGGCTCTGGCGCAAGTAGTGCGGGCTGTAGGACAGCCCATACGGCGTCTGCTGCGTGACCGCGCCCTTCTGGTGGTGGAACTCCTTGCGCGACGCCTCGATCGACTCGAGCTCGGCCTCTGTGCACTGCCGCAGAGTGACCGTTTCGCGAGGCGCGAAGAACACCTGGCCGATCGGCAGGCTGTGCTCGAGCGTCATCCCCTCCCCCGCCTGCAGCACGTAGCGGAACTCCGTCTCGTGCGCGTACCAGTCAGTCTCCACGCGCACCGCCAGCATCGGCGCCACCGGCCGCTCGATCATGTTGAGGATCGAGGTGTAGACCGTGTCCCAGCCGGGCGGCGTCTGAAAGTTGCTGGCGGCGCGCAACGCGATGGCGCCGGCCGGCGTACCCATGTCTTCCGGGACCAGAAACGCGCGCATCACCGCGAGCGCGGCCTCGCGCGACAGCATCGGCGCGCCCACGAAGGCCACCTCCTCCTTCATCATGCCGACGCCGCCCACCGACAGGCTCATGGTCACCTGGAAGATGGGCGTCGGCCGCCCTTCCTGCGTCTTCAGGTAGTACACGAACTTGTACCGTCCGTCGCCTTCGTGCTCGACGTACACGGACTCCTTGGGCTCGAGCGGCGCGTACACCATGAAGCCCAGGGCGCTCCCGGCTTCGAGCACCGGGCAGTGGCGTGCATGCTGCGGCAGCAGCGGGCGCGACGACTCCCGCCGCGGTGGCAATCCCACGCCGGGGCGGCGCAGGTTCCAGAAGGTTCGGACTTCCATCCCGACAATCTTGTCACGGACCACTGACGCTAAGATCGTTCCGTGCTCCTCTTCGAGCTCTTCCCCGCCTTCGTCGCACTCGTCAGCGTGATCGTCGGCGTGATGCTGTGGAGAGCCAACGCCCGCGCGCGGTCCGGCCCCAATCCCGAGCCGTTGCGCACGCCCACACCCGCGCCCAACGCCGACAAGGCGGATGCGATGGAGCGCGGTTCGGGTCGTCCAAGCTTCCGCGCCTGAATCCCGAGCGCGCAGTGACCTTGGGCCTTAGGCCCTGGGCCTTCGGGCGCCCTACGGTGCCGACGCCTGGGGCCCGAAGCCGGAAGCCTGCTTGCTGACGAACGCTTCGTAGACCGCGCGCCCCGGAGCGTCGGGCTGCAGCGCCACGCCCAGAATGAACGCCGCGGTGGCGGCCGTGTCCATGGTGCTGATGCTCGCCGAGAGCTGCCTGCCGCGCGCCGTGGACGGCCCCGCGATCACCCAGGGAATGGTGCTGTCCTGCGAGCTGCCGACGCTGTGCCCGCCATCGTGGCCGCCGTGATCGGCGGTGACGATGATCGTGGTGTCGGCGGCCAGCGCGGCGACGATGCGCCCGACGGCCGCGTCGGCGCGACGAACCGCCTCGAGATACTCCGGCGACATCCATTGCTTGGCGTGGCCGGTCAGGTCTACCTGGGGGAGGTGGACGAAGAGCAGATCGGGCCTCGCCGCCGCTGCCAGGACGGCGCGCGACGCCACGTCGTCGTCAAGGGCCGCCGCCAGGGCAAACGTGTCGCAGCCGCCCGTGTCGCGGAAGTATGTGAACTTCTCCTTGCCCGCCACCATGCCCGTGCGCAGCCCCTTGGCGCGCGCAAGGCCGAAGATCGTCGGCACCATGATCTGCCCGCGGGCCGGCTCGTAGTCGTCCCACGTCATGCCGTGCTCCTCGGGCCCGTATCCCGTCAGCATGGAGACGTGCGACGGCAGCGTGTGGGTGGGGTAGATCGTCTGGGCGCGCCAGCTGTGGGCCCCGCGCGACACCAGGGCCATGATGTTCGGGGCCCCGGCCAGCTGGAGCGCGTCGGGGCGCAGGCCGTCGATCGAGATCACAGCCACCTTGCCGTGGGTGATGGTTGGAATCACCGGCACCGGCGCCGGCGCCAGCACGGACGGTCTCGTCGGCGAACCGCCGCAGCCCGAGAGGGCCAGGCCCGCCGCAAAAATCACAAACGCCGCGATCCGTGCGCTGCGCATTCAGAGCACCGTGTGGGGACTGCAGGGCTGCAAGACGATGACCACCTGCGGCCCGTCCGACGTGGCCTGTTTCCTGCCCCACCAGCGGAAAGTCGTCCGGTCTGCCGACATCAATCGGCGCGCCGCGCGATCTCCGAACCCCGCCTGAACCTCGCAGTCCTCTCCGCCTGCGCGCCCCGGCGCAGTTGTGCACGCGATCGGTGTCGAGCGCTCGATCAGGCCAGTTTCGTCAGCAGATCGCGCTGACGTCCCATGCGGCTCTCGCGCTCGCGCGCGAAGCGGGTGATGCCTGCCTGAATCGAGGCGGCGTCGAGGTGCGCTTCCGCAATCACGTCGGGCTCGAGGCCTCCCGTGAGCCACTCGTTGTGCCAATCCGACGTCATCGAGTACTCGTCGGTGAGCGGCCCCACGTCGTGCAGCGGCCACACGCGCCGCGTGCCCGTGGACACCACCATCAGGTCGTAGCGGGCTTCCGGCGGCAGCACCGCCTGGCGATACGCCTCGGGCTGCCGGTCGAACAGCTCTTCGCTGATGGCGGCGATGACCCGCACGTTCACGCCGGCGGCCTCGAGCTTCGGCAGGATGCTCACGAGGTTCACCGTCGAACTCGACCCCTGCGTGAGCACGTAGCCGTGGCGCGGCTGGCCGGGCGTGAAGTCGCGAACCAGGTAGAAGCCCTTCGCGGCGGCGCGAATGTCGGTGTCGGCAAACGTGCTGCGATCGGCCACCGGGAAGTCCGGCCGCGCGACCTCGAGCGTGATGATTCCCACCTTCTGCTCGCGCGCGGCAATCTCGGCGGCGGCGAAGTAGGCGGGCGCCACGTCGTTGTAGTCCCAGAAGCTGAGATGAATCGTCTCGCCGCGCGGAAAGAGCTTCCACACCTGCGGCGCGAAGATGCCGAAGTGCGTGCGCCCGTCGGCGGCGGTCTCGGGCCCGGAGTGGCCCACGAGCACGTGCAGTACCCCCATGCGGAACCGGCTGTCCTGGTTCTGCTGGCTCCACACGCGCGCCGGCGTGTACATCAGCGGCGTGAACGCGCCGTAGGTGCCGCTGATCGCCCACACGCCCGCGAACTTCGTGGGATCCACCGACGCGCTCTGGCTGACCAGGCCGATGGCCGTCGAGACGTTGCCGGCTTCCTGAATGGCCGCCTTCACGCGCGTGCCGAGCGGATTGGTTTCGGGGTCGTAGTGCCCCCAGAGGTTGCCGTGTTCGAGGTTGATCGACTCGGAGAGGTCGGCGGCAATCGTGAGGAACCGGTTGCCGGTGACGTAGTTCACCCACTTGACGATCTCGGAGATGCCGCGCCGGGTGCCGGCCAGCTCGCCCGCCTTGCGGAAGAGGGTGATGCCCACGTCCTTGGTCGCGCCCGAGACGGTGTTGGTGACACTCACCTTCTGCGGTTCGAGCGGCAGGTTCGCCACGCGCAGCCGATCGTCCTGGAACGGATCGACGTCCACCGCGATGCGGACCTTGCGCTCGTCGGTGAGCTGGTCGCCGATCGAGACCAGGCGATCGGCGAGCCAGTCGCCGAGCCCGTCGCGCTCGAGCGCCGACATCGCCACGTCCATGTTGGTCTTGAACTGCACCAGCCGCTCGCGCGGATCCTTCACGGCGCCGTCGCGGATGCCCTGGAACTGCACGCCGAAGCGCTGCTCGAACGTGGCCGCCAGCGCGACGAAGTAGTCCGAGTTCATCTTCATCGCGTAGGGGTGGCTGGCAAAGCTCACCACCTGATCGCCGGCCCCGGGAATCTTGCCGTTCGCGGCGGTGGGCCAGTAGCCCTTGACCGTCTTGCCGATGAAGGCGACCGGGCGGCGGTCCGCCGGGTCCACGGCATCGAGGGCGCTCAGCCCGTTCACCACCTGCGCGTAGTCGTTGCCGTTGGCGGCGGTGAAGACGTTCCAGCCGTACGACGTCCACTGCTCCACGAGATCGTAGCCGGTGTACTTCGGATCGATCACGCCGCCGATGAGCGAGTCGTCGATGCCGGCGTTGTTGTCCGAGATCATCACGCGCAGCCGCTTGCCGACCTTGAGCGCCAGCGCCTGCGTCTTCAGCTCCTGCGCGTGCCCCTCGGTCATCGCGAACTCCCCTTCGAAGGCGATCACCTTCGGGGCGTCGATGCCCGCGCCCACGACGTCCCAGAACGCGG
>DASRPM010000063.1:0-13477 GCA_035646375.1 Vicinamibacterales bacterium
AACGCGCCATCGAACCCGTGGGTGAACCACAAGGTATCGTCGGCCGGATCCAGAGCCAAGGCGCTCGCGCCCGTCGGAATCTGAAACGACGACAGCTCGAGACCCTCGAGTGAATAGTTCACGATGAACTGGTTTTCCGACACACTCGACACCCACAACGAACGATTCGACGGATCGTACGTGATACCGATGTCGTTGGGACGCACCGAGAACAGGAAGACCGGATTGCTCCAGTCCATGTCCATCTGGTAGACAACGTTCAGGTTGTGCGCCACCGCGTAGATGTGTGTCCCATCTGTCGTCGCGTCGAGAAACGCCAACGTCCCGGCGTCGGCGGGATAGGCGAAGTCCGTGCCGGTGTAGACACCGCGCAGCGTGTACTCAGAGCCCGGGCTGGTCAGTCCCACCGCTTCCAGGGCGTTCGTACCCAGCGTGCGCACCCGGTTCCGATGCACCGCGATCGCGTGTTCACCGAACACAACCCCCGCTTGAATGAACCAGTGCTGCTGCGCAAACGGCGTGGCGGTGGAGCGGCGAAGGATCCAGTTCACGCCCTGATTGCCCCCGGTCACGAAATACCGGCTCGCCGGGCCCGTTTGTGGACTCCCCTGGCTCGTCTGCGCCTGGTTGGTCGCGCCAAACGAGAGGACGAGTGAGACTGCCAAGCAGGTGCGAAGCGTCCGGGCGACCGAGGAACGAAACACGAGTGGGCTGGCGGTTGCGGTAGCCATAGACACTCTCCTTCTTTAATGCGGCTCGAAGCGTACCCGGGCTCCACCAGCAGGAGGTGTGCAAATGCGCACAGCCTGAATCCGGTCCAGGACTCGCACATGCTCGCGCGACACCGAAGCGTCGCGCGGATTGAACTAAAGACCGGACGCCCCGACAAGACCGAGCGCTGCGACCAATGCGGGGTGGTCCAGGACTCGCACCCGCTCGCGTAAGCCGAAGGCTTACGCGGCGTGACCGACGGGACTCGAACAACTTCGCGGCGGCCGAAGGCTGCCGCGGGTTGAACTAGAGACCGGACGCCCCGACAAGACCGAGCGTAGCGAGGGATTGGCGGGGTGGACGGGACTCGAACCCGCGGCCTCCGGCGTGACAGGCCGGCGTTCTAACCAACTGAACTACCACCCCAACGGGTAGGCCTTGCTGCGTGTGGCTTGCCAACCGAAGCCGAGGACGATCCAGGCGGCGAAGGTTGGTGGGCGGTACAGGACTCGAACCTGTGACAGCCGGCGTGTAAAGCCGGAGCTCTACCAACTGAGCTAACCGCCCGGCATCGCCGGCCGCGCCTCAGCGCGACCACGCAAACACCGAATTATAGGTTGAGCAGAAGCCTCAAGGCAAGGATGCCGAACCCGGCCAGCACGCCCAGAACGGCCCGATATTCCTTGTTTCGCATGGCCCGCTCGAAGCTGAACGTGCGCTCCACGCCCGGCGCTTCGGCGCGCGTGTAGCGGTCGTAGAGGTCGCCGAACGTGGTGCGCAGGTGCGCCTCTTCGGCCCGGATCGCGGCCGGCACCGTGGTGAGGACATAGGCCAGCACCAGCAAGGTGACGGCGAAGTTGTGGGCAGCGAGCATCACGCCGATCGCGATGATCCCGCTGCCGTTGTAGAGCGGGTGGCGCGTCCAGCGGTACGGCCCCGAGGTCGTCACCTCGCTGTTCTTCTCGAGGTGGCCCGCGGCCCAGAAGCGCAGCCCCTCGCCGAGACAGGCGACCGCAAACCCGAGCGCAAGGCGCGGCCACGTCGGCTGCGCGAACACGAGCGCCGTCAGTACGCCGGCAGCGCCGAGCGCCACACGGCGCCGCACGAGAAATCCCTCGACAGCGGTGATCAGCATCCGCCAGCCGCCCCCACACGCTGGACAACGGCTGCCATCACCTCATCGAACGGAATCTCGTCGATGCACGGCGCGGCGCGCTGGCACTGCCGCTGATACAGGCACTCGCATTGGTGTGTGCGCGCCACCACGGCGTCGTCGGGATTCCAGGGGCCGTTGCGTTCGGCCTTCGTCGGGCCGAACACGGCGACGAGCGGCGTCCCCACGGCACCCGCGATGTGCAGCGGCCCGGTGTCGCCCGAGATCGCGATCCGCGCCGCTTTGGCGATACCGAACAGATCGACGATCGACGTGGGCGGCGCCAGCATCGCCGCGCCCTTCGACGCCGCGACGACCGCCGTCCCAATCTCCTGCTCGCGCGGCCCCCACAGTACGAGCGAGGGCCAGCCGAACCGCTCGCGAATCCCGGCCGCCACGGCCCCATAGCGCGCCGGCGGCCACTGCTTGTTGGGCCAGGCGGCGCCGGGGTTGATGAGCGCAAACGGCGCCCCGCCGGTGCGCGACTCCACGTCCTCGACGGCACGCGTGCGCGGCACGTTCAACGGAAACTCGGGCGTGCCGGTCTCGAGGCCGAGCGCTGACACGAGCTCGAGGTTCTTGTAGACGACATGCGTGGCACGGACGGTCTCGGGCGCATCCGTATAGAAGGCACGGGCCGCCTTTTCGCGCAGATCCGCCTGCGGAAACCCGAGCACGCGCTCCGCACCGGCCATGCGCGCCATGGTCGCCGACTTGATGAGCCCCTGGAAATCGATCGCCACCTTGTACTTCCGCCGCCGCAGCTCGCTCAGCGTCGCGAAGAGACGGATGACGCCGGCGCGCGGGTCCACGGGCACGGCGTGATTCACGGCCGTCACCAACTGGATCAGCTCCACGTAACGCGGATCCACCAGCCAGTCGATCTGGGCGCTCGGCAGCGCGGCCCGCAGCGCGGCCGCGGCGGGAATCGCGTGGATGATGTCGCCGAGCGACCCGAGACGAACGATGAGGAAGCGGGGAGGCTTGCGGGACCCTCTGGCGCCGCTGGCCGGCGCGTCGCTCACGTCTGTGTGCCCGTCACGCGTGCCAGGAGATCGCGCGTGGAATGGTCCTTCGGGTCGCCGACAATCGCGGTCCGCCCGCCGTAGGCCTTGACGATGGCGCGCTCGGGCACGCTCTCCACGGTGTAGTCGGTACCCTTGCAGTGCACGTCGGGCCGCAGCGCCTCGAGCAGCGGGCCCACGGTGAGCTCGGGAAAGATCACCACGTAATCCACGCAGCGCAGGGCGGCCACGATCTCGGCACGCGCCTCGGCGGCGAGCACGGGGCGCCCCTCGCCCTTGAGCGACCGCACCGACGCGTCGTCGTTGATCGCCACCACGAGCACGTCGGCTTCCTGCGCCGCCCCTTCCAGGTATCGCACGTGGCCGACGTGGAGCAGGTCGAAGACGCCGTTGGCAAACGCGACGCTGCGGCCGGCCGCGCGTTCGGCGCCCACGCGCGCCACGAGGTCGGCGCGGGAGAGCACGTCACCCACGGCGCTGCCCAGGGCGGGCTAAAGCCCGCCCTCTACGTACGTCGGCCCGCCCTCTACCTTCGTTGCGAACCGCGGTCAGGAGCTCCGCGGCGCTCACGGTGGCCGTGCCGCGCTTCATCACCACCAGCCCACCAGCGTAGTTGGCAAGGCGCGCGGCCAGCTCGAAGGTGGCGCCCGCCGCCAGCGCCAGCGCCATGGTGGCCATCACGGTGTCGCCGGCCCCGGTCACGTCGGCAATCTCGTCAGAGCCGTAGATCGGAATGTGCAGCGTCGGCGCGCCCTTCACGAACAGCGCCATGCCGCGGCTGCCGCGCGTGATGAGCACGGCACGCATGCGGGTGCGCTCCAGCAGCTCGCGCCCGGCCTGCTCCAGCACGCGCAGGTTGTCGTTGATGCGAACGCCGAGCGCCTGCTCCACTTCCGACTCGTTCGGCGTGCAGGCCGTCAGACCACGGTAGTCGAGCAGCTTGTGGCGCGTGTCGATGAGGATCGGAATCCCGCCGTCAATAGAGGCACGCACCCGCCGCACGACGGCGGGCGTCACCAGCCCCGAGCCGTAGTCGGACACGAGCACGGCATCCGCGCCGGCGCACGCGGCAATCGCCTGGCGCTCGAACGTGGCGCGCGCCCGATCGTCGAAGCCGTTGGCCACGCTGCGGTCGATGCGCACCACCTGCTGCTTCGCGGAATGAATGCCGCCGGCCAGGATGCGGGTCTTCACCGGCGTCGGGCGTCCGGCGGCGCGCGTCACGCGCCGCGGATCGACGCGCTTGTGGAGCGCACGCAGCAGGCGCTGGCCAGGCTCGTCGCGGCCCACCACGGCCGCGAGCGCCGCGGTGCCGCCGAGCGACGCCACGTTGTTGGCCGCGTTGCCCGCCCCACCCGGCACGATCTCGGTGGAGTCGTATTCGAGGATCAGCACGGGCGCCTCGCGCGACACGCGTGCGATGCGCCCGTAGACGAATTCGTCCGCCACGACGTCGCCGATGACGGCGACACGCCGGCCCCTCAGCGCGCCGACGAGGGCGAGGAGCTGCGCAGAATCCACCCAACGGCCTCCATCAAGTTGTTGAGGATAGCATCCGGTTCGGACAGCCCGGGCGGCGCCTCGACGCCGCCGGAGCTGTGGCCCGAGCGCACGAGGATCGATCGGACGCCGCCGGCATGGCCGCACGCCACGTCGATCGGGCGGTCGCCCACCATGAACGACTGCGAGAGATCGAGCCCGAGGTCCGCGGCCGCCTGCTCAATCATGCCCGGTCCGGGCTTCCGGCAGCGGCACACCATGCGGTACTCCGGCAGCGGCGCGTCGGGATGATGCGGGCAGTAATAGTAGCGATCGACCTTGGCGCCACCCTTCGCGAGGTGGCGATCGATCACGTCGTGCACGCTCTGCAGGAACGCCAGGTCGATGATGCCCCGGCCGACGGCCGACTGGTTGGTCACCACCACCACCGCGAACCCGGCGCGATTGAGCAGCCGGATCGCGTCGGACGTCCAGGGAAAGATCTCCAGGAGCTCGAGACGATCGATGAAGCCGCGCTCTTCGCTGAGCGTGCCGTCGCGATCGAGAAACACGGCCGGACGGCCGCTCACGCCGGCTGCCTCATGGCCTCAGCCACGGCGGCCTGCACGCGGGCAGGGTCGAGCCCGGTCATGCACCGGTGATCGATGGGACACTCCCGAAGCATACAGGGACGGCAGAACACGTCGTGGATGAGCAGCGTGGCCGGCCGGGCCGCGCGCGCGAGCGGCGCGGTCTCCTTGTCGCGCGTCGGGCCGAACAGGGCTACGACACGCACGCCGAGCGCCGCCGCCAGGTGCATCGCGCCGGAGTCGTTCGACACGCACGCGGCGGCCTGTGCGAGCACGCCGGCGAGCGTCCGCAGCGTGGTCGCTCCGGCGACGTCGATGACCTGCGCGCGTACCCCGGGAGCGGCCAGCTCCTGTACCTGGCGCGTGGCGCTGGCATCCACCGGCGCCCCCACCAGCACGCAGGTCGCGCCGTGCGCGGACACGAGCGTGGACACCAGCGCGGCATAGCGTTCCGGCGGCCACCGCTTGGCGTGGCCGTACGCGGCGCCTGGCGCCAGCGCCACCAGCGGACGCACGCCGTCCCACCCCCGCGCGATCAACAGCTCGCGCGCGGCCGCGATGTCGCCTGCCGCGGCCGTGAGCACCGGCTCGAGCGGTCCCGGCGGCGCGCCGAGCGACTGCGTGAGATGCTGGTAGTACAGCGCCTGGTGGCGGCTGCCGCGCGGCTTGGGCACCGCGCGCGCCAGCAGCGGCGAGCGGTAGTCGGCCGCATAGCCCCACCGGTCCCGCACGCCGGCCTGCCGCACGAGCCACGCCGACGCCAGCGAATTGGGGAGCAGGACCGCGGCGTCGAACCTCTGATCGCGGAGCGCCCCGGCATCGGCGTGCAACCCGGCGCGATCGAAGACGCGGCCTTTCCAGCGCAGCGTCACCACGGCATCCACGCCTGGCGCCATCTCGAACATGGGCGCGACGCTCGCGCGGGCCGCCACCGCCAGGTGTGCGGTGGCGAAGCGCCGTCGCAGATCCGCGATGGCCGGCAGCGCCATCACGGCGTCGCCGAGCCAGTTGGGCGACAGCACCACGAGGCGGGCCGGATCAGGCATCGCGCCACCGGCGGTGCATCCACAGCCACAGCTCGGGGTGCCGGCGCACGTACATCTCCAGCACGTCGGTGCAGCGCTGCGTGAACTCCAGCACCGGGTCGGGCGCATCCGCTGCCGGCGGCTCCACCGGGTGCTCGTAGATGAAGCGGTAGCGCCCGCCGGGGAGTGGCAGCGCGAACACCGGGATGACGGCCGCGCCGGTCCGCAGCGCCAGCGCCGCCAGCGCCGACGTCGTGGCCGCGGGACGGCCGAAGTAGTCCACCGAGACGGCTTCCGGCGTGTGCAGGTGCTGGTCGATCAGGATCGCCACGCCGTTGTTGGCGGTGAGCTCCCGCAGCACGCGGCGCAGCACGCCCTGGCGATACAGCACGCGGTTGCCGGTCATGGTCCGCAGCCGTTCGAGCTGGTCGTGCAGCCGCGGGTTGTCCAGCGGCCGCGCCATCACCGCAATCGTCGGCGAATGGAAGGGATGCGCGATGGCCTGCATCTCCCAGTAGCCGAAGTGGCCGGTCACGAAGAAGACGCCCTTGCCCCTGGCGTGCGCCGCGTGGATGCGCTCGAGCCCTTCCACGTCCATCAGCGCCGACATCTGATCGCGCGTGAGGGTGCCGAACCTCAGGAGTTCGAAGACCAGCCCGCCGAAGTGGGCGTACATCTCCTTCGCCAGCGTGCGGCGCTCGGCGGCCGAGCGTGAGGGAAACGCGTGCGCCAGGTTCTCCAGTGCGATACGGCGGTGAAAGCCGTCCACCCAGAACATGAACCGCCCGAAGGCGTGTCCCCAGGCGCGCACGGCGGACATCGGCAGGAGCGAGACGCACCACGTCACGGCGCGGACGAGCGCCGCTTCCAGCGCGAATCGCGCGGCTTTCACGCCTGTCGCGCCTCGGCCAGGCGCGCCGTGAACCAGTCTTTGAACTCGCGGGCCGGCTCGATGGCCGCGCGCATCGGGACGTAGGTCCACGTGATGTCGTGCGGCAGCGCCAGCGACGTCAGGCGCACCGCGTCCTTCTCGGTGGTGATGACGCCTCCGGAGCCGAGCGTCTGCACCGTGTCGTGAATCGTGTCCACGTCGGCGCGTGTGAACCAGTGGTGATCGCGGAAGACCATCGGCCGCGCGATCTCCCAGCCCAGCGTCTCCACCGTCTTGAAGAAGCGCTCCGGCCGCGCGATGCCAGCCACCGCCACCAGACGCCGGCTGGTGCCGAAGGCGCCCTGGGGCACCACATCGCCGAACGGGCGCACCAGCCGCGGCGTGGCGAACTCCTGAGCGAGCGTGAACACGGGCCCCTTGCCCAGGAGCGCCGCGACCGGCGCCGCCTCGCCAAACGAGCCCGGCACGATGATGGCGTGTGCCGCCTGCGCGGCGGTCAGCGGCTCGCGCAAGCGTCCCTTCGGCAGCAGCTCGTCGTGCACGTCTTCGGGCCGCACGAGCAGCAGATCGATGTCGCGTTCGAGCTCGAGATGTTGGAACCCGTCGTCGAGCAGCAGCACCGTGGCGCCGAAGCGCCGCTCGGCCAGCATGCCGGCCAGGTAGCGGTCCGGGCACACCAGCACCGGCACGCCCGGCAGCGTGCGGGCCAGCAGCTGCGGCTCGTCGCCCGAGCGCTCCACCGGCTCATAGACCAGGCGGCCGTCGCTCACCACCAGCACGCCGTCCACCGGCTCGCGCCGGGCATAGCCGCGGCTGAGAATCACCGGCCGCTCGCCGCCGGCGAGCAGCAGCTTCGCCAGCGTGGCCACGGCCGGGGTCTTGCCGCTGCCGCCCACCGAGAGGTTGCCCACGCTGACGACCGGCACCGGCAGCCGGCGCCGCACGTGCGGCCGGCGGGTGAACCACGCCCGGCGCGCCTGGGCGAGCTGGCCGTAGGCGGCGCTGAGCAGGTTCAATGCACCACGCGGAACGGCCGCACGACCGCGGACCGCGGCGAGTCGGGCGGCAGCACGGCGGCAATGGCGGCCATCGTCTTGTCCTTGGCGCCGCGATTGGCGAGCACCAGCGCACGAGCCGCCGCGCCCAGCCGCGCGCGCCGCACCGGGTCGGCCATCAGGCTCAGCACCGTGTCCTCGAGCTCGCGCTCGTTCTGCACCTTGATGGCGGCGCCGTTTGCCAGGAAGGTGTCGGCAATCTCCTGGAAATTGTGCATGTAGGGGCCGAACATGATGGCCTTGCCGTGCGCGGCCGGTTCCAGGATGTTGTGCCCCCCGGCGGGCACGAGACTGCCGCCGACGAACGCCGCGGTGGCAATCTGATAGAGCTGCGCCAGCTCGCCGATGGTGTCGAGCACCACGGCGTCCCCCCTCGGCTCGGCGTCGATCGGCAGTTCGGTGCGCCGCACCGTCGCCAGCCCTTCCTGACGGCACAGCCGCTCCACTTCGGCAAAGCGATCCGGGTGACGGGCCGCGATGATGAGCAGCGCCCCGTGCCCGCCCGGCGACGAGCGCAGGCGATTGAAGGCGCGAATCACCGGCTCTTCTTCGCCGCGCAGCGTGCTGCCGGCCACCAGCACCGGCCGGTTGAGCGCCACGCGGAAGAAGCGCAGCACGCGCTCCGGCCCGCGCTTGGGGATCGGCGCGCTTTGCAGCGCGTCGAACTTGAGGCTGCCGGTGATGACGATCTTCGCGGGCTCGACACCCAGCGCACTCAGCCGGCGCGCCGCCTCCTCGCCCTGCACACAGAAGCGGCTCACGTCCGCGAGCACGCGGCGGAACCACGGCGCCACCAGCCGGTACCGTGCGAAGGAGCGCGGCGAGATGCGGCCGTTGATCACCATCGTGGCGATGCCGCGCTTGCGGCACTCGCGCAGCAGGTTGGGCCAGATCTCGGTTTCCACCATCAGGAAGAGCCGCGGCCGCACCACGCGCAGCGTGCGCCGCACGGTGAACGCCCAGTCGAACGGCAGGTAGAACGTGCCGTCTACGTCGGGCACGCTCTGGCGCGCGAGCTGCTGCCCCGAGAGCGTCGTGGTGGAGAGAAAGAGGCGCAGGTGCGGATAGCGCTTGCGCAGCTCCGCCAGGACCGGCCGGGCGGCAAGCACCTCGCCCACCGACACCGCGTGCACCCAGATCGAGTCCTCGCCGTCGAGATTGAACGACACCGGCAGGTACCCCAGCCGCTGCCGGAGGCTACCGACGTACTTGTTGTGCCGGATCGCCTGGTAGAGAAAGTACGGCGTGCAGGCCACCAGCGCGAGCAGCGTGACGATGCTATAGAGGGAGTACACGCAAAAATTCAGCCGAATCAGGGGTTGGCGGTCGATCGGAGTATAGCTACCGGATCTGCCCCGTTCAAGGCGCTACAATCGGATTTTGGAGTAATTCACACGGTTCGTCCTATGCAGCTCGCGTCGGAGGAGACACGCAAATGGCAGTGAAAGTCGGGATCAACGGGTTCGGGCGCATCGGCCGCAACATCATGCGCGCCGCGATGAAGCACAAGGACATCGACTTCGTGGCCGTGAACGACCTCACCAACGCCGCCACGCTGGCCCACCTGCTGAAGTACGACTCCGTCATCGGCAACCTCGACGCCGACGTGAAGGCGAGCGGCGAGGGCATCTCCGTGAACGGCGACGAGTTCAAGGTGCTGGCCGTCAAGGACCCGGCGCAGCTGCCGTGGAAGGACCTCGGCGTGGACGTGGTGTTCGAGTCCACCGGTCTGTTCACGGATCGCGACAGCGCGGCGAAGCACCTGGCCGCCGGCGCGAAGCGGGTGATCATCACCGCCCCGGCGAAGAAGCCGGACGTGACCGTGGTGCTCGGCGTGAACGAGGGCACCTACGACCCCGCGAAGCATCAGATCATCTCCAACGCCTCCTGCACCACCAACTGCCTGGCGCCGCTCGCCAAGGTGCTGCACGAGTCGTTCGGGATCAAGAAGGGGTGGATGACGACGATCCACTCGTACACCAACGACCAGCAGCTGCTGGACCTGCCGCACAAGGACCTGCGCCGCGCCCGGGCCGCCGCGCTGTCGATGATTCCGACCACGACCGGCGCCGCGTCGGCCATGGGTGAAGTGATGCCGGCGCTCAAGGGCAAGCTGGATGGCTTCTCCATGCGCGTGCCCACCCCCAACGTGTCGGTGGTGGACCTGAGCGCCGTCCTCGAGAAGCAGACGACCGCCGAGGCCGTGAATGCCGCCTTGCGCGCCGCCGCCGACGGGCCGCTCAAGGGCATCCTGGCCATGTCGGACGACCCGCTCGTGTCGATCGACTTCAAAGGCAACCCCAACTCCTCGATCGTGGACACGGTCTACACCAAGGTGATGGACGGCGACTTCGTGAAAGTCGTGTCGTGGTACGACAACGAGTGGGGCTACTCGAGCCGCTGCGTGGACCTGCTGCAGCTGCTGGTGAAGAAGGGCCTCTAGTGGCCAAGCGCACGATTCGCGACCTGGCGCTCAGCGGGCGCCGGGTGTTCATCCGCGTGGATTTCAACGTGCCGATCAAGGGCGGCGTGATTGGCGACGACACGCGGATTCGCGAGTCGCTGCCCACGATTCGGTACGCCCTCGATGCCGGCGCGTCGCGCGTGGTGCTCGCCTCGCACTTCGGACGCCCGAAGGGCAAGCCGAACCCGGACATGAGTCTGGCGCCGGTGGCGAAGCGGCTCAGCGAACTGCTCGAGCGCCCGGTGAAGTTCGCCGCTGATTGCGTCGGCGACGTGGCGGAAAAGGCGGTCAAGGACGCACCGGAAGGCGGCGTCGTCCTGCTCGAAAACCTGCGCTTCCACCCGGAAGAAGAGAAGAACGACCAGGCGTTCGCGCAGAAGCTGTGCAAGCTGTGCGACGTCTACGTCAACGACGCCTTCGGCGCGGCGCACCGCGCGCACGCGTCGGTGGATGCCCTGGTGAAGCTGGTGCCCGTCTCCGGCGCCGGTCTTCTGATGGAGAAGGAGCTGAAGTATCTCGGCCAGGCGCTCGAAAAGCCGGCGCGCCCGTTCGTCGCCATCCTCGGCGGCGCGAAGGTCTCGGACAAGATCGAGGTGATCGAGAACCTGATCCCGCGCGTGGACACGCTGATCATCGGCGGCGCCATGGCCTACACGTTCTTCAAGGCCATGAACCTCCCCGTCGGCAGATCGCTCGTCGAGGACGACAAGCTCGACGCCGCGCGCGACATCATGACCCGCGCGCAGCAGCGGAATCTGCCGCTGCTGCTGCCGCTGGACCACGTGGTGGCGCCCAAACTCGAGGCCGGGTCGCCGTCGGAGACGCTGCTGGTGGACGATGCCGCCATCGGCGACCGGATGGGGCTGGATATCGGGCCGAAGACCGTCGCCGCCTACACCGACGCGCTCGAGAACGCGCACACGGTGGTGTGGAACGGCCCGATGGGCGTGTTCGAGATCGACGCCTTCGCCGCCGGCACGATCGGCGTGGCGCAGGCCGTTGCGGCCGTGAAGGGGACGACGATCATCGGCGGCGGCGATTCGATTGCCGCCGTCAAGAAAGCCGGCGTCGCACACCGCGTCACGCACATCTCCACCGGCGGTGGCGCGTCGCTCGAGTGGCTCGGCGGCCGCACGCTGCCGGGCGTCGCGGTACTGCCCGACGCCTGAGACGTAGCTGCAGGCCTTCAGGCCTGCCCGGAATCGAGGACGGTCCAATGCGCACACCGATCATCGCCGGCAACTGGAAGATGTACAAGACGGTGGCCGACACCGTGAAGTACGTCAAAGAGCTCCGCGGGATCGTGAAGGACGTCGCGGACGTGGAGATCGTGATCGCGCCGCCCTTCACCGCCGTGCACGCGGCGGCCGAGGCCGCCCGCAACAGCAACGTGATCGTGGCGGCCCAGGATCTCCACTGGGAGCGCGAGGGCGCCTTCACCGGCGAGGTGAGCGCGCAGATGGTGCGCGAGGCGGGCGCCGAGTACGTGATCATCGGCCACTCCGAGCGGCGCACGCTGTTTGGCGAGACCGACACGGCCGTGAACCAGAAGACCGTGGCGGCGTTTGCCGCCGGTCTGACGCCCATCGTCTGCATCGGCGAAACGCTCGACCAGCGCGACCGTCACGAAACGCTGGACGTGCTCGACCGGCAGATCAAGCAGGGGCTCGACGGGCTCACCGGCGCGCAGCTCGAGCTGCTGGTGATTGCCTACGAGCCGGTGTGGGCCATCGGCACCGGCCGCACCGCCACCCCGGAGCAGGCCGGCGAGGCCCACACCCATATCAGGGGGCGGCTGCGGCAGTGGTTCGGGACCGGCGCCGCCGAGAAGTGTCACGTCATCTACGGCGGGAGCGTGAAACCCGAAAACGCCAGGGATCTGGTGGGTCAGCCCGACGTGGACGGGGCCCTCGTGGGCGGCGCCAGCCTGGATATCCGGGCATTTTTCGAGATCGTTTCGAAAAGCCGGCCGGCGACGGTATAATTTTGGTTTCGCGCTCCGGACAAAACGAATGGTGTATTACCTCGTCGTCGCGCTCTACGTCATCACCTGCTTCGTGCTCGTGCTCGTGATCCTGCTCCAGCAGGGCAAGGGCGGCGACATCGCGAACGCGTTTGGCGGCGGCGCCAGCCAGGCGGCCTTCGGTGCGCGCAGCGGCGCCACCGTGCTGTCGCGCGCCACGACCATCGGGGCGATCATCTTCGTGCTGTGCGCGGTGACGCTCGGCATCCTGGGCCAGCGCGGCCCCGGCTCGGTGCTCTCGGGCCGCGGCGGCCCGGCACCAACGCCACCCCCGGCCGGCGCCACGTTGCCGGCCAACCCGGCCGCGCCTGCTCCGGCAGCGCCGACGCCGGCCCCGGCGAAGTGAATGTAGAGGGCGGTCTTCAGACCGCCCTGATTTTGTAGGGGCACACCTTTAGATGTGCCCGACCAGCGAGTGCAACGCTCGCTGACACCCACGCGGAAGTGGCGGAATTGGCAGACGCACCAGCTTGAGGGGCTGGCGGTGGCAACACCGTGAAGGTTCGAGTCCTTTCTTCCGCACCAATCCTTAAGTCTTCTCGTCGGACACTCCCCGATGGGGGTATTTTGAAACGGCCGCATCCCTCGTAGCGTTGCACCGGCCCGACAGGGACAAGGGGGAGGCTTTCAATGACGCGTGTGCCCAACAAGGTGCTGGTGCTGTGCGGGCTCGTGCTCGCTTTGGCGACGGCGTTGCAGGCGGCACGGTTGACCATCTTCATCGACGGCGACAATCGAACGCCGTACGACGCCTCGCGCGGCAAGGTCGGCCGCGCGGAATGGATGGCAGCCGTCAAGGCCCGCAACGGGACGGTTCTGACCAACGACTTCAACGGCGTCAACATCGACGTGCCGGAGGGGAAGGAGACTCCGGTGGGCCACTTCAGCGTCTACTTCACGCAGAAAGGCGGCTTCTCGGAGCAGGCCGGCAACACCGCGAAGGTGAAACACCCAACGGGCGTGTTCGTCGGCGCCACCGGCACGGGGTCGGTGAACGGCAAGAACGACGAACAGATCGAAGGGCTCGAGCTGCGCTACGAGACGCGGAACCAGCAGACCA
>DASRPM010000064.1:0-2222 GCA_035646375.1 Vicinamibacterales bacterium
CTGGAAGCACACGCAGAACACGCACGCGCATCTCAAGCGCACGCAGCGCATGACGGGCGCCATCCAGCCCGACGACGAGCAGAAGCTGCGACCGCTCGTGGCCTCGCCGGACGATATCCTGGTCGTGGCCGCCGGCGGGCGTGCGGGCGCCTTCTCGTGCTTCATCCCGGGCTGGTCGAGTGCGAAGACATCCCAGGCCGTCACCAAGGAGATCAAGCGATGATGGAGATCCTCGACCCCACCGTTGCGGCATCGACGCAGCCGATTGCGTTCGCGCCGCGGCCGCGCGCGCTCGAAGGCAAGCGCGTGGCGCTGATCGAGAACACCAAGTACAACTCGGATCGCCTGCTCGCTCGCATCGGCGACATCCTGAAGGAGGAGTACGGCGTCGCCGACTGGAAGATGTACCGCAAGCACAACGCGGGCGTGCCCGCGCACCAGGAGATCATCGAGGCGATCAAGACGTCGGCCGACGTCGTGGTCGCCGGCATCGGTGATTGAGGGTCGTGCTCGTCGGGCAGTGTGCTCGACGGAATCCTGCTGGAGAAGACGGGAGTGCCCTCGGCGTCGATCATCACCGACGTCTTCGAGAAGACCGGACGCGCCATGGCCGAGCAGTGGGGGTTGCCGCATTACAAGTACCTCGCCATGCCGCATCCCATTGCCAACCTGAGTGAGGCGGAGCTGGACCGACGCGCCCGCGAGATCGTGCCGGAAGTGGTGAAGCTGCTGCTGCAGGGTCAGGAGTAACGTTTCGCCCGGCGTGGTGGCTGCCCGGCCGCCACGCCCAGACGATCTGGGGCCCGCTCTTCCGCCGGGGCGCCGCCGCGCTCCGGCGGGAGCGCGTGCCGACCTCCGACGGCGACTTCGTCGACCTCGACTGGCTGGCCGCGCCGGCGTCGACCGACGCGCCGCTGCTGCTGGTCCTCCACGGCCTGGAAGGCTCCTGCCGCTCGCACTACGTGCAGGGGCTGCTCGGGCTCGCCCACGCCGAAGGCTGGCGCGCCGTCGTCCTGAACTTCCGGTCCTGCAGCGGTGAGCCCAACCGGCTGCCGCGCTTCTACCACTCCGGTGATACCGGCGATCTCGACGAGGTCGTGCGCGTGCTCGCCGGCCGCGACCCCGACCGCGCCATCGTCGCCGTCGGTGTGTCGCTCGGCGGGAACGTGCTGCTCAAGTGGCTCGGCGAGCAGGACGCAGCTGCGCCGCCGGCAGTGACGGCGGCGGTTGGCATCTCCGTCCCGTTCGATCTCGAGCAGTGCGCGCGCACGCTCGACCGCGGCTTCCAGAAGTGGGTCTACACCGCGAGCTTCATGCGCACGTTCAAGCAGAAGGTCCGCGCCAAGGCGCGCCTCCACGGTGCCTTCGTCGACCTCGAGGCTGTGCGCCGCGCACGGACGTTCGCCGCCTATGATCGGGTGGTGACTGCGCCGCTGCACGGCTTCGCCGACGAGGTCGATTACTGGCACCGCGCGTCCTGCGGACCCTATCTGGCGCGCGTGCGGGTGCCGACGCTCCTGCTGAGCGCCGTCGACGATCCGTTCGTGCCGGCGGTCGCGCTTCCTGACCCGGCTCGTCTGCCGCCGAATGTCTTGCTCGAGGTGACCGAGCGCGGCGGTCACGTCGGGTTCGTCGAGGGGCCCCCGTGGCGCGTGACCTCGTGGGCCGAGCGCCGCGCCGTCGAGTTTCTCCGCAGCGTTCTCGGGACGGCGGATCGCGGCTGATGTCATCTGCTAGGATGCCGTCCATGCGCACCGACGCGTATGGCCTCCCGGTGTCCACGACCGATCCGGAGGCGCTGGCGCTCTACGATCGCGCGGTCCACGCGCTCCTGTCGTGGCACGCCGACGCGCTGCCGCTGTTCCGCGCCGCCGTCGAGCGTGACCCGGCCTTCGCCCTCGCCCACGCCGGCGCCGCCATCTGTCTGTTCCTGGAAGAGCGCTTCCCGGAGACGAAGGCGGCCAGCGACGCCGCGCGGGCGGCGGTGGCCGGGCAGACCGAGCGCGAGCGCTCGCACGTGGCGGCCATCACGGCGTGGACGTCGGGGCAGGTGCCCGAGGCCGAGCGGCTGCTGCGCGAGCATCTGGCGACCTGGCCGCGCGACGCGATGGTCCTGCAGCGTCTCTACTACGTGCTGTTCTGGCTCGGCCGGTTCCCCGACATGTTGCAGCTGACCGCGGCGATTCGCGGCCACTATCCCGGCTCGTCGTTCGTCCTCGGCA
>DASRPM010000065.1:0-12307 GCA_035646375.1 Vicinamibacterales bacterium
CCCGACAGGCCTCCGACGTAGCTCGACGCCATCGCGCCGCCCTTCTTCACCGCGTCGTTCAGCAGCGCCAGCGCCGCCGTGGAGCCGTGCGTGCCGACGCGTTCGAGACCCATCGCCTCGAGAATGCGCGCCACGCTGTCGCCTTGCGCCGGCGTGGGCGCCAGCGAGAGGTCCACGATGCCAAAGGGCACCGCGAGCTTCTGGGAGGCCGCTCGCCCGACCAGCTCGCCCATGCGCGTCACCTTGAACGCCGTGCGCTTGATGATGCTGGCCAGCTCGCCGAAGTCGGCGTCGGGCTCCTTCTTCACCGCCATGCACACCACGCCCGGCCCGCTCACGCCGACGTTGATCACGCACTCCGGCTCGCCGATGCCGTGAAACGCGCCGGCCATGAACGGGTTGTCGTCCACGGCGTTGCAGAACACCACGAGCTTCGCGCAGCCGATGCCGTCGCGGGCGGCGGTGCGCGCCGCGGTCTCGCAGACGATCTCGCCGAGCCGGGCCACGGCGTCCATGTTGATGCCGGCTCTCGTCGTGCCGACGTTCACCGACGCGCACACGCGTTCGGTCGTGGCCAGCGCCTCGGGTATCGAGCTCAGGAGCGCCCGGTCGCCGGTCGTCGTGCCCTTGTGCACGAGCGCCGAGAATCCCCCGATGAAGTTGACGCCCACCTCGGTGGCCGCGCGGTCCATGGCGCGCGCCACGGCCACGTAGTCGTCGCCCGCGGCGCTCTCGGCCACCAGCGCGATCGGCGTCACCGAGATGCGCTTGTTGATGATCGGGATGCCGTAGTCGCGCTCGATCTCGTCGCCCACGGGCACCAGGCGGCTGCCCAGGCGGCAGATCTTCTCGTAGACCTTGTCGGCCACCACCTGCAGATCGGGATGGGCGCAGTCGCGGAGACTGATGCCCATCGTGATGGTGCGGATGTCGAGGTTCTCCATCTGCACCATGCGGATGGTCTCGATGATCTCCTGCGCGGAGAACTGCATCGGCATGGGCGGAAGGGCTCCTCTGTCTTCTTTAAGGGCCTAGACCCTGTGCATGTAATTGAAAACGGCTTCGTGCTGGGCGTCGATACGAAGGCCCATCTCCTCGCCCTTGGCGTTCAGCCGCTGCTTGATCTCGGCAAACGGCTGCGTGGCGTGCTCCAGGTCGGCCATCATGATCATGGCGAAGAACTCCTGGAGGGTCGTCTGCGAGATGTCCACGATGTTGGCGTGCGCCTCGGCGAGCACCGCGGACACGGCGGCAATGATGCCCACCTGGTCCTGCCCGATGACGGTGACGATGATCCGGTTGTGGCTCGACGGCATTCCCGCCATCGTACTGCAGCGACGGACTCACTCGTCGACGGCGAGCCAGGCCATCGCCGACAGCACCCACGTGGCGCCGGCGAACACGACCACACGGCGCCCTTCGAACAGCTCCGGCTCACGGTTCAACTGCGCCAGCCGGAAGCCGCCGTTCGACTCGAGCGACACCGGCAGGCCGAGATGCCGCGCCAGATGCGCCGTGAAGCCGGCGTGCGTGCCCGTCCGAATCAGGTCCTCGTTCTCGAACTGGTAAATCTGCAGGTTGCTGTCGCCCACGACCAGCACGGGCGACTGCTCGACGTCGTCGTACAACTTGCCCGACGGGCCGATCACCTGCCGCATGGCGTCGACGCCGCGATTGCCGTCGATCTTCGAGGGCCTGGTCGTGTAGCGCTTCGCCTGGCCGGCGGCAGCCTGCACGAAGCCGTAGCGGCGCAGGCGCCTGGCCACGAGCGGCGCCGCCAGCTCGATCTGCACGTTGTTCCAGTGGTCGTCGCGCTTCAGCCCGAGCCGGTAGCCGTCACGGGCCGCCTGAAACGGCCGCAGCAGGTCCACCACCTCCACGTCGCGGTCCAGAAGCGTCAGCATGAAGCGGCGCATGGCCGGTTGCACGGTGAGGTCCATCGGCACGGTATCGAGAAAGTTTTCCGGATACACCTCTTCGAGGGCGGGAATCGGCACGTAGAGGAAGTCGATGCCCAGCCGCTTCATCTTGCGATTGAACGCGACAATCACTTCCAGCGGCCGCGTGCCGTCCGGGCCGCTCTCCAGGTCCGTGTCCGTGAGATAGTCGAGCGCGTTTTTATTGAAGACGTAGTCGTTGCGGCCCTTGCGGTCGCCGGCGGCCACCTGCTTCCACCGCGTGCGCGCCGGCTCGAGGCGCTGCGTCCACTGCTCCCACGTGGCGGCGCCTGATGCCGCGAGCTCGGCCCGCAACGCGGCCGACAGCGAGGCCATCGCGGCGGTGCGCGGGCCCCGCTCGTCCGGCGGGACCTTCTGCCGCCGCGCGGGCGCCTGCATGAGCGCCGCAAGCGCGGCCGCGAACTGACGGCGGGAGATCTCGGTCACGGGCGGCTCTCCTCCAGGGTCCAGTACACCGGCAGGTCCACGGCCTCGATATCGTCGGATCGCTGCAGGCCGCGGATCTCGCGCCCCGCGCGGCTGAACGGCACGAGCCGCAGCCGGACGCGGTCGCCGCGGGCGTAGCGCGCCGCCGGCAACAACGTGCGATTCCGCATCACCAGGAATCCCGCTACCAGCTCGCGGCCCGCGAACTGGCCGCCCAGCACCCGGTCCACGAGCACGCGCGTCATGCCAACGCACGAGGCATACGGCGCGGTCGCCGGGTCCGGCACCTGCGACGTCTCGACGATCGTACCTTCGATCTCGATCTCGTTCGCACCGGACGGCGCAGCTGGCGACGGACGAGCCTCGGCCAACGGCAACCGCACCACCGGCCAGTGGGGTCCCGCCAGATCGCGCGTGGCGAATTGATAGACGACGAGCTGCTTCCCGCTCAGCCGCACCCGGTTCTCGGCCCGCGCGAGGCTGAGCCGGACCGCCGCGGCAGCGCCGCCGTTTTCCGCCAGCACGTCGAGCGGACGCCCGAGCGCCAGCGACAGATGCTCGGCGAACCCGGCGCTGTCGCCCCACCCCATACCGGCATCGGAGTAGATGTTCGTGAAGCTGTCCCCCACGAGCAGCACGTCGGCGCGGGCGCTCGGCGTCCAGCGTGTGCCATCGGCCGCCAGCACGCGGGCAATCTCCACCCGCTGCGGCGCGAACAGCCGCTGGTCCGGCGGCAGCCGCAGCATGTCGACCAGATCGCCCACGCGCGTGACGGTCGATGTCTCGATTCGCAGAGGCGGGCGTACAGGGGGCGCCAACTGCGGGGCGATCGCGCGCGCGAGCGCCTCCGCGACCTGCTGCATGTACGGCGGTGCCCAGTGCGTATCCTGCGGCAGGAACGCCGGAGCGCCGGCCGGCGGGAGCGGCGCGTCGAAGACGTCGAGGCCCGCGGCGCGCATCTCGGCGGCAAAGCGGGGCCAGTCGGGATTCCCCGGCAGGTCGCCACCGCCCGCGGCCGGCGCCAGCCGCCGTGCCTCGACCGCCGCCTTGTCGGGCACCGGCACGAGCACCAGCCGGATGCCGGCACGCGCGAGGTCCTCGTGCAGCGCGCGCAGCGCGGGCCGGGGATCCGGCTGCGCGCCGGCCACACGGTCGCGATCGAGCATGCGCGTGGCACGCAGCCGCAGCAGCCCGTCGTCCAGGAAGCCGGGGCCGGTGACGTAGTCGATCCCGGGTTGATAGAAGAGCCATCCCGCGCCGGCGAGCACCGCGCGGTCATTGCCCACCCGTGCGGCGGCGGTCAGCGTTTCCTGCAGCCGCGGCTGCACGGCGCGCTTCACCGCGGACCGGTTCTCGAGCGCCTGCTCGTAGGCGTGCAGCGCCTCCCGTGCCGGCGGCCGCGTGAACACGTCGAGCGCCTGCACCCACCCGTCGGTTCGCAGCTCGAGCGCCGCCTGGGCCAGCGGCAGCGCGACCAGCAGAGCCACGAACGCGAGCGACGTCGCCCGCGCCACGCGCGGCGACACCTCCGTGGCCGCCAGCTCGCGCTGGCTGCGCTCCTCGTTCGCGTTCAGGCGCGTGACCGTCATCAGAACTGGTAGTACAGGAACGGGTTCACGGTCTGCGTCCACATCATCAGCAGCGACGCCGCCAGCACCGCCAGACACATGGCCGCCCGTGGCGCGGTGAGCCGCTGCGTCAGCTCCCACGCCTGCGGCGCTCCCCACACGAGCACGAAACACAGGAGGAACGTGAGCAGGTGGTACGGCGTGTAGAGCGTCGCGCCGGCCACCTCCGCGGCCGTCGAGAGCGGTACCGCTCCCACCAGCGCGCGCAGGTAGGTCCAGGCACGCTCCAGCGTGTCGGCACGGAAGAACACCCACGCGAGGCAGGTGAGGCCGAACGTCAGCGCGATCCGCAGCGGACGCGGCAGGCCGCCGTAGATGGCCGCGCGCCCGCGGGCCCGTTCCACGGCCAGCAACGTGCCGTGAATCGCGCCCCAGATCACGAAGGTCCACGATGCGCCGTGCCAGAGCCCCCCGAGCAGCATCACCAGGACGAGATTCACGTACGTGCGTGACGGGCCGCGGCGATTCCCGCCGAGCGGCACATACAGGTAGTCGCGCAGCCAGGTCGAGAGCGAGATGTGCCAGCGGCGCCACAGGTCGCTGATGCTCTCGGCGCGGTAGGGGTCGTCGAAGTTCTTGATCAAGCGGAACCCGAGCATCAGCCCCAGGCCCACCGCCATGTCGGAGTAGGCCGAGAAGTCGAAGTAGATCTGGAACGCGTAGGCCACGAGCCCGAACCAGCCGTCGTGCCACCGGAGCGCGTCGGCGGCAAAGGCGCGATCGGCGACGTAGGCCATCGGATTGGCCAGCAGGATCTTCTTGCCCATCCCGAGCGAAAAGAACGCGGTGCCACGGGCAAAGAGCGCCCACGAGAAGGTGCGGTGGCGGAGCTGCTCCGCCAGCGTGGCGTAACGGAGGATCGGCCCGGCCACGAGGTGCGGGAAGAGCGACACGAAGCAGAGGAAGTCGATCGGGCTGCGCAACGGCCGGGCATCGCCGCGGTAGACGTCGATGCCATAGCTCATCGACTGAAAGGTGTAGAACGAGATCCCGATCGGCAGCGCGACGTGCAGCAGAGCGACGACCGGCGGGGCCAGGCCGGCGCTGGCCGCCAGGGCGTTCACGCTCGCGATACCAAAATCGAGGTATTTGAAGAACGCCAGGACACCGAGATTGGTGACCATCGACACCGCCAGGGCGGCGCGCTGGGCGCTATTACGGGGGCCGCCGCGCGGCAGCATCGGCAGGTCGACGCCATCGGGCGGCAGCCCCGAGAAGAACACCAGCGCGCGAGCGCACACGTAGTCCACCGACGCGCTGAACACCAGGAGCCCCAGCCACGCGGGATTGGCCCACCCGTAGAACACGAAATTCGCGCACATCAGGGCGAACGACAGCCACCGGAACGGCAGCGTGTAGTTCAGCAGCAGGACGAGCGGCAGGAAGTAGAAAACAAAGAGATGGCTGCTGAAGACCATGGAGATCGGAACTTAGGTCGCAGTTTCGGCGTCTAGCGCCTCAGAATTCGGCCGACAAAGGCTGCTCGATCAGGCAGAACATGCGATTTCCGGCGTGAAACGCCGCTGTAAACCAGCGGCCTCGCCGGGCCCACCGCCGTGGCACTTCTTGTGAATAGTCGTCTCACGGAGTTTCTCCCCGTGGACGCCGTAGACCTGCACCCGCTGACCGTCTCCCCCACTGAGTTCGCACTCGGAACCGATGTGGACGCCTGGTTCATGGCCCTCGACGGACGCGTCGTCCGCGTCGGCGGCGACACCGGCATCATCAAAATCGAAGGCATCCACGGCCAGGGCTCCACGCTCTGGATTCAGGTGTCGCTGTTCGACGACAGCGTGCCTGGCGTCGTGCTTCAGGTGAACAGCTCGCAGAACCGGCAGGATGTCTTCGACACCCTGCGGCACTACGAGCTCACGGGCGTCCCGCTCGAGATCATCAAGATCCAGTCAACCAAGCACTAATGTCCCGGCACTAGAAGGCGAAGCGCACCTCGCCCACCACCTGGCGCCGGAGCACGTCGCCGAAGATGTGCTGCTGCACCTCGGAGTTGCCAAGGTTGGTGACCTTGAGGCTGGTCACCACTTTGTCACCCGCCCACCGCACGCCGAACATGCCGTTCACGAGCGTGTAGGCGTCGGTCGTGCCCGCGTAGCGCAGGTCGAGCACGTCCTGCCAGTAGGCTGACCCGCTGTAGCTCACATCGAGATTGCCCAGGAAGCGGCCGTGGCTCACGTTGAAGCCGGCGTTGAAGCGGTTGTTGGCCGCCTGGTTGGCTTCGCGCGGGTCGAACCCCTCGATCACCGGATCAGCCTGATAGGAGTAGTTCACGAACACGTTGATGTCGCGCGTGGCCACCGCCTCGACGCCCAGCTCGAAGCCCTTGTCCTTCACCTTCCCCAGGTTGAGATAGGTGTAGGACGACGGCAGCGGCGTGGGCAGCAGGCCGAGCACGAACGGCGGGATGACGGCCGGCCACGTGGGCGGCGGGTTGGCCGGCCCGTAGAACGTCGCCGGGGTGAAGAAGATCGCGTCCTCGGTCGTGTTCCAGTACACCGACGCGGTGATCGTGGCGCGCCGGTTGAGGACGCCCGTGTAGCCAATCTCGTACGCCGTGAGCGCCTCCTGCGTCAGATTGGGATTCCCCACCGCGGCCACCGGGAAGATGAACCGCGCCAGGAGCGGTGAAATGGGGCTGAGGTTCACCTCGTTCAGCACGCTGGTCTGCAGATTGTTGTTGATGAACGAGGGGGCCCGGAACGCCTTGTTGAACGAGAGCCGCACGCTGCTGTTAGCGTCGGGCTTCAGCAGGAGCGTGGTGCGCGGCGAGAACACGGCGTCGTCGATCGAGGAGAACTTGTCGACCCGGCCGCCGATGACCCAGCGGACGTACTGGCCGATGAACACCTCGTCCTGCACGAAGGCGCCGCCCTCGTTGCGATCGTCGCCGTTCGGCGCCAGCGACACGTCGAACCCGTTGTGCCGGAAGTTGCCGCCGAACGTGAGCACATTGTGCGTGCCGATGGCGCGCGAGTCGCCTGCTTCCACGTCGAAGGTCTTGGTGTTGAACCCGAGCGGCAGGAACGCGCCGGTCGGGCCTCGCGACAGCAGGTTGGTGGAGTCCGCCGTCAACAGGTTGGTGAAGAACGCCACACGGCGCGCGCCCTTCTGGTACTTGGCGGAGAAGTACGACAGATACGAGCCGCGGTCGATGTCGAAGGGCCCGATGCCGGTGTGGATGATGCCCTCGGTGCCCGACACGCCGCCGTTGAAGGTGAGCGTCGCGCTGTCGGCCAGCGCGTAGTCCACTCGCGCATCGAACTTCGGCTGGCTGGTGCCCTCGTTGGTGTATTCGGGATAGGGCGTGTTGAACGGGTTGCTGATCGTGCCCACGGGACGCGGCAGCGCATCCTGCGAGAAGTAGCCGGCGGAGATCTTGTAGGCCACCTTGTCGTTCACCGCCTGCGCCTGCGACCCGTTCACGTAGAACAGCGTGCCGGCGTCGCGGTCCACGTCCTGCGCGCTACGTGAGAACCCGCCGACCCCGATCGTCAGGAACGACCCGCCCTCGGCCGCCAGCTCGCGCGGCGTCTTGGTGATGACGTTGACGACCCCGCTCATCGCGTTGGCGCCCCAGACGGCCGACGCCGGACCGCGAATCACCTCGATGCGCTTGACCTCGCGGGGATTGCTCGGGATGAAGTCCCACATCACCATGCCGTAGAAGTCGAGGTAGATCGACCGGCCGTCCACCAGCGCCAGTTGTGAGGTCGCCAGCGTGGAGGTCGCGCCCCGCGTATTGATGTTGACGTCGCGCGCCGACACCTGCGTCACGTTGACGCCCGGCACCCCGCGCAGCAGATCGCCGATGTTCGTGGCCGGGGAGTTCTGAATGGTCGTGCTGGTGATGATGCTGACGGCCGCCGGCGCATTCACCAGCTGCTCTTCCACGCGGGAGGCGGTCACCACGACCTGCTCCTCGAAGGCGGGCGGCTGGTCGCCCTGCGGCGCCGGCGCGGGCGCCTGGTTCTGGGACTGGCCGGCGGCGGAACCGGCACCAATCGCAAAGGCGGCTGTGACTGCGAACGCGACCGCATGCACCCGCTGCGTCATGTGCGTCTCCTTGGGGCGGGGCCGGACGGGCCCCGCTAGCGCGGCCTATTCTGGGCGTCAAACCCCGGCAACGCAAGGACCTGTCCGTGTAACCATTCCTCACGTCCGCGGTTTACACCCCAGATGGGAGGCGGCATGGTGCGACAGACGGTACGGCGGCTTCGGCGATCCCCCGCGCTCACGCTCACGGCGCTCCTGACGCTGGCGATCGGGATCGGGGCGTCCGCGGCGATGTTCAGCGTGATCAACGCCGTGCTCCTGCAGCCGCTGCCCTACCCCGAGTCGGACCGGCTGGTGGCGCTGACCCACCGTATGGGCGCCAGCGGGCGCAGCAGCCTGCCGGCGTCCACCGCGATCTACTTCACCTATCGCGACAACAACCGCGCGTTCGAATCGGTGGCGCTCTGGACGGCGGGCACGGCCAGCGTCACGGGATCGAAGCGGCCGGAAGAAGTGCAGGTCCTGCGGGGCACGCACGAGTTCCTGCCGACGCTGCGCGTGGTGCCGGCGCTCGGCCGGGGGTTCACGGCCGCCGAAGACCAGCCGCAGGGCCCGCGGGCCGTGCTCCTCTCGCATGGCTACTGGCAGCGCCGGTTCGGCGGCGCCGGCGCCGTCGGGGAGAGCCTCGTCATCGACGGGCAGCCTCATACCGTCGTCGGCGTGCTGCCCGAGAGCTTCCGCTTCGCCCGCGCCGCCGACCTCGTGCTGCCGCTGCAGCCGATGCGCGCCATCTCGTTCGTGGGCCCGTTCGGTGAGAACGGCCTCGCGCGGCTGCGCGACGGCGTCTCGCTCGAGGCCGCCAATGCGGACGTCAACCGGATGATTCCGATCCTCATCGCGACGTTCCCGCCCGTGCCGGGCATGGCGCGCGACGCGTTCCGCAACCTCCGCATGAGCGGTGATCTGCAACTGCTGAAGACCACCGTCATCGGGACGCTCGACGACGTGCTGTGGGTGCTCATGGGCACGGTGGCCCTCCTCTTTCTCGTCGCCTGCGTCAACGTGGCCAACCTGCAGCTCGTGCGAACCGATGCACGGCAGCAGGAAATCGCCATCGCGGCCGCTCTCGGGGCGTCGAGGCTGCGCGTCGTGGGCGACCTGTTCTTCGAGAACCTGCTGCTCGGCCTCGCCGGAGGCGGCATCGGGCTGGCGCTGGCCGCCATCGGTCTGCCGGTGCTGTTGGACCTCGCCGTCAATCAGTTGCCGTTGCCGGCGGCCGTCTCGATCGATCCCGGTGTCCTGGCGTTCACCGGAGCCATCTCGCTGGCCGGAGGGCTGCTGTTCGGCGCCATTCCGGCGCTCCGGTACCTCTGGCACGTCCCGGCGGCGGTCAGTGCGAACAGCCGCACGCAGAGCAGCGGGCGGACCACCCGGCTCATACAGAACCACCTGCTCGCCGCGCAGGTCGCGCTGGCGCTCGTCCTGCTCGTGGCGGCAGGACTGATGGCGCGCACCTTCCAGTCGCTCCGCGGCGTGGACCCCGGATTCTCCGACCCCGAACACGTACAGACGATCACGCTGACGCTGCCGACGGCGCTCGCGCCAGACTTCCCCGCCGTGAGAGCGCGGCTCCAGGGCGTGCAGGAGCGCCTGGCCGCGGCGCCAGGCGTCGCCTCGGTGGGATTTGCGTCGCGGGTGCCGCTCGGCGCGCCGGGCCCGCGCACCGGCTTCTTCGTCGAGGGGGGGCCCGCCACGAATTGGCGGCCGACGCCCCAGGAGTTCCGCTTCGTCGGGCCTGGCTTCTTTCAGACGATGGGCATCCCCGTCGTGGCGGGCCGACCGTTCGACTGGGCCGACCAGGACGGCGCACGCCGGGTGGCCATGGTGTCGGAGTCGATGGCCCGTGCCGAATGGGGCAACGCCCAGGCCGCCATCGGCAAGCGCGTGCGCATGTCACCGGCCGAGCCGTGGGCCGACGTAGTCGGCGTCATCGGCGACGTGCGCCACAAAAGCCTGATCGAACCGCCCGAGCAGACCGTCTACCTGACGCTTGGCGAACGGCTGGCCGTGTTCCTGAGCCGCACTGTCACCTTCGTCGTCCGTAGCGACCGCGTCAGCACTCCGGGCTTTCTGGAGAGCCTGCAGCGGGCGGTCTGGTCGCTGGAGCCGGAGGTGCCGCTGGCGCGCGTCGAGCGGATGGCCGACATCCGCGACCGCGCGATGGAGCGGACGGAGCTCACGCTCATTCTGATCGGCATCACCGGCACGATGGCGGCGCTGCTGGGGCTGGTCGGCATCTACGGGGTGACGAGCTACGTCGTGTCGCAGCGCTTCCGCGAAATGGGCATCCGCATGGCTCTGGGCGCACGAGGCGGCGTGCTGTGGCGGATGCTCCTCGGGCGGGTGGCGTTGCTGGCCGCCGTCGGGGTGGCGGTCGGCGTGGTGACCGCATTGGCGCTCTCGCGCCAGTTGACGCCACTGCTCTTCGGCGTGACGGCCGTGGACCCGGCCACCTATTCCCTGATGTCCGCGGTCTTGTTGGCCACGGCGCTGATGGCGGGCGCCGTCGCGGCACGGCGCGTCACCGGCGACGCGCCGCTGCGGTCGTTACGAACCGACGGGTGATATGATCCCCTTTCGTGCGCCCGTAGCTCAGTTGGATAGAGCGCCGGACTTCGAATCCGTAGGTCGCAGGTTCGAGTCCTGCCGGGCGCGCCAGCCTTCGCTGACGCACGACTCCGGCGACGCGTCAGCTTCGGCTCGGCAAGCCACGCGATGGGACTGTCTCGCCATAGTTTGTGGCGGAGGCGGACACACAAGCGCCCGTAGCTCAGCTGGATAGAGCGTCGGTCTCCGAAGCCGAAGGTCGCAAGTTCGACTCTTGCCGGGCGCACCACTTTCCGAGACCTCGCTTCCGCGAGATCTCGCTCATGGCAAGCCACGCGAAGGCTGTCCCGCGCGCGCTCAGCTCGGTTGCTGGGTGGCTTTCGCCGTGCCGATCGTGGGAACCGTTTCGATGAGCGACTTCCAGCCCTGCAGCGCGGTCGCGCGGTTGGGCAGCAGCGAGCCGCCGTACCAGAGCGTCGGCTCCGGCCCCCTGGCGGCGCATGCCCAGACACGGCGAACGTTCACGCCCACACCCATGATCGGCACGCGTACGGTGAAGTAGGGCGGCAGCACCGCGCGCTTCTCCCGCGCCAACTCGATGCGCACGCCTTCGATGCTCACGTCGAGGATTTTCGCCGGCACGCCGTTGACCACGGCCGCGAGCGCGTGCACCAGCTTGCGCTCCGAACGCCGCAGCGGGCTGCCCTCGAGGATCGCCATCGTCAGGTAGCAGTTGAGAACGGCGCGATCGAGCGGACGCGCCAGGTACATCGGCTGGCTGGTCACGGTCTCGCCGCGCTGCGGCGCGGTGTTGCCGATCAGAATCGCCGGCGTGGCGGCGCGCCGCAGGCGTCCCTCGGCGCGGAGCGGCGGCCGGCCGTTGGTGCTCGCGTCGGCGATCAGCACGTCGTAGGGCCGGCTGCGCATCTCTTCCACCGCCGAGTGCGGCGTGGGACGTCGGACCGGCTCGAACCCGTCGCTCGCCAACCAGTCCGCCAGGACGGCCGATTCTGCACGATCTGTCAACGCGATGATGATTCTGGGGCGTTCGTCCATGGCTGATCGCTCGCCATCAGTGCAGCGGCCGTGCCAGCCTGACCCATCGCGAGGCGCGATGTGTTCGCGCGTAAACGTCAAGCCGTGCGAACGCGGCGGAGAAAAGCGTAATGGCGCATGGCAATCCTCGTCGTTCAGCTGGCGCGCGGAAGGACTGAGCCATAGTCACCGTGGTTTCACAGCCCGGGAGATCCATGGCCATGTCTCTCGGACTTCGACGCGGTCTCGGTGTGCTCGCGGCTGCGCTGCCGCCTCTACGAACGCACGACCTGCAGCAGCTGCGAGAACTGCTGGCGCTGCGGCGTGGTGAGGGTCTGGTACATCCGCCACAACATCAGGGTGTGGTTCTTGCCCTCGGCCTGCGCGTAGATCTCGTCGAGCGCCTGCACCTGCTGGGGGGTAAGGCGCAGGCGCTCCTGAACGTCCGGATCGAACCACCACTTCGATTGATCGCTGGCATCGCCGACGGCCGCATTGCCGCTCAGGAACGCCACCAGCATGGCCGCCTGGGATTTCACCGTATCACTCCCCTCCGGACCGCGTAGAGCACGATTTCGGCGGCGCTGTGGAGATCGAGTTTTTCCATGATGCGCGCGCGGTGGGTTTCCACCGTGCTCGGGCTGA
>DASRPM010000066.1:0-9585 GCA_035646375.1 Vicinamibacterales bacterium
CGTGGGGGTAGTATTGTCGCGAACCTGGAGGGACCCATGACGAGAACCGCGGCATCGGTGTGTACCGCCCTGCTTCTGTTCGCCGCGCTGCCCGCGCGCGCGCACCACGGCGACGCCGATCGCTACAACCAGGACGTGATCACCGTCACGGGCACCGTGGTGGAAGTGCAGATGGTGAACCCGCACGCCTTCCTCGTGCTCGACGTCGAGGAAGGCGGCAAGACGGTGCGCTGGCAGGCCGAGCTCGGGGGTCCGCAACAGCTCATCAAACAGTTCAACTGGACGCCCGCCACGCTCAAGAAGGGGATGAAGCTCACGATGATCGGACGGCGTCTGAAGAGCGGCGCGGCGTACTTGAACCTGACGGAGCGCGCCAACATCGTCGTGACCGACACCGGCAAGGAGATCTTCCGCACGCCCAATTTCGGCGAGCCGGCACCGACGGGGCCGAAGGGCACCCTGAACTGATGCTGATACGACGCGGACGCGCGATCGCGCTCCTCCTCGCGGGGCTGGCCGCGCTCGCCGCGCGCGGCGAAGCGCAGATGCGGGTGGCCCAGGTCGGGTATTTGAAGGCCTCGAACCCGGAGGCGATGGATCACTTCGGCTGCGGCGGCGTGCAGCAGGGGCACACCGGCCGCGGCGTCGCGCTGAGCGGCGATGGCACCACGCTGGCCGTTGGCGCTCCGCACGAAGCCTCGGGCGCGAAGGGCGTCAACGGCAACCAGCGCGACAACTCGGTGTCCGAGGCCGGCGCCGTGTACGTCTACACGCGGGCCGGGAGCGGCTGGACGCAGCAGGCCTACCTCAAGGCGTCGAACCCGCAGATGAGCGCCGGCTTCGGCCACTACGTCGCGCTCAGCGACGACGGCAGCACGCTGGCCGTATCGGCGTACTGGGAATCCAGCAGCGCCAAGGGAATCGACAGCAACCAGCAGGACGAGTCGATTCCGCAAGCCGGGGCGGTCTACGTCTTCACACGGCAGGGCACGGCGTGGACGCAGCAGGCTTACGTGAAGGCCTCCAACACCGGCGAGGCTGGCACGGCCGACACCTTTGGCGAGGGCGATCAGTTCGGGTTTTCGCTGGCGCTGAGCGGCGACGGCGCGACGCTCGCCGTTGGCGCGCTCACCGAAGACGGCGGGACGCCAGGGATCAACGGCAACCAGGCCGACAATTCGGCGGCGTCCGCCGGAGCGGTCTATGTCTTCACCCGCACGGGCCGGGCGTGGTCGCAGCAGGCCTACGTCAAGCCGGGGAACATCGACGCCGGCGACCTGTTCGGATACGCCGTGGCCTTGAGCCGCGACGGGAGCGTGCTGGCGGTCGGGGCGTTCGATGAAGACGGCTCGACGCGGCAGGTGAACGGGCCAGTCGACAATCGCGCCGGCGGCTCGGGCGCGGCCTACGTGTTCACGCGTGCCGGCGGGATGTGGGCGCAACAGGCGTACATCAAGCCGTCGAACATCGAGGCGCAGGATGCATTTGGCGTGGACGTCGCGCTGAGCGACGACGGGACCACGCTGCTCGTCGGGTCGCTGGACGAGGATTGCGCCGTCACCGGCGTCAACGTGCAAGGCTGCGACAACGACTGGCGCGACGACCTGTCGATGGGGGCCGCCTATGTGTTCGTGCGCAGCGGCGGCGCGTGGTCACAGCAGGCCTTCCTCAAGTCGTCGAACACAGGCCCCAACGACACGTTCAGCGAACGGCTCGCGTTGAGCGGCGACGGCAACGTGGCCGTCATCGGCGCGTCGGTCGAGGACGGCAGCGCGAAAGGCATCAATGGCCGGAACGATGACGCCGCCATCGACGCCGGCGCCGTCTACCTGTTCACGCGGTCTGGTACGGCGTGGCGGCAGGAGGCCTACGTCAAGGGAAGCAACACCGAAGCCTTCGACCAGTTCGGCGGCTCGGTGAGCGTCGATCGCAGCGGACGCGTGCTCGTGGTCGGCGCGCCAGGCGAGGACAGCGGGACGGCCGCCAATCCTGCCGACAAGTCGGTGGACGAAGCCGGCGCCGTGTACACGTTCTCGCTCACGCGTTGAGGTCGCGCCGATGACCGGCCGCCACGTCCTTCTGGTCGCCGCGAGCATGCTGGTTGCCGGTGCCTCGTGGCTGCGCGGCCAGCCCGCGCCGCTCGACGTGCTGCTCTTCAACGGGAAGATCATCACGGTCGACGACCGGTTTACCGTCGCCCAGGCGGTCGGCGTCCGAGGCAACCGCATCGTGGCGGTGGGGACGAACGACGAGGTGTCGCGGCTCGCGGGTGCGGCCACGCGGCGCCTCGACCTCGGCGGCAAGGCCGTCATTCCCGGTCTCATCGACAATCACATGCACCTGCTCCGCGCGGGCACCACGTGGCAGCGGGAGGTGCGGCTCGACGGAGTGGGGTCGCGTGCCCGCGCCCTCGAGCGGCTGCGCGCCCGCGCGCGCACCGTGCCGCCCGGCGAGTGGATCTACACGCTCGGCGGTTGGGCTCTCGAGCAGTTTGCCGACGACGCCCGTCCGTTCACGCGCGACGAGCTCGATCGCGCGGTGCCCGACCATCCGCTGGTGCTGCAGGCGTCCTATCACGCGTCGTATCTGAACAGCCGCGCGCTGACCTCGCTCGGCCTTACCGGCAACCCCACCGGCGCGATCGACGAGGCGGGCATCCGCGCCGTGGCCGCGCGGCTGCCGACCGCGTCCGGCGACGCGCTCGCGCGCAGCACGCGGGCGATGATCCGGGATCTCAACAAGGCGGGGCTGACCGCCTTCGGGAGCGCCGGCTGCGAGCCGGACGTGCTGCCGCTCTACCGCGGGCTCGCCGACACGCGGCAGCTCGACGTCCGCGTGTTCTGTATCACCGGCGCGGGGGCGTCCAGCCCGGCGCAAGTGGACCGTGCCGTGCCGCTCATCCGCGCGATGAAGATGGGGCAGGGCGACGACCTCATCGATCAGGTCGCTTTTGGCGAGAGCGTCTACGGTCCGCTCCACGATCCGATGTTCGTCAAGGGGTCGGCGCCAGCCGCCGAGGACCTGGCTCAGTGGCGCCGGATGGCCACCGAAATCGCCGCCGCCGGCCTGCCGCTCCACGTGCACGCCAATCTCACCGCGACGATCGGCGCTTTTCTCGACCAGATCGAGGCGGTGAACCGGGAGCACCCGATTGCGCCGCTGCGATGGGCGCTCGCACACGTGAACCAGCTCGACGCCATGCACCTCGCGCGCATGAAGAAGCTCGGCGTGATGGCGGCGGTGCATCCGTGGGCGGTCATCAACGGCGGTATAAACCGGCGCGTCTTCGGCGACGCCGCCGCGGCGGCCATGCCGCGCCTCCGGACGATTCAGGCGAGCGGCGTGCCGTGGGGCTTCGGCAGCGACGGCAGCCGCGCCAATCAGATCCTGCCGTTCACGACGCTGTGGTGGGCGGTGACCGGCAAGATGGTGGGTGGCGCCACGGTGCTGGCCGAGACCATCGACCGCAAGGACGCGCTCATCGCGCACACCCGGCAGAACGCGCGCTTCGTCTTCCGGGAACGGCAGATCGGATCGCTCGAGCCCGGCAAGCTGGCCGACCTGGTGGTGCTGGATCGCGACTACCTGACGGTGCCCGCCGACGACATCCGGAACATCACACCGGTGCTGACGATGGTGGACGGGCGCGTCGTCTACGAGGGCACACCATGACTTCAGGCCGCAGGCAGTTCGTGCGCACGCTTGCTGGGGCGGGGGCCGGGATGTACGTGTTCGGGCCGCCTGACTTGTCCGCCGTAGCCTGGGCGAAGGCGGAAGGCGGCTCCCACGTACGTTACGCCCAGGCGCCGCCCGGCGCGCCCGTGGCGCGGCGGCAGGTGAGCATCGGCGGCCGGCGCGTGAGGGTGATCGACGTCCACGCGCACTGCGTCATCCCGGAAGTCGCCGACGTGGTCAAGGGCACGCCGTTCGAGAAGAACGCGGCCGGCGGCGGCCCGAACGTGCTGGGCGCGGCCCGCCTGCAGACGATGGACGGGCAGGGCGTGGACATGCAGGCGCTGAGCATCAACGGCTATTGGTGGTACGCCGCCGATCGCGAGGTGGCCACGCGCATCGTGCGGGCGCAGAACGAAGGACTGGCCAAGTGGGTGAGCGCCCACCCGGATCGCTTCGTGGCGATGGCGTCGGTGGCGCTGCAGCATCCGGACCTGGCCGCCCAGCAGCTCGAGGACGGCGTGAAGCGGCTGGGGCTGCGCGGCGTCTCGATCGGCGGCCATGTTGAAGGCGAGGACGTGACGCTGCCGAAGTACGACCCGTTCTGGGCCAAGGCGTCCGAGCTCGGCGTGCTCGTGTTCATGCACCCGAACAACTCGTTGAACCTGGTGAAGCCAGGCGTGCTGGGCGGGCGCGGCGAGCTGGGGAACATCATCGGCAACCCGCTCGAGACCACCTACTTCCTCTCGCGGCTGATCTTCGAAGGCACGCTCGACCGCTTTCCCGGGCTGCGCGTCTGCGGCGCGCACGCCGGCGGCTACCTGCCGTCGTATCTCGGGCGCACCGACGTGGCGTGCGACGTGCGTCCCGGTGCCAACTGCGCCAACAAGAAGCGGCCGCGCGAGTACTTCAAGCGCGAGCTGCTGGTGGACACGATGGTCTTTTCAGACGAGGGGCTGCGGCACCTCGTCGCCGAGGTCGGCGTGGGGCAGATCGTCTACGGCACCGACGTGCCATTCAACTGGCCGGTGACCGTCGATCTGGTGTTGAACGCGAGCTGGTTGAGCAACGCGGACAAGGAGGCCATTCTCGGCGGCAACCTGGCGCGTCTGCTTCGGGTCGCGTAGGAATCACTCCGCGAGCGCGGCGTCGATGCCGGCGAGCAGGCCGTCGTAGGCCGCGATCAGGCCGGGCTCGAGCCCCGCCAGATCGCTGTAATAGAGCTGCACCACCGAGAGGAACGTCGCGTCGTTTTCGCTCGGCGGCCGCTGGTAATCGACTGGAGGACACCGCGTTCCAGGTCGCGGGCGAGCGTCTGATAGCCGTAGACTCCCGAGAGGGCGAAGGCGAGCTCCGGCTCGATGTGCGCCAGCGACTGCGTCGCCAGCGCCAGCTCCCAGGCCGTGTTGTCGAGGCGCGGCGGCCTGAGCCCCTCAAAGGCGACGCGGATGGTCTTGCGGGCCTCGGGTTCGGCGGCGAAGTAGGCCCTGAGCTCCCCAAGCTTTTGGGTGTGGTAGTCCTTCACCGTGGCCACTGCGGCGCGGTTGGCCACGATTTCCGCGCGGAAGCGGCGCAGCGACTCGACGGCCTGCTGGCGGTCGGCGCGGGCCTGCCGCCACTGCTCACCCGCCAGGCCGAGGAATACGCCCACCCCGATGAGCGCCACTTCGAGCAGCATCGCGGCCAGTGACCGCGGCCGCAGGCGCCGGCGCTGTCTGCGTCCGACAACGGGGATTGCCGTCGGCTCCGGGGCGGGTGGCGGGGGCGGTCCGGCGTTGTAGACGGCGACCTCTTCGGACATCGGCGGCATTCTAGCCGCTTGCGTCCTGGGTTAGTCTGTCCCGCATGCTCGGACGCTTGGCCGGCCTGCTGGTGCTGGTGGTGGTCGGCGGAGCCGTCGCCGCCGGCGCCGATCCCACCGACGACTTCGTCCGGCAGGAGATGCAGAAGCAGCGCATCCCGGGGCTGGCGCTCGCCGTGATCAAGGACGGCGTCGTGATCAAGGCCGCCGGCTACGGCGTGGCCGACCGGAAGACGGCGGTGCCGGTGACACCGGACACGGTCTTCAAGATCGCGTCGGTGAGCAAGCAGTTCATGGCAACGGGCATCATGGTGCTCGTGCAGGACGGCCGGGTGTCGCTGGCCGATTCGGTCGAGCGTTTCATCCCCGACGTGCCGCCTGAGTGGCGCGGGATCACCATTCGGCATCTCCTCTCCCACACCGGAGGGCTTGGGCGCGAGGGGCCCGCGTGGAGGCCCTCGTGGGGCCAAAGCGATTCCGAGGTCATCCGCTCGGCCTACGCGGTGCCGCTGCGGTCCGTGCCCGGCACGAAGTGGGAGTACTCGAACCTTGGCTACACCGTCCTCGCGGAGATCATCGCGCGTGTGTCGGGACGTCCGTGGGGCGAGTTCATCGCCGAGCGTGTCTTCCGTCCCGCCGGCCTGCTGGCCACGCGTACGACGACCACCACCGAGCGCGTCGCCAATCGTGCGTCGGGCTACAGCGACAACGACCGGCTGCTCGACGCGGAAGACTGGCCCGCGGTGCGGCCGGGAGGCGGTTTCCTCTCAACGGTGCTGGATCTGGCGCGCTGGGATGCCGTGCTCAATGGGAGCTCGATACTCTCCGAGGCCAGCCGTCAGGAGATGTGGACGGCGACGGCCCTCACCGGCGGCACGCCCGCTCTCTACGGTCTGGGCTGGCATGTGAACCGGCCAGGCGCCCGCCGGCAGGTCTGGCACAGCGGCGGCCTGCCAGGGTTCAACTCGCAGTTCCGCCGGTATCTCGACGACGGCGTGACGGTGATCGTCCTGATCAATCTCGACGACGCCGACGACGACTCCATCGCCGCCGGGGTGGCCGAGCTCTACCTGCCGAAGAAGTAGCGACCGCCTTCAGGCGGCCCATGAGGGCCGCCCTACTTCTTGAACTCGGTCTCGAGCAGTTTCTCCCAGCGCACGATGTCCTCGTTGTTCTCGATGCACTCGTACTCGCGGATGCGCTCGTTGGGACGCAGGCGGAAGGTCTCCTGCATGTGCCACGGCTTGGTGAAGACCTCCGGATCCTCCATCGTGACGTCGTAGATGATGGTGTCGTAGGTGTCGCGGCGGTAGCGTTCCGTCACGCGCAGCTTCTCGCTGTGGATCGTGCCCACGCCCGCGAGCCAGGTCTTGTCGTTGAAGCCGGTCACGTCCACCACCAGCGTGTCGCCCTCCCAGCGCGCCACCGAGTCGCCGAGATACGACGGCTCGAGATCGTCGGGATGCCCGCGCCCGTCGGTGGGGATGATTCGGAACGCGTGATGGATCTCGTAGAGGATGAGCACGCGGGTCGGCAGCTGCACGATCTCGAACGGCAGCGGACGGACGGTGATGCGCGGCACGCCCGTGAGCAGGCAGCGGGCCATCGGATCGTCGATGCCCCGGCGTGCCAGATACTCCTGCCGCTTCTTCTCGGCGTCCGGCTTGTAGGGCGGCGGCTCACGCGGCGGCGGCGCCGGCCGGCCCGCGGCTTTGTCGGCCGCCCGTATGCGCGCGGCTTCTTCTTCGCCGAAGAGGAGCGCGATGCCGCCGGCGATCCAGATGCCGGAGAGGTCGGGTTTGCCGTCCGCGGTGCGCGGCACCGGCCGCGGCGTGGTGGCCGGCGCCGCGGTCTGCGCCAGCGCCGGCCCCGCGGCGGTCCCCGCCAGGGCCAGCAGTAGCGCGAGTGAAGCGAGCGTGCGCGTCAGCATGACCCCTCCCTATTGGCCGCCGGTGCCGGCGGGCGGCCCGGCCGCCAGCTTCCTGCCGTCGGCGAATGTGATCGTGCGCGCGGCGCCCAGGTGCGGCTCGAGCCTCGCGCGCCAGCCGAAGACGGTGATCGAGTCGCCCACCTTCATGGTGACGTCGCGCTTCCACCCCTGCCGCACCAGCATGTTCGGCGGGTAGCCCTCGAACTTCCATTGGGCCACCTTGCCCTGGTCGTCCTTGGCGTCCACGTAGACGTAGATGTGCGGGTTCAGCCAGTCGATCTTGGCGACGGTGCCCGAGACGGTCACCGGCAGGTTGCCGTCGTACTCGGCGGCAAACGAGTGGTGCGCGGCAAGCGAAGCGGTCCCGGCGAGGAGGCCGCAGGCGACGAGGACGGCAGCTCTCATGGTTCGACCCTCAGGGGTGTCGACACGGCGGCCGCATTGTACGCCTAGTGGCCGTGCAGGGGTGCTACGGGGTCGGCACCTGGAAGACGCGCGAGACCTCGTCGATGTGCTGGCGGATGAGGAACTGGTTGACCGTCCGGGCCGGCGGTGCCACCTCGACGGCCGTCCACCGTCCGGTGGACCCGCGCGCGTAGGCGAGGTCGCCGCCGCCGAGCCCGTCGGCGATGTACAACTGCCGCCCGTTGTCCTGCAGCACCGCATAGACCGGACCGTAGCTCGAGGCGATCACCACGGGCTCGCGCCGCCGCGCCGCCACGGCGCTCGCGTCCATCGCCACGAGCGATCGGCCCATGAGCGGGTTTGACGCCACGGGGGAGTAGCCGAGCGCCGAGTAAATGGTCGGCGTGATGTCGGTCGAGAGCGCCACCGTGTTCACGTCGATCGCCGCACGCCGTGCCAGCTCCGCGGGCAGGTGCACGATGAGCGGCACGTGAATGACCTCGGGGAACAGGTGCGTGCTGTGCCCGAAGCGGCCGTCCTCGCCGAGCATCTCGCCGTGATCCGACGTCAGCACGATCAGGCTGCGGTCGTAGAGCCCGCGCGCCTTGAGCGCGTCCACGAAGCGGCCGAAGCACGCGTCGATGGCGTGGACCTTGGTGGCGTACGGGGCGTGGAACCCGCGGTACTCCGGTCCCGATTCCACCGTAGCCGGCAGGCGCGACATGTGCACGTCCTGCGGCAACGAGTAGGCGAACACCGGCGCACCCGGTTCGAGCGCGGCCAGCTTGGATTCGAGCTGGCCCAGCGTACCGCAGAGGCGGTAGTCCATCGTCGTCACGCCCGGGTCGAGTTCGTCCACGGCCGGCGATGGCAGCAGCAGACGTCCCATGATCGAGTCGCGCCCGATCATCTTCCGGTAGCCGTTCGTGTCGAGCAGCTTTTCGAGCGTGTTCATCGGGTGGAACGGCTGCACGTACTGCTTGTGGACCAGCGCCGATCCCGCCCAGATGGCCGGCACCGACAGCCCCGTGCCGCCGAAGCGCGTGAACGCGTTGCGGAAGACGACGCTCTCGGCCGCGAACGAGTCGAGCCGCGGCGTGAACCGCACCGCCGGGTTGTAGCTGCCAAGGTAGTCGGGGCGCAGGCTGTCCACGACGAACACGAAAATCAGCGGCTTGACCGGCAGCGGCGCCGGCGCGAGCGCCGGCACGAAGGCGAGATCGGCCGGCGTCAGCCGCGCGTCCACGCTGGTGTGGGCGCGCAGGAAGCGGTCGAACGACGGCGTGGCGGCCACACTACCTGGGAAATGGTGTGCCAGCAGCCCGTGCGCCAGCCGGAACGACGGGTTGTAGACCTCGTAGCGCGCGAGCATGCGGCGCTGATCGCTGGTGGCGTGCAGCGTCTGCTGCGCCGCGAGCGGCGCCAGGCACACGAGCGCGATGCCCCATGCGGGCACGCGAACGCGTCCGCTCGTCATCCGGTACGCCAGGCCGAACGCCGAGACCCAGACGGCCAGCACGCCGGCTTTCAGGAGCACGAAGTCCCAGTCGGCCGCTCGCGCCACGGCCGCGCAGACGACGGCCAGGCTGGCCGTCGCGAAGATCGGAAGGGCCGCCCGCGCGGCGGAGCGCGCCGGCTGCGGCGTGCCGAAGAAGACGTCGAGCGGAGCGAGGCCGCTCGCGTCATCAGCCGGCAATCGGCGCAGGCGCAGCCCGGCCCATGTGCCGACGATGCTGATTGCGAACGCGGCGGCGACGAGCGCGGCGGCGGCGCCATG
>DASRPM010000067.1:0-10963 GCA_035646375.1 Vicinamibacterales bacterium
GTGATCGCGAGCACGTCGGCGTCGTTGTCGGTGTCGGCCGACATGACCATCGCGATGATCTGCGTCTCGTAGCGCCAGCCGGAGGCGAAGAGGGGCCGGATCGGACGGTCGATCAGCCGGCTGGTGAGCACTTCCTTTTCCGGCGGTTTGCCCTCGCGCTTGAAGAAGCCGCCGGGGATGCGTCCCGCGGCGTAGGCGTATTCGCGATAGTCGACGGTTAGCGGGAGAAAGTCGACGTCGCGCGGGTTGGCGGCGCGGGACGCTGCCACCAGCACCATCGTGTCGCCCGAGCGGACGACAACCGAGCCGTGCGCCTGCTTGGCGAGCTTGCCGGTTTCAATCGAGATGGTACGGGAGCCGACGCGGACTTCGCGCCGCTGCAAATTCACATTGTGCATATCGATACCTTGGGTTGGAGTGGAATCCAACGCTTACTTGCGAATCCCAAGGCGCTTGATCAGGTCCGCGTAGCGCGCTGAGTCTTTGCTTTTGAGATAGTCGAGCAGGCGCCGGCGCTGCCCGACGAGCTTCAGCAGACCACGGCGCGAGTGGTGGTCCTTCGCGTGCGTCTTGAAGTGCTCGGTGAGGTAGCTGATGCGGTCGCTGAGGAGCGCGACCTGGACTTCCGGGGAGCCTGTATCGCCGTCGTGGGTCTTGTACGTGCTGATGATTTCGGTCTTGCGGTCCTTGGTAAACGCCACTTGATGTTCCTCCACGAACGGCCCAGACTGCCATCTCGTCGCGAGACGCGCCAAGCCGCCGTATATGCCTAAGTAGGCTTCTTCTAAAGACTTACTATTCTAGTTCACAAGCCGCGCCCCTGCAAAGGGCCTGTCCGGCCGTCCCGTCCCGTTCAGGGAAGCAGGACTGTCATGGCGCTTGACAGCGCTAACCTCATCTGCTCAGATCTCGCTCGACCGGGTCGGGAGCACACGATTCCGAGAGAGCGCGTTGAAGTTCGCCAAGCGTTCGGTTGCCGCTGGGGTTCTCACCTGCCTGCTGGCGGGCGGATGCGGCGCGGCCGATCGGACGGCGGCCGAGCCACCTGACGACGCGCCGCCGCCGACAGCGGGGCCGTTCAGCCCGGACCAGTTCTACGCCGTGCTCCTCGACAACGGTTCCCTCTACTACGGAAAAATCGAGACGTCCACCTCGCAGTACCTGGCGCTGCGCGAGGTCTACTACGCGCAGCGCCGTGTAAACGAGCAGACCAAGACGGTCACCAGCGTTTTCATCAGGCGCGGCAGCGAGCTGCACGGGCCGGACCGGATGTTCATCAGCCCTTCCGCCATCACGCTGATCGAGCCGATCGGCGCCAACTCGAAGCTGGCGGAGTTGATCGCGAAGGCCAGCCAGGAACCACCCCCGTCCCCCGAGCCGCCGCAGGAGACCAGGCCATGATGCTACGCAACACCGCCAGTTCCTCGTGCCCAGCGCACACGAGACGGTCACTGGGCAGTGCCTTCATCATGGCCGCCGCAGGCTGCCTTCTGCCGGGGCTTGGTCTGGCGGGTCCCGTCCTCTTGAACGACATCCTGGAGATCTCGATCCCTGATCAGAGTCAGTGGGGAGCCGAGACGGTGGTGCCCCCGGGGCAATGGGAACTCACGCTCGTAGATGTTCACGAGGATGTGACGATCGGTGAAATCGTGGAGGCCGGCGTGACGATCCGGAACCCCGCCCACATCGCGTGGCAGACGGCCTACAACGCGTGTCGGGTTACCTTTTCGCACGACGTCTGCATCAACGGCGCCACTCTTCCCTTCGTGGGCCAGGTCGGAGGGCTGGGCAACCCGCCACCGGCGACCATCACCGTGCCTCTTGGCCAGAACGGGCTCGAGCTCGACGCCAGCGTCGACCTCGAAGCCGGATTTTTTGGGAACTTCGGCCTCAGAGAAGGCACGTTCTCGGTGGACTATTCGGCGGCCGTGACGCTGACGTCGGAACAGGCGTCGTACGTCCCCGGACAGGTGGCCACGATCACCTTCATGGAAACGGCGCCCGAGGCGATCACGATGACGACGAACGGCGCGCAGGTGGAATTCAACGTGGGAGCCTTCGCCGACCTCGCCATCGATGCCTCGATGGAGATCTGGGCCGCCGGCCTGGGCGGCCCGTTGGATCTCGTCGATCTCGACACCGGGCGGATCGATTTCGACCTGTTCAACGCCTTCATCGGGGACAGCGGCATCCATATGAACGTGCTCGGGTTCGAGCACACGTTCGATCTCTCGGATGGCATCGGCGTGAAGACGTTCACGTATCCACCGTCGCCGTTCCCCGTCACGGCTGGCATCCCGCTCGGCGAGGTCCGCGTGTTCGTGCCGGGCCTCGACACGCCGCCGTCGAGCACGTGGGACCCTGTGCACGGCGTGCTGGTCAACACGCAGCTGCCGATCGATCGCAGCTCGACGGACCCCGACGAGCCGGTGGTCATCGGCGGCGGAGACGGAATCGACCGGACGGACATCGCCCGAGTCGAGCTGGACGTCGATGGCTGGATCAGCAGCGCGATGGTTCCGCCAATCCCGCTGGGACTGGTAGCCGGGATCCCGGTAGTCGCGCGCGTGGAAGGCAATCTGCTCGACCTCGACGTCGGCGCGTATCTCAGCATCGGCCAGACGTTCACGCTGTACCCGGAACTTGTCGCCACTCTCGACTTCGGCCAGACGGTGACAGTACTTCGACCGGATGGCGGGACGCTGGAAACGAACATCTACACGATGCTCCCGGGCGAGAACGTGTCCTTCCTCTATCCTGAGGGCGACCTCGCGATCACGCCGTCGTACGAGTTCGGGTACCGGATGCAGAACGTCACGAGCCTGTACGTCTCTCCTGTGGTTTCGCTCTCCGTACTGGAACTCCAGATATCCGGGGTGGAGGCCAACTGGCTCGACGCCGCATTCAACGGCGGGGTGATCCGCCACACGTTTCCCCTCGGCGATCCCATCCCCGTGTTGACGTGGACAACCGACGACCTGCACGAAGACGGCTTCTGGGCTCTCGGCTACCATCCCGAAGGCATCGACTTCGGCAGCTCGCTCCAGGTTGCGGGCAACGGGAGCCTGTTTCTGGCGGCTCGCGACCCCGATGCTCCAGGCGGCGAAACCGGCGCCGTACCTGAACCCGCCACGTGGTCGCTGATGGCCCTCGGCTTCGCCGCCCTCGCCGGCCGAACTCACCGCCGCCGCCGGCGACTGTGAAGGCACGGCGCTCAGGATAGCAGCACGATCGACGGGTGCAGCATGCCTGACGCGGCGTCAGGCGTCGCGAGCGCCACGAGCGCGCCGCTCGCGTCCATCAGGCGGACCCAGGTCGTCGTGGCGTCAGTCACCGTCATGCGACCCGATACCTGAGCCGGACCGAGATCGCGACCGTGCGACACGTAGGCGAGCCCCTGGTCGTTCAACTGGACGGTAGGGTAGTCCGACAACAGCTGATCGCAGGGAATGACGCGCGACGCCAACGCCGTTGCGGCCTCCGGCGCGGCGAGCTCGTCGAGCGGTACCGCGTCAGCCAGCCCGAACGAGCCGCTGCGCGTGCGGCGCAACGCCTCGAGGCACGCCCCGCACCCGAGCATCCGGCCCAGTTCATGCGCGAACGAACGCACATAGAAACCGGCAGAACAGGTGAGCGAGACGGTCGCGGTGTCGTCGTCGAAAGCCGTCAGCATCGCGCGCGACACGGTAACGGGCACGGCTTTCAGCGCCACCGGCTGGTCACGCCGGGCCATCGCGTAGGCGCGACGCCCCTCCACTTTCTTGGCGGAGTAGGACGGCGGCATCTGGTCGTACGAGCCGCTGAGCGCCAGCAGCCCGAACTCCACGGCTGTCCGCGTCGGGCGCATCGGACTCTCCGACGTCGTGGTGCCGGTGGCGTCGTAGGTGTCTGTGGAGCGGCCGAACCGGATGACGGCGTCGTAGTCCTTGTCAGACGCGGTGAGGAACCGCACCAGGCGCGTGGCCTTGCCGATGGCGAGCGGCAGCACGCCGGTGGCCATGGGATCCAGCGTGCCGGTATGGCCGATGCCGCGCTCGCCGAGCGCCCGGCGCGCCACGGCCACCACATCGTGCGACGTGATGCCGGACGGCTTGTCGACGACGAGGACGCCGTTCACGGCTTCGCGCGATTGACCGCGTCGACGAGCTTCTGTTCGAAGAGGGGCACCAGGTGGTCCAGCCCGCCGGTGGCGCCGCAGCCGGACGCGTTGGTGTGGCCGCCGCCGCCGAACTCGCGCGCGATGGCGTTGACGTTCACCTCGCCCTTCGATCGCATGCTGATGCGCCAGTCGCCCGGGCCGCTCTCCTTGAAGAACACCACGGCCTGGATCTCCTTGACCGTGAGCGGGAAGTTGATCAGCCCTTCGGTGTCGTCGTAGGTGGCGCCACAGCGCGCCGCGAGCGCCCGGTCCATGCGCAGCGTGGCGACGCGGCCGTCGGCCGACAGCCCCATGTCGTTCAGGACGGCGCCCCAGATCCGCACGCGCCCCAGGTTGTTGTTGTCGTAGATCGTGCGCGAGACGGCGGTGGGGTCGAGCCCGGCCTCGACGCAGCGGCGGCAGATGTCGAAGGTGCGCGGCGAGATGTGCGAGTAGTGGAACCCGCCGGTGTCGGTCAGGATGGCCAGGTAGACGTGCGTGGCCATCTCCGCGCTGACGGGTACGCCGAGCTCGGTGATGAGATCGAACACGATCTCGCCGCAGGCGGCGGCGCCGAGATCGATGCAGTTCAGCGCCCCGTACATGGTGTTGCCCGGGTGATGGTCGATGTTGATGACGAACCCCTTGTCGAGCCCCGTCACACCGGGCCGCCGCACGTCGCCGCACTCCATGAACAGCACGGCGTCGCCCACGTCGTCGAGGTGATCGAGCAGCTGAATCTCCGACACGCCGGGGAAGTCCTGCATCTGCTGCGGCGCCGGGTCGTGCGCCACCATCCGCACGTCCTTGCCGAGGGCGCGCAGCGCCAGCGCCATCGCGACCTGCGAGCCGATGGCGTCGCCGTCGGGGCGGGCGTGCGAGACGACCACGAAACGGCGGCGGGCGCGGATGGCGTCGGCCACCTGCGTGAGCGTGGCGTCAGTCGAGGTGGTCGTCATCGGGGGCTGCGGGGCGCTCGCCGGCCTGGCCCGCCGCGGCGTCGGCGCGCGCGGCCTCTTCCCGGTGCAGGTCGTTGAGAATCTGCTCGATCCGGTCCTGGTTGGCGATCGACTCGTCGAAGCGGAACTCGATCTCGGGCACGCGCCGCAGCTGCACCCGGCTGCCGATCTGCCGCCGCAGGAACGGCGTGGCGCGGTCGAGCGCCTTCTGGGTGTCCTTGCGCGCGGCCGGATCGCCCAGCGACGTGTAGTAGACGCGCGCCACCTGCAGGTCGGGCGACACCTGGACGCGCGTCAGCGTGATGAAGCCGATCTTCGGATCGTGCACCTCGCCGCGGGCGAGCATGGCGCTCAGCTCCTCGCGGATCTGATCGCCGACACGGTTTGGTCTGTAGCCTTGGGCCATGGGCGGTTAGGCGAGGAACTCCACTTCAGTGCGGGTCACGAGCCCCGGCTCCACGCGATCGATTTCGTCGGCGGCCGCCGCCAGCTGCTGTTCGACGTGCTGCCCGGTGGTGGAAATGGCGACGATGCCGAGCGCGGCCCGCTGCCACGCGTCCTGGTGCTCGATTTCGGCCACCGCCACGTTGAACTTGCCGAGGCGATCCTTCACGCGCCGCAGCACCATCCGCTTGTCCTTGAGCGACAGCGCGTGTGGAATGAAGAGCTCGACGTGCAAGACCGCCACTCGCATGGTCAGGTGAGTCGGGTAGGTCTGGTAGGTCAGGTAGGGAGTCGGGTGGGTAAAAAGCCGGTGGGGCAACCTCGCTCACTCATCTGACCCCCTACCCGGCCCACCCGACCCACCTGGCCCACCTGACTAAGCAGTCGCAGCCGGAATCTGTTCCTGGCTGACGACTTCGATCACGTCGCCCACCTTGATGTCGTTGAACTTCTCGAGGCTGATGCCGCACTCGAAGCCCGACTTCACCTCGCTGACGTCGTCCTTGAACCGGCGCAGCCCGCCGATCTTGCCTTCGTGGACCACGACGTTGTCGCGCAGGACCCGCGCCCGCGCGTCGCCCTTCCGCGTGATGGTGCCGTCGGTGACCATGCAGCCGGCGATCGCGCCGATCTTCGGCACTTTGAAGACCTCGCGCACCTCGGCGCTGCCCAGCCGCACTTCCTTGAAAGTGGGCTCGAGCATCCCTTCCATCGCCTTCTTGATCTCGTCGGTGACGGCGTAGATGACCGAGTGCAGGCGGATGTCCACCTCTTCGCGCTCGGCCACGTCGGCGGCGTTGCGATCGGGCCGCACGTTGAAGCCGATGACGACCGCGTTCGACGCCGAGGCCAGCAGCACGTCCGACTCGTTGATGGCGCCGACGCCCGAGCGGATGATGCGGATCTTGACCTTGTCGTCCGACAGCTTCGTGAGCGTGTCGGCGAGCACTTCGGCCGAGCCCTGCACGTCCGCCTTGACGATGAGGGGCATCTCCTTGACGCTGCCTTCGGCAATCTGGGCCTGCAGCGATTCGAGCGTGAGCCGGCCGCCCCTGGCGCCGAGCGCGCGTTCCTTGGCCTGCGCCTGGCGGAAGGTCGCGATCTGGCGCGCCTTGGCCGCGTCGGCCACGGTCTGGAACGAATCGCCGGGCGAGGGCAGGCTGGTGAGACCGAGCACTTCGACCGGCATGGCCGGCCCGGCCGCCTTGGTCGGGCGGCCGCGATCGTCGATGAGCGCGCGCACCCTGCCGACCACCGAACCGGCAATGAAGTTGTCGCCGACGTTCAGCGTGCCGTCCTGCACGAGCACGGTCGCCACCGGACCGCGCCCGCGATCGAGCTTGGCTTCGAGCACGGTGCCCGAGGCGCTGCGCTTCGGATTGGCCTTGAGCTCGAGGATGTCGGCCGAGAGCAGGATCATCTCGAGCAGCTGATCGAGGTTCTGCCGCTTCTTCGCCGAGACCGGCACGGTCACCACGGTGCCGCCCCAGTCTTCCGGCACGAGGCCGATCTCCGACAGCTCGCGCTTGACGTTGTCGAGATTGGCGCCGGGCTTGTCCATCTTGTTGATCGCGACCACGATCGGCACGCCGGCCGCCTTGGCGTGATCGGCCGCCTCGCGCGTCTGCGGCATGACGCCGTCGTCGGCCGCGACCACCAGCACCACGACGTCGGTCACCTTGGCGCCGCGGGCGCGCATGAGCGTGAACGCTTCGTGACCCGGCGTGTCGAGGAACACCACGCTGCGGCCGCCGACGTCGACGTGGTAGGCGCCGATGTGCTGCGTGATGCCGCCAGCCTCGCGCTCGGCCACCTTGGTTTCACGGATGGCGTCGAGGAGCGAGGTCTTGCCGTGGTCCACGTGGCCCATCACCGTGACGACGGGCGCGCGCACCCCGATGTCCTCGGGTTTGCTCTCGTCGCCCTCGGCCTGCACGAGCTCCTCTTCGAAGCTCCGCATCTCGATGTCGGCGCCGAACTCCCGCGCGAGATCCTTGGCGGTCTCCATGTCCATCGTGCTGTTGATGTTCATCATCATGCGACGCATCAGCAGCTTGGCGAGCACGTCCTTGACGCGGACGTCGAGCTTGTCCGCCAGGTCCTTGACCGTCATGCCCTCGGCGAGCGTGATGGTGCGCGTGATGGCCACCGGGGCCGCGGGCGCGGCGGGCGCGGGTGCCGACGGCCTTTCGCGCCGCGGCGACACGGGACGGGAGCCGATCGGCCGCGAGGGCTGATACGGCGGCCGCGAGCCGGGTGCCCCAGGACGGCCCGGCATCATGCCGGGGCGCGGGGGCATTCCGGGCTGGGGACGTATGGGCTGCGAGGGCAGCGGACGCGGTCCGCCCAGCATGCCGGGCGTGGTGGGCCGGCCGGGCGCCGGATATCCGCCGGGACGGGCGCCCGGTGCGCCGGGACGCGCGGTCATACCCGGGCGCGCGGCGCCCGGTGCTCCCGCGGGACGCGCCGCGGCCGGCGGCGTGGCCGGCGGTGGCTGCACGATTCGCGGCTGCGTGACGGCCGGGCGCTTGGCCGGCGTCATGGGGCGCGCGGGCTGCGGCGTCCTGCCGGGTTCTTCGATACGCAGGCGCAGCGTCGGCGGCACGAAGCGGCCGGACGGCTGTGCCGCTTGTGCGGGAGTGGCGCGCTCGGCGCTCGCGGCCGCTTCGGGCCGGGATTCAACCAGCGGTTCCTCCACCGGCGCCTCGGCTTCCATTGGCGCGGCCTCGATCGGCGCGGCAGGCTCGGACGGCGCCTCGACGGGCGGCGGCTCCTCGACGACCGGCTCGGGCTCGTACGCCGGCAACTCCGGAAGGGCCTCGACGACCGCCGTGGCGGCCGACGCCGCCGCGTGCGTCTCGTCGGCGTGCACCACCGGCCTGATGGTCTTCACGAGGCGCGGCGGCCCCAGGACCGGCGCCGCCGGCTTGGGCGGCTCGACCGGCTTCTTCAGCGCCGGGCCCTTCTTGGCGCCGGGCTTTGCGGGCGTGGCGTGCTCGGCGAACATGTCGCCGCCCGGGAGCGTGATGCCACGCTGCCGCGCCGTCCGCTCGACGAACGAGCGCGCCACGACCTCTTCGACCGTGCTCGATGCGCTCTTGAGCTCGATGCCGTGCTCCTTCTTCAGGAGCGCGAGCACGTCCTGGCTCGTCGTGTCGAGCAGCTCCGCGACCTTGTAAATGCGAACCGTGGCCAATCCCAGTCCTTCGTGTGATGCGTCGTTACTGCTGTTCGTCGGACGCGGCCGCGTCGGCCGTGCCTTCCGCCGGCTCCTCGCCGGCCGCGGCTTCGGCTTCGGCAGGCGCGTCTTCGCTGCCCGCCGATTCACCCGCCTCGAGCGCCCCGAACTGGGCCTCGACTTCCTTGCGCTTCTCTTCGTCGCTCTTGATGTCGATCCGCCACCCGGTCAGCTTGGCGGCCAGGCGCACGTTCTGCCCCTTCTTGCCGATCGCAAGCGACAGCTGACTGTCCTCGACCACGACCTCCATCACGCGATCGGCGTCGTCGACGATCGACACGTGCTGCACCTTGGCGGGGCTGAGGGCGTTCATCACGAACTGGATCGCATCCTCCGACCACTCGACGATGTCGATCTTCTCGCCGCGCAGCTCGCGGATGATCGCCTGCACGCGCGTGCCCTTCATGCCGACGCAGGCGCCCACCGGGTCCACGTCGCGCTCGCGCGAGTAGACCGCCACCTTGGCGCGGTCGCCGGCCTCGCGGACGGCGCCGCGGATGACCACCGTGCCGTCGTAGATTTCCGGCACTTCCTGCTCGAACAGCTTGATGAGCAGCGCCGGATCGGTGCGCGACAGCACCACCTGCGGCCCCTTGGCGCCGCGGTTGACGCCCTTGATGACGGTACGGATGCGCTCGCCGGGCGTGTAGCTCTCGGCGCGCGACTGTTCCTTGCGCGGCAGCACGGCCTCGATGCGCCCGATCTCGACGATCAGATCGCCGCTCTCGAAGCGCTTGACCATGCTGTTGATCACCTCGCCGACGCGGTCGTTGTATTCGGCGTAGATGTGCTCGCGTTCGGCCTCGCGGACCTTCTGGAAGATCACCTGCTTGGCGGTCTGTGCCGCGATGCGCCCCAGCACGTCGGTGCGCTTCGGGAACTCGATCTCCATGTCCACCTCGGCTTCCTCGCCGTAGAGGGTCTGGGCCTCCTTCAGCGAGATCTCGGTGGCGTCGTTGGTCACGTCCAGCACGATGTGCTTGATGGCGAAGAGATCGACCTGGCCGGTGTCGGTGTTGAACCGCGTCTTCAGGTTCTCGTTCGTCTTGTAGTACTTCCGCGAGGCTGTCAGCACCGCGTCTTCGATGGCCGCGATGATCTGGTCGGCCTCGATGCCCTTTTCCTTGGCGAGCGCTTCGATTGTCTGGAGCAGCGGATTTGCCATAGCTTTAGAACTCGACCTCGAGGCGACCGCGGGTGATGAGCCGCAGCGGCAGCCTGTGCAAGCGCCCGTTGGCCGCTTCGAGAACGACCGCGTTCTCTTCGACGCCGCGCAACCGGCCTTCGAACGCTTTCTGGTTGTTCACCGCCTCGCTCACCACCACCTTGGCGAGCCGGCCGGCGAACCTCACGTAATCGCCAGTGCTACGCAGTGGCCGGTCGAGCCCCGGCGACGAGACTTCCAGCGTGTAAGCGAAGGGCAGCGGATCTTCCACGTCGAGAATCGTGCTCAGCTCCCGGTTGACCTGCTCGCAATCCTCCACGCTCACGCTCTCGTCCGGCGTCGCGGCTGGTCCGGGGCGGTCGATGAACACACGCACCACGTGACCAACTGCCTCGCGCCGGCTCTGGATGTCCCACACTTCAAGACCCCGCGCGAGCGCGACGCGCTCGGCAATTGCCCGAATGGTGTCCAGTCCTGGCGCAGTGATCCCCACACTTTCTCGAGCGCGTCTCTGGCGCGCCATACCTTTACCCTGGGCGCGCTTCGCGCGCCCGAAAACATCCCCAGAAATACAAAAAGTGGGCACGAGCCCACTAGGGTCCTTCCCCAGCCTAGGTGACCCGTTAGTGTATCACGCAGAAACGAGCACAGAAAGGGGACGAGCGAGCAGGTCGTAGCCCCGGCTGGCGACGATTTCGGCGTCGAGGAACTGGCCCGGCGTCATCTCGGAGGGGTCGCAGTCGGTCAGGTAAACCAGGGGGTCGATGTCCGGCGCCTGGCCGGCCGTCCGGGCCCGGAGGACGAGCTCGTGCTCGGCCGACGGGCCGTCCACCAGCAGCCGAACCGGCTGGCCGACGCGGCCGCGATGCGCGCGGGCGACGATGCGCTTCTGCAGCGTCATCAGCGACGACCGGCGGCGCTCCTTGGTGCCCGCGGGCACGTCGTCGGTCAACGCGTGGGCCGTCGTCCCCTCCTCGTGCGAGTAGGTGAAGACGCCCAGGTGATCGAACTCGACGCTC
>DASRPM010000068.1:0-4398 GCA_035646375.1 Vicinamibacterales bacterium
CCGCAGGTGCACGTGAAGCCGAAGAGCGTCGAGCAACTCCAGGAGATTCTGCGCGACACGAACAAGTACCCCGCTCCCGTGCGCGCGATGGGGAGCAACCACTCGCTCACGCCGTGCGCCGCGTCCACCGGCACCATCATCGACATGTCCGGCCTGAAGGCGATCGTCAAGATCGACGAGCAGGCCATGACCCTCACGGCGCAGGCCGGGCTGCAGCTCGTGGAAGCCTCGCGAGCGCTTCGCAAGAAGAAGCTTCAGTTCCTGCTCAACATCGAGATCGGCAACATCACGCTCGGCTCGGTGGCGTGCTGCCAGACCAAGGACGCCCTGGACGGCGTGGAGCTCGGACAGCTCAATTCCTACGTGACCTCGATCAAGTGGGTGAGCCCGTCGGGCACGCTCGAGGAAGCGTCCACCGACAAGAACCCCGAGCTGCTGCCGCTCATCCGGGCCAGCTACGGACTCGCCGGCGCCGTCTACGAGGTGACCCTCAAGATCAAGCCGCTCGAGATCGTCAAGTTCGACTACGCCGTCCACAAGGTGGAGGAATTGACCGAGGAGATCATCGCCAAGGCGATCGCCTCGAACCAGACCATGGTCATGTGGACCATCGACGACGACATGGTGATTCAGACCCGCAACGCCGCGACCGAGCTGAAGCACGAGTGGCTGGGCAACGCGCGGCGCTTCGGCTGGAACTTCCTCGGGGCCTTCGTCGGGCGCGGACTGCGCGAACACTTGAGCGGCGACAGGCGCGAGCGCCGCGAGGATCGCCTGGCCGACATCGAGATCGGCTTCTATCGCCTGCTGAGCGCCGGCGGAGGCTTCACGCTCCACCCGCCCGACAAGACCGTCGACTACTCGAAGACCAGGCGCTCGGCCCGCTATGCCTTCACCTTCTGGGCGTTCCCGCGCGCCGACTTCGTCAAGAACCTCCAGGACTACGTGAAGTGGGCCGACGCCTACTACGAGCAGCACGGCTTCCGCTGCAACATGCCGCTCGGGTCGTACTTCATCCACAAGGACCGCAGCTCGCTGCTGTCGTACACCTGGGACGGCGACGTCATCTCGCTCGATCCCATTCACGCGCCGGGCGAAAAAGAGCAGCAGGCGTGGGCCGATTTCCTGAAGGCGTTCAACGAGTGGGCGCACCAGCGCGGCGGCATCCCCCTCCTGAACCAGAGCCCCTTCGTGCGGAAGGCGCACGTGATCGCGGCGTACGGCGAACGCTGGACGCAGCTCGCGGACTGGCTGAAGACGGTCGATCCCACCCGGCGCATGGTCAACGAGTTCTTCGGAGAACTGCTGCCGTAGTGGTGCCGCTGCCGATTGATGCGAGCCTGCCGGACGTTCGCGCCGCGCTCGCCTCGCATCGCGCGGCGGTAGTCGTTGCCCCGCCGGGCACGGGCAAGACCACGCGCGTGCCGCCGGCAGTGGCGGACAGCGGGCGCGTGGTCGTGCTGCAGCCGCGCCGTGTCGCCGCTCGCTCGGTGGCGCGCCGGATCGCCGACGATCAGGGCTGGACCCTCGGGCGCGAAGTGGGCTGGCACGTCCGCTTCGACCGCCGCTCCTCGGCCGACACCCGTGTGCTCATCGTCACCGAGGGCATGCTGACCCACTATCTCGACGAGGACCCGTTGCTCACGGACGTGTCCACCGTGATCCTCGACGAGTTCCACGAGCGCAGCCTGCACACGGACCTCGGCCTCGCGCTCGTGGCCGAGGCGTGGCGCGCACGCCGCGATCTCCGGGTGATCGTGATGTCGGCCACGATGGACCCGTTGCCGGTGCAGGCCTATCTCGATGGCTGTCCTCTCGTGGCCGTGCCGGGTGCCGCCCATCCTCTCGAAGTGATTCACGCGTCCGATGAGACGGTCGTCACCATCCTGCCGGCGGTGCTCGCGTCTGGTCCTGGTGACGTCCTGTGCTTCCTGCCCGGCGCCGGCGAGATCGAGCGCGCGCTGCAGGAGGCACGCGGGATCGGCGAGCGCCACGGCCTCGACCTGCTGCCGCTGCACGGGTCGCTCGGCGCGGACGCGCAGGATCGCGCGCTGCTGCCGGGAGTGCGGCGCCGCGTGGTGATGGCCACGAACATCGCCGAGACATCGCTCACCGTGCCCGGCGTCTCGCTGGTGGTCGACGGCGGCTGGCAGAAGGTGGCGCGCTACGACGCGGAGCGCGCGATCGACACGCTGGTGCTCGAACGCGTGACCGTGGACAGTGCGGTGCAGCGGGCCGGGCGTGCGGCTCGGCTCGGCCCCGGGCGCGCGTGGCGGCTGTGGGACGCACGGGATCGTCTGCGCCCCGCCCGCGAGCCCGAGGTGGATCGCGTGGATCTGGCCGGCGTGGTGCTGGGCCTGATGGCGGCCGGCAACACGCCGGAGCGCTTCCGGTGGTTCGAGGCGCCTGCGCCGGAACGCCTGCAGGCCGCCCGGGAACTGCTGGAGCGCCTCGGCGCGATCGAGGGGACGCAGGTCACCGCCCTCGGTGATCAACTGCGCCGGCTGCCCCTGCATCCACGTCTCGCGTGCGTGCTGATTGCCGCGGGCGGCGCCTGGGAAGCGGCCGCGGCCTGCGCACTGCTGTCCGAGGTACGACCCGCCGGCGCCGTGCCGGCCGCCACGTCCTGCGATCTGTTGCCGCTGATCGACCGCTGGGCGAGCGTGCCGCCCCACACGCGGCAGGTGGCAGAGGCCGTCCACCGCCTCGGACGCAGCGTCCTCGGTGCGGCGGTTCGAGATCATGTCGACGAGGTGCAGCTGCGCCGGGCGCTGCTCGCCGGATTCCCCGACCGCGTGGCGCGACGCCGCGCGAACGACCGATCGAAGCTGGTGCTGGCCTCGGGACGCGGCGCGACGATGGGACGCGAGTCCGCGGTCGTGGAAGGGGAGTGGCTCGTCGCGCTGGATCTGACGGGCGGCCGCCAGGGACAAGCCGAGGCGCTGGTGAGGATGGCCTCGCGCGTCGAGGCCGGCTGGCTCGAGCCGACCGCGCGCGGGACCGAGCATCGGCTCGACGACGCCGGCACCGTGAAGGCGTTCGCGGTGTCGCGCTACGGCGCGATCGTCATGGCCGAGCAGCCCGTCGCCGCCGACCCGATTGAACGGGCACGTCTGCTCGCCGCCGCGTGGCGCGAGCGCCCGCTGGACGAGGCGTCACGGCAACTGCTGCGTCGTGCGCGATTCGCCGGCGTGGACGTCGACCTCGTCGCGCTCTCCGAAACGGCAGCGGTCTCCGCGCGCTCGATCCACGATCTCGACATCCGTGCGTCCCTGCCGTGGGACACGTCACACGCGCTGGACGCCACCGCGCCAACGTCGATGACCATGCCAAGCGGCCGGGCCGCGCGGCTCGACTATCGTGAGAACGGGGCGGTCTGCGCGGCGGTGAAGCTGCAGGAGCTGTTCGGGCTCGCCGAGACGCCACGCCTCGGTCCACGGCAGCAACCACTGGTGCTCGAACTGCTGGCGCCGAACGGACGGCCTGTGCAGACGACCACGGACCTTCGCAGCTTCTGGGCCCGCACCTACCCCGAGGTGCGGAAGGAACTGCGGGGCCGCTATCCGAAGCATCCCTGGCCGGAAGATCCTTGGACGGCCACGCCGACACGCCGGACCACACGACGTGCCTGACGCGCGCGCGGTGATCGGCCTCATCTCGGACACGCACGGTCGCGTCAGGCCGCAGCTGGCAGACGTGTTCTCGGGCGTCGATTGCATCGTGCACGCGGGGGACGTCGGCGGCGTGGCCGTGCTCCGCGCGCTGGCGGCGATTGCGCCCGTGGAGGCCGTCTCTGGGAATGTCGACGACCGCCACGACCCGTCGCTGCCGCGTGTCCGGACTCTGCCAGTGGGTGGACGGACCTTGCACGTGAGTCACGGCGACGAACTCGGCAGCCCCACGCCAGACGCGCTGCTGGCGCGCTATGCGGGCGACATTCTGGTGTACGGCCACACGCACCGGGCCCTGCTGTTCCGGTCGCCGGATGGACGCGTGGTGGTCAACCCGGGCTCGGCGGGTCCACCGCGCTTCAACCTGAAGCCGAGCGTGGCCATCCTGGAGGTCACTGACGGCTGGATCGACGTCCGGTTCATCGAGTTCGCCTGAGCCGCCAACCGTATAATCGCCGCGGATATCGTGCAGCTCTCACTCGAGCATCGACAGGTCGGCGACGTCACGGTGATCACCTGCCGCGGCCGGATCGTGCTGGGCGATGAGGCCGACGCGCTGCTGAAGCAGATCGACGATCTGCTCCCCATGAACTCACGCATCCTGTTGCACCTCGGTGAGGTCGAGTTCATCGACAGCGGTGGTCTCGGGCTGCTCGTACGTTATCTGACGCGGGTGCAGAATGCGGCGGGACAATTGAGCATCTGCGCGATGTCGCCAAAGGTCCGC
>DASRPM010000069.1:0-42528 GCA_035646375.1 Vicinamibacterales bacterium
AGCAGTTCCTTGTAGTCGTCGAAGATCGGCATCGGCCACGCGCGGTCGCCCGCACGCTTCGTGGCGTCGAGCACCGCGTCCACCCACGTCTGCGGCCGCCCGAAGAGTCCGGTGGTGGTCTTCCCCAGCGCCACGACGCACGCGCCGGTGAGCGTCGCCAGGTCCACGAGGTGCGTGGCGCCGAGCTGGCGCGCATACCAGAGTGCGTCGCCCAGCACGAGCCGGCCTTCGGCGTCGGTGTTGAGGATTTCCACCGTCTTGCCCTCGGCGCTCGTCACCACGTCGCCCGGCTTGATGGCGAGCCCGCCGGGCATGTTCTCGGTCATCGGCACGAGGCCGATGCACCGCACCGGCAGCTTCAGGCGGGCGATGGCCGACATCGCGGCGATCACGGCGGCCCCGCCCGACATGTCGTCCTTCATCTTGTCCATGTTCTCGGCCGGCTTGATCGAGATGCCGCCGGTGTCGAACGTGATGCCCTTTCCGATCAGCCCCAATGTGATGTTGGACACCGCTCCGGCCGGTTCGTGCCGCAGCACGAGCAGGCGGGGCGGCTCGTGGCTGCCTTGCGCGATGCTGAGGAGCAGCCCCATGCGAAGCTCGGCGATCCTCGCCTCGTCCAGAATTTCGACGCCAAGCCCCGCCGCGGTGGCCAGCGCCGCGCCGCGCTCGGCAAAGATCCGGGGCGTCAGGAGATTGCCCGGCTCGTTGGCGAGCGTGCGCGCCTGGTTCGTGGCCTCGCCCAGCACCACGCCACGGGCCACGGCCGCGGCCAGGGCCTCGCCATCGCCGAGCCCGGCGATCGCCGCCTCCTCGAGCCAGACGGGATCGTGATCCGCCGTCTTGAGCGGCGCGCCGTCGTAGTTGGCAATCGTCACCCCCTCGGCCACGGCCTGCGCGGCCTCCGCCGGCGGCACGGCCGTGCCGGGCCGGACGAGAACCGCGACGCGCCGGAAGCGCTGCTGGCGAGCCACGAGGGCTCCCGTGATCGCCACGCGGCGGAGCACGTCCGTGGTGCAGGACGCCGCGGGGCCGGCCCCGACGAGCACGGCACGCGGCGTGCGCCAGCCGCCTCCCTGACTGCCGACGACGAGCGACTCGAACGGCTTGCCGGAGAACGCGCCTCGGTCCCGCGCCGCCAGGACCTCACCGCCCGAGGCCTGTGCCAGGCCAGGCACATCCGCAAAAGCGTCTCGTTCGAAGGCGGGCACGACGACGAGGTCCGCGTCGAGTTCGCCGGCCGTTCGTCGATCGAGCCGGACACGTGGCGTTTGGTGGGTCATCTGCATCGGTCTGATCGCGTACAATCACGGCAGCCCCTGCCTCCTGTCTGGAGGAACCGCCGCATGGCTGCCGACTCTCGTCCTGTCGCACTCGTCCGGCTGACCGCCGCGCTCGCCGGCGTGTGCGTGGCGGGAACCCTGGCCGTGGCACACGCCGTTTCTGGTTCCGCCGCCGATCAGAAGAACGATCAGAAAGTAGCCCAGAAGCAGGACGACGACAAACGGCCCAGTCTAGCACTCAAGGTCTCGCCGCCGCTTGGCTTCTCGCCGCTGCGCGTGCGCGCCACGATAGACGTGCGGGGCGGGCCCGACGACTCGATCGACTTCTACTGTCCGTCGATCGCGTGGGATTGGGGCGACGGCACGGTGTCGGAAACCTCCGAGGACTGCGACCCGTACCAGGAAGGCACGAGCACGATCCGGCGCCGCTTCGCCGCCGACCACACCTTCCAGCAGGGCGGCGCCTATCGTGTGACGTTCCGGCTCAAGCAGAAGAACCGCGTCGTGTCCTCGGCCAGCACGAACGTCCAGGTCCGCGCGGGCGTACGCGACGATTTTGGCCGCTGACGTCTCGGTAGACGCGGTGATGGCCGACGTGCAGGGGCGGGTGCGCGAGCGCCTCCGCCTGCACCTGGTGCGGCACGGGGCCGCCGCGTTCGAGGACCCGGCGCTCTTTGCCGAAGTCGAGCGGCTGCTGCGGGCCTCGATCGACGCCGGCGATTCGCACGCGCTCATCATGCCCGAGCTCCTTGGCGAACCCGCCTCCTGGCGCCTCGAAACCGCGATGAAGTACGGTTCCCACCGTCCGCAGGCCCCCGCCGCGGTGGTGCAGTTCGTCAAGCGGCGCCTGCTCATGCCGATACTGCGCTGGCTCTTCGAATACAGCCGTGACAACTTCGAGCGGCAGCGCCGCGTGAACCAGGTGCTGTTCGCGTGCGTGCAGGAGCTGGCGCTCGAGACCGCCCGCCTCCGCCGCGAGCTGCACGGCCCCGACACTCCTTGAAACTGGCCTGCGTGGTTCAGCGCTACGGCGCCGGCGTGGCCGGCGGCTCGGAGCGGCACTGCCGCGAGCTCGCCCTTCGCCTGGCCGCGCATCACGACGTCACCATCCTCACCACCTGCGCCGCCGACTACGTGACGTGGGAGAACGAGTTCCCCGCCGGAACGTCAGTGGACGGCCGGGCGACGGTGCGCCGCTTTCCGGTGCGGCAGCCGCGACGCCTGAAGCGGTTCGCCGATCTGAGCGACGAGGTCTTCGACGGCGACACGCCGGACGCACGCCAGGAGGAGTGGTTCCGCGAGAACGGTCCCGACTGCCCCGCGCTGCTCGACCACCTGCGCGCCGAGGGGCACGGCTACGACCTGGTGCTGTTCTGGACCTTCCGCTACGCGCCGTCGTTCTTTGGCGTGCCCCTGGTGCGCGACCGCGCCGTGCTGCTGCCGACCGCCGAGGAAGATCGCGCCGTCGATCTGAGCATCCTCGAAGTGTTCTTCCAGCTTCCGGCGGCTTATCTGTTCCTCACGCCCGAAGAGCAGATCCTGGTCTCCACGCGAGCGGGGCGTGCGCTGGAGCCGTGCGCGGTGATCGGCATGGGGCTCGACCCGGCCGCGTCCACCGCGGCGGCGCGGCTCCCGGCCGGCATCACCCAGCCGTACCTCCTCTATCTGGGTCGTGTCGATCGCAACAAGGGCTGCGACACCCTGCTCGAGTACTTCCTCGAGTACGCGGCGTCGCGGGACGGACTCTCGCTCGTGCTCGCCGGCCCCGCCAAGATGACGATTCCGGCGCATCCGCGCATCCGCGCGCTCGGGCGCGTCAGCGACGACGTGCGCGACGCGCTGCTGCAGGGCGCGCTGGCGCTGGCGATCCCGTCGCCCTTCGAGAGCCTGAGCATCGTGCTGCTCGAAGCCTGGAATCGCGGGGTGCCGGCGATCGTGAACGGCCAGTGTGCCGTACTGAAGGGGCAGGTGCGCCGCGCGAACGGCGGGCTCTACTACCGGTCGTCCGCGGAGTTCGCGGAGGCGGTGGACACCCTGCGGGGCGCCGATGCCGAACGGCGCGTCCTCGGCACGCAGGGTCTGGCGTACGTGGAGCGTGAATACCGCTGGCCGACCGTGATGGCGCGCGTGGAAGCGCTGCTCGAGGAAGCACGCCGGCGCGGTTGAGGCCGCGCCCTACGTCCCCACCCGCCCCACGCGCCCTACCCGCCTAGGCCACGGCGTGCGGCGCGGCTTGCGCTTGCGGGCCGTTCCAACGCGCCAGCAGCGACGCACAGGCGGCGCCGATGCCGATCGTCCACACGAGGTACTCGATCAGGAAGCCCATCGCGCTGACACTCCACGCGGCCGGGCTCGTCCAGAAGGGACCGAACGCCGCGAAGCGGGCAAACAGCGTGAGGGCCGAGACGACGGTCATGCCGAGCAGCACGTCCACCCAGAGGGCGTTCGAGGCTTCCACCGTGGTGCCGCGCAGGCGCGCCCCGATGCGCGCGGCGACGGCAGTGAAGCCGGCGGTGCCAGCCACGCCGGCGGCGGCAATCACCAACGGCATGGTGCCGATGAGCGGGATCCCGACGATCGACACGGCGAGCGCCGCGATGATCAGCAGGAGGACCGGGACGAACGCCACCTGACAGGCCAGGCCGATCGCGGCCGACGACGCCATGCCTTCCCCGGCGCGCCAGGAGATGCGGCGCACCCAGGCGGGCGCGATCAGGGTGAGCGCCGACGCCACGATGAAGACGAACAGGAGTCGCAGAATGGTGCCGGCAAGCGCCAGGCCGGTGAACCAGCCGCGCGGCAGCGGACGCCCATCGATGCCCGGGATGCGGAGCACGGTCTCGTCCACGCCACCACGCACGCGGGCCTTCGGATCGACGTTCGCGGCGCCGCCCACGGTCACGACCTCGCCGTCCACGACCGCCTCGGGGCCGATGCGGAGCCGCCCGCCGAGCACCACGACGTCTTCCTCGGCGTGGCCGTCGATGGTGGCCGAGCCGCCAATGACGATCACGGGCCCCCGGGCGATGTCGCCGGCGGCGAGGTGATAGTCGTTCAGCACGAGGATGCGGGCGCCGTGAACGTGCCCGCGATGGGCGTCCACCTCCCAGTCCGGCGGCTGGGCAAAGACAGGCTGGGCAGCGAACAGTAGGAGGAAACCCGCGAGCGCTTTGATCATCGTTGGCGATCCTCGGCAACTGGGACGACGCGCTCGCCAGCGAAGTTCCCGCTGGCCTTGGGCCTTAGGCCTTGGCTTTATGGCACCTCGATGGCGGCGGCGATTCCCATTCCACCGCCAATGCACAACGAGGCGACTCCCCTTCCCCCGCCCTTGGCACGCAGCGCGTAAATCAGCGTGGTCAGGACGCGGGCGCCGCTGGCGCCGATCGGGTGACCCAGCGCGATGGCGCCGCCCCGCACGTTCACCTTCGCCCCGTCCAATCCGAGCTCGCGCGACACGGCGAGTGCTTGCGCCGCAAATGCCTCGTTCAGCTCGAAGAGGTCGATGTCACCAGTGCCGAGCGACGCGCGGTCGAGCGCCAGACGGACGGCGCCAATCGGCCCGAGCCCCATGACCATCGGCTCGACGCCCACGACTGCGTACGACAGCACCCGCGCGATGGGCGTCAGGCCACGCGCCGCGGCCGCGGCCGGCGAAGCCACCACGAGCACCGCGGCGCCGTCGTTGATCCCCGAGGCGTTGCCGGCCGTGACGCTCCCCTCGGCCGCGAAGGCCGGCTTCAACCCCGCGAGCTTCTCCGCCGACGTGCCGGGCCGCGGATGCTCGTCGGTGTCGAAGGACGCCGGGCTCCCCTTTCGGGCCGGCAGCGGCACCGCCACGATCTCGTCGCGGAACGCGCCCGACGACACGGCCTGCGCGGCCCGCGACTGACTCTCGGCGGCAAACGCATCCTGCTCGGCGCGGGAGATGCCGAACCGCCGCGACACCTCCTCGGCGGTCATGCCCATGTGACAGCCTTCGATCGCGCAGCTCAGCCCCTCGCCCAGGATGGAGTCGTACAGCTGGCCGTGGCCCAGGCGCAGCCCCCACCGCGCCTGCGGCAGCAGGTAGGGAGCCTGGCTCATCGACTCCGTGCCGCCGGCCACGACGACCTGCGCGTAGCCGCCGCGCGTGGCCTCGGTGGCGTGCACCACGGCCTGCAATCCGGATCCGCAGACGCGGTTCACCGTTTCGGCCGGAACCGTCACCGGCACTCCCGCTTTGATCGCGGCCTGCCGTGCCACGTTCATCCCCGCGCCGCCCTGGAGCACGCACCCCAGGACCACGTCGTCGATCGCATCGGGCGCCACCGCCCCGCGCGCCAACGCCTCCCGCACGACCACCGCACCCAGGTCGGCGGCGGAGACGTCCTTCAAGCTGCCGCCGAAGGTCCCGATCGGCGTGCGGCACGCGCTCACGATCACGGAGAGGGGGTCTCGCGCCATTGCTTCGATTGTAATGCCCTCGTTCTTCCCACTCCGCCCACTCTGCCCACTCTGCCTCCGTCCCGTCACTGTAAAATCGCGCGGATGCCCAGCGGTGCGTTCGAGTTCGGCGGCGAGATCGCGTGGCGCCCGTCGGCCGATGTCGTCGAGCGCAGCCGCCTGACGGCCTTCATGCGCCGGCACGGACTTCCTGACTTCAAGGCGCTCCTCGAACGATCCACCAGCGATCTCGAGTGGTTCTGGCGCGCCGTTTTCGACGATCTCGGAATCGAGTTCTACGAGCCGTTCACGCAGGTCGTCGACCTGTCGAAGGGCCCGGCGTGGGCGCGCTGGTGCGTCGGCGCGCGGCTGAACATCGTCCACAACTGCCTCGACAAGTGGGCCGGCACGGCCACCGACGCGCGGCCCGCGATCCGCTGGGAGGGTGAAGAGGGCGCGCACGGCGTACTGACGTACGCCGAGCTGCGCGCGGCGACCAACCGGTGCGCGAATGCGTTGCGGTCGCTCGGCGTGCGCAAGGGCGATCGCGTGGCCCTGTTCCTGCCGATGGGCCCCGAGCTCGCCGCCGCGTTCTTCGCCATCGCGAAGATCGGCGCCGTGGTGCTGCCGCTCTTCTCGGGTTATGGCGCCGACGCCGTGGCTGCGCGGCTGCAGGACGCGGGCGCCACGGTCGTCATCACCGCCGACGGCTTCTGGCGCCGCGGCCAGCGCGTCTCCATGAAGCTCGTCGCCGACGAGGCTGTGGCGGCGTCGCCGTCGGTCCGCCACGTGATCGTGGTCTCACGGCTGGGGACCGCCGCCGCCACGCACGCGCGCGACCGCCTCTGGTCGGACCTGGTGGACGTGCAGCCGGCGACGTGCGAGACCGAGCGGACCGAAGCGGAAGACCCGCTGATGCTGATTTACACGTCGGGAACGACCGGACGGCCCAAGGGCGCGGTGCATACGCACTGCGGCTTCCCGATCAAATCGGCGCAGGACATGGCGCACGCCTTCGACGTACAGCCGGGCGACACCATGTACTGGGTGAGCGACATCGGCTGGATGATGGGGCCCTGGGAGCTCTTCGGGATGGCGCTCATCGGCGGGACGTCGGTCCTGTACGACGGTGCGCCCGACCACCCCGGCCCCGATCGGCTGTGGGCGCTCGTCGAACGCCACCGCGTCAACATCCTCGGCGTGTCGCCCACCCTGATCCGCGCGCTGATGAAGCATGGCGAGGCGCCGGTGCGCGCGCACGACCTGTCGTCGCTCCGCATCCTCGGCTCCACCGGTGAGCCGTGGAACCCGGAACCGTGGCGCTGGCTGTTCGACGTCGCCGGCGGCGGACGGCTCCCGATCATCAACTACTCCGGCGGCACCGAGGTCTCGGGCGGGCTCGTGGCCGGCAACGTCCTCACCGCGCTCAAGCCGGCGGCTTTCGCGGGTCCGCCGCCTGGCATCGCCGCCGACGTCGTCGACGATCAGGGGCGCCCGGTGCGCAACCAGGTCGGCGAGTTGATCGTGCGCGCGCCCTGGATCGGGATGACGCGTGGCTTCTGGCACGACCCGCAGCGCTACGAGCAGACCTACTGGTCGCGCTTCCCCGGCGTGTGGGTACACGGTGACTGGGCGGCGGTGGACGACGACGGTTTGTGGTACATACTCGGGCGCTCCGATGACACCATCAAGATTGCCGGGAAGCGCCTGGGACCGGCGGAGGTCGAATCGGTGCTCGTGGAGCACCCGGCGGTGCTCGAAGCCGCGGCCATCGGCGTGCCCGACGAGATGAAGGGGCAGGCGCTCGTCTGCTTCTGCGTGCTGCGCGCCGGGCACGAGGCATCGCCGGAGCTCGAGCAGGCGTTGATGGCGCTCGTGGCCACGCGGCTCGGCAAGCCGCTGAAGCCCGCCGCAGTGCGGTTCGTGCGCGACCTGCCGAAGACGCGCAACGCCAAGGTGATGCGGCGGGTCATCCGCACCGCCTACCTGGGGGAGGCGCCCGGCGATCTTTCGTCGCTCGAAAACCCCCAGGCTATCGATGACATCGCCGCCCACGCACCGAGCCGGCGTGGCTGATCCGCTCGACTTCGAGGCACGCACCTATCGCAGGGTGACGTGGCGGCTGCTGCCGTTCCTGTTCCTCTGCTACATCCTCGCGTATCTCGATCGCGTGAACGTCGGGTTCGCGCGGCTGCAGATGCAGGCGGACCTCGGCCTGTCGGACACCGCCTACGGCATCGGCGCCGGGATGTTCTTCATCGGCTACTTCTTCTTCGAGGTGCCGAGCAACCTGCTGCTGCGGCGCATCGGGGCGCGCGTGTGGATCGCCCGCATCATGGTTCTGTGGGGCCTCATCTCCTCGGGCATGATGTTCACCAACAGCCAGACCACGTTCTACGTGCTGCGCTTCCTGCTCGGCGTCGCCGAAGCGGGGTTCTTCCCCGGGATCATCCTCTACCTCACGTTCTGGTACACCCGCGCGCATCGCGCGCGCATGGTGGCGCTCTTCATGACCGCGATCGCGCTCGCCGGCGTGTTCGGCGGGCCGGTCTCGGGCCTGATCATGGACCGCATGGGCGGCGTCGGCGGGCTGCGCAACTGGGAGTGGCTCTACCTGCTCGAGGGGCTGCCGTCGGTCGTCGTCGGCTTCCTCGTGCTGGTCTATCTCGACGACGGTCCGGAGCGCGCCTCGTGGCTAACCGCCGAGCAGAAGGCGCTGATCGCCCGGCGTCTCGCGGAGGAGGAGGCGCTGAAGGCCGCCGACGGCCGCCACGCGCAGCACATCGGCGACGTGTTCCGCAACCCGGCCGTGTGGGTGTTGAGCCTGATCTACTTCGGCGCCGTCATGGGCAACTACGGCGTCACCTTCTGGCTGCCGCAGATCATCCGGGAGACGATCACGACGAGCCCGTGGCGCATCGGCCTGGTGTCGATGATCCCGTGGGGCGTGGCGGCCGTGACGGCGGTGATCGTCGGCGCCAGCTCCGATCGGCACCAGGAGCGCCGATGGCATATCGCGACCGGCGCGGCCATCGGCTCCGTCGCCTTTGCCCTCTCCGGCGTCCCCGGGATCTCCGGCTGGACCGGCCTCGCGTTCCTGACGATCGCCACGGCCGGGATGATGTCCACCATGACCACCTTCTGGTCGTTGCCCACCGCCATCCTGTCCGGCAACGCGGCCGCCGCGGGTATCGCGTGGATCAACTCGCTGGGCAACCTCTCGGGCTACGTGAGCCCGTTCGTGCTCGGCGCCATCCGCGATGCCACGCGCGACGCCGCGCATCCCAACGGCAACATGTTCCTGGCGCTGCTGGTGCTGGCGTTCTCGCTGTTCATGGCCGGCGTGCTGACGCTGGTCGTGACGAGAAGACGGGTCTAAAGACCCGCCACGTCGAACGTGCCGTCGGGCGACGGGACCATCGGCGTCACCTCCACCACGGCGCTCACCGGCAGCGGACCGTAGATGTGCGGGAAGCGCGTGGTGCCGCCTTCGAGGTTCTCGCGGCGGACCTCCGCCCCCACCGCGGCCTCGTCCACGTGCAGCAGCACCAGATCCGTCCGGCCCCGAAAGCGCGTGTTCGCCACCCAGGTCACCTGCTCGGCCTGCGAACAGTGGATGAACCCCTCGGCCCGCAGCGAGTCGGCGGTGTAGGTGCCCGCTGTCAGAGCCTCGTCCCACGCCGCGCGCGTCGTGATGTGAAAGATGCGCGGCATCAGGGCACCGGTTCCCGTGCGGGGACGATCCTGCGCCAGCAGCTCGGCGCGCCACCGCGCGGCGCCGCTGAACACGGCCTCGAGCGCCTCGCCGCGGTGCAGGTCCGCGCGCAGGTCGTTCAACCGATCGATGAGCTGATCGAGCGCGCCGCTGATCGCGTCGGCGTTGGTGGCGCAGATGTCCCGCCAGACGCCGGCGGGGCTCGAGGCGAGGCGGGTGGTGTCGCTCAGGCCGCGGCCGGCCACCGCCAGCCCCTCGCGGGCCACCGCGCCCCCCACCGCGTCCATGAGCGCGCTGGCCACCAGCTGCGGCAGATGGCTGACGAACGCCATGACCCGATCGTGCTCGGCAGGGTCCATCACGACGGCCCGCGCACCCAGCGCCGCCACGAGCTGGCGCAGCGCCGCCACGGCGCCGGCGTCGGCGCCGGGAGGCGGCGTCAGAATCCACGGGCGGTTCTCGAAGAGATCGCGGCGGGCGAAGCCGAATCCGCCCCGCTCGGCGCCGCCGATCGGATGGCCGCCGACGAACCGCGCGCCGGCCGGAAGCCGCCGCGCCGCGCCCACGATGTCGCGCTTGGTGCCGCCGACGTCGGTGATGACGGCGGTGCCGAGCACCCGCGCCGGAACCTCGGTGAGCAGCCGAGCGTTCTGGCGCACCGGCGCCGCCAGCACCACGAGGTCGGCCTCGCCAAGGGCGCTCATCGACGCCAGCCCCTCGTCGATGGCGCCGCTGCTGCGCGCGTGCGTCAGCACCGACGGCGTGTCGATGCCGGCGATGTGCACCGACGGCCAGCGGTCGCGGATCGCCAGCGCCATCGACCCGCCAATCAGGCCGATGCCGGCAATCGCGACGCGGCGAAACGGCGGCTCGGTTCCAGGCAACGACGTCCTTGGTCCTTGGTTCCTGGTCCTTGGCTAGCGGATCCAGCCGTGGCGCGCGGTGGTGTCCACGCAGATGCTGCGGCCGATGGCCGGCGCGATGATGCGCAGCTCCGCCATCACGCGGTCGAATTGCGCCGGGAACATCGACTGCGCGCCGTCGCTCAGCGCCCGATCGGGATCGTGGTGCACCTCGATGATGAGCCCGTCCACGCCGGCGGCCACCGCGGCGCGCGCCATCGGCGCCACCATGTCGCGCCGGCCGGCGCCGTGGCTCGGATCCGCCACGATCGGCAGGTGGCTCAGCTTCTTGACGACCGGGATCGCCGACACGTCGAACGTGTTGCGCGTGGCGGTCTCGAAGGTGCGGATGCCGCGCTCGCACAGGATCACGTCGCCGTTGCCGCCGGCCAGGATGTACTCGGCCGACAGCAGCCATTCCTCGATGGTGGCGGAGATGCCGCGCTTGAGGAGCACGGGCTTGCGCGCACGCCCCAGCTCGCGGAGCAGCGTGAAGTTCTGCATGTTGCGCGCGCCCACCTGGAAGATGTCCGAGTACTTGCCGATCAGCTCGATCTGGCTGATGTCCATCACCTCGGAGATGAGCTTCAGATCGTGGCGATCGGCGGCGTCACGCAACATCACCAGCCCCGGCTCGCCGAGGCCCTGAAAACTGTACGGCGAGCTGCGCGGCTTGAACGCGCCGCCGCGGAGAATCTTGGCGCCGGCCCGTTTGACGGCGGCGGCCGCCGCCTCGACCTGCGCCGGCGTCTCGGCCGAGCACGGCCCCGCCATGACGATCACCTCGTCGCCGCCGATGCGCACGTCGCCCACCGACACCACCGTGTCCTCGGGCTTGAAGGTGCGGCTCGCCAGCTTGTAGGGCTCGCTGATGCGCAGCACCTCGTGCACGCCGTCGAGGATGCCGATGAGGCCGGGGTCGATCTTGTTGGTACCGACGACGCCAAGGACCGTGCGCGTCGCTCCCGACGAGCGATGCACGTCCATCCCCAGCTCGATCAGCCGCGCGATGACGGCGTCGACCTGTTCCTCCGTCGCGCGTTCCTGCATGACCACTACCATGACGTTCTCCCCACTCCGCCTACCCTGCCCACTCCGCCCACTCCGCCACGCGCGCCGCCATCAGACGTCCTGGCGGCGCTCTGCTTGGTGTCTCTCGGCACGGCGAGCCTCGTCGATGATGCGTTCGAAAATCCGGACCACGGCTTCGGCCGTGAGCGGCCCGGCGAGCTCGGTGGCCGCCGTGCGGACGCTCGCCAGCACCTGCGCCTCGCGGTCCGGCTGATAGACCGCCAGACCGATGTCGTGCTTCAACCGGCCGACCTCCACCGCGCACGCCACGCGCACGTTGAGCAGCCGCACCAGCTGCTGGTCGATGACGTCAATCCGGTTGCGGAGTTCCTCGATCGTCAGGCCGTCAGCCAACGCACGTACTCCTCGACACGCGTTTCCAGGTCGGCCGAGGCCCCGGCCTCGGCAATGACGTTCACGAGCGCGCTGCCCACCACGGCGGCATCGGCCCAGCGCCCCACCTCGCGCACGTGCTCCGGCGTGGAGATGCCGAAGCCGAGCGCCACCGGCAGGCCGCTGACCGCGCGGATGCGCCGCACCATGTCCTCGGCGCCGTCGGCGATCTGATCGCGCACGCCGGTCACGCCAAGACGGGAAATGGCATAGAGGAAGCCGCTGCCGACGGATGCCGCCTTCCGGAGCCGTTCATCGGTCGTGGTCGGGCTGAGCAGCAGGATTGTATCAATGCCCCTCGACTCGAGCAGCGCGCGGAAGTCGCCGGCTTCCTCGAGCGGCAGGTCGAGCACCAGCACGCCGTCCACGCCCGCCGCCTTCGCGCGATCGGCGAACCGCTCGGGGCCCAGCCGCATGATCGGATTGGCGTAGCTGAAGATCACGATCCCGGCCCGGATCTCGGCGCGCACCGACGCGATGAGATCCAGCACGCCGGACAGCGTCGTGCCGGCGGCGAGCGCCCGTTCCGTGGCGCGCTGGATGACGGGACCGTCCGCCAGCGGATCCGAGAACGGCACACCGACCTCGATGACCGTGGCGCCGGCACGGTCGAGCGCGCGCAGGACGCCGGCGGTGCGCTGGAGCGTCGGATCGCCCGCGGTGACGTAGGTCACGAGCCCCGGCCGGCCCGCGGCCTTGGCCTGTGCGAACGCGCCGGCGAGCCGGCTCATAGCGCCTCCGCCACGCTCGCCACGTCCTTGTCGCCGCGGCCCGACAGGTTCACGAGCACGACCGCCTCGCGCGGCAGCGTTCCCGCTATCGCCATGATGTGCGCGATCGCGTGCGCGGACTCGAGCGCGGGGATGATGCCTTCGCAACGCGCCAGTGCCTTGAATCCGTCGAGCGCCTGCCCGTCGGTGGCAAACGCGTACTCCGTGCGCCCCTGATCGCGCAGCCACGCGTGCTCGGGGCCCACGGCCGCGTAGTCGAGGCCGGCGGAGATCGAGTGCGTGAGCTCGATGTTGCCCGCCTCGTCCTGCAACACGTAGGTGCGCGTCCCCTGCAGCACGCCCATGCTGCCGCCGGCAAAGCGCGCGGCGTGCCTCCCCGGTGCAATCTTCTCGCCGCCGGCCTCGACGCCGATCAAGCGTACGCCGCGATCGTCGAGGAAGCCGTCGAAGATCCCGATGGCATTGCTGCCGCCGCCGACGCAGGCGATGACGACGTCGGGCAGCTGTCCCACCTGATCGAGCATCTGCCGCCGCGCCTCGCGGCCGATGACCGACTGGAACTCGCGAACCATCAGCGGGTAGGGATGCGGCCCGAGCGCCGAGCCCAGCACATAGGCGGTGTCGGTGACGTGCGCCACCCAGTCGCGCATCGCCTCGTTGATGGCGTCCTTGAGCGTCTTGCTGCCCGAGTCCACCTGGACGACGGACGCGCCGAGCAGGCGCATGCGGACCACGTTCAGCGCCTGGCGCCGCATGTCCTCGGCGCCCATGTAGACGTGGCACTCGAGCCCGAGCAGCGCGCAGGCGGTGGCGGTGGCCACGCCGTGCTGCCCGGCGCCGGTCTCGGCGACGATGCGTCGCTTCCCCATCTGCCGCGCGAGGAGCGCCTGCCCGAGCGCGTTGTTGATCTTGTGCGCGCCGGTGTGCGTGAGATCCTCGCGCTTCAGGAAGATTCGCAGGCCGGGCGCGCCGCACGCCTCGGCGGCCAGGCGGCGGGTCTCGTAGAGCGGCGTGGGACGGCCGACGTAGGTGGCCAGCAGCCCGGCCAGCTCGCCCTGGAAACGCTCGTCGGTCCGCGCCGCCAGGTAGCCGGCGGTCAGCTCCTCGATCGGGGCCACCAGCGTCTCGGGCACGAAGCGCCCGCCGTACTCGCCGAAGTAGCCGCGCGCATCCGGATCCCGACGCCCGAACACCGGTCTCTGTGTTGCTTCTGCTTTCACGTTCGCCTCATGCAGGGCGGCCTAAAGGCCGCCCTCTACAAAAGCCTTCTTCGCGGTCTCGAGGAACCGCGAGACCTTCTCCGGGTCCTTGCGGCCCGGCGCCATCTCCACCCCCGACGACACGTCCACGCCGAAGGGGCGGACGGTGGCAATCGCCTCGGCCACGTTGCCGGGCGTCAGCCCGCCGGCCAGCACCGTCCTCCGCCGGCCCGCGACGGCCGCCGCCTTGTGCCAATCGACGCGCCGGCCGGTGCCGCCGCGCGCGGCATCCGACACCGCGTCGAGCACGAGCGTCGCGGTCGGCCACGCGTCGACGTCCAGGCCGTCCACGCCCGCCGCGCGCAACAGCGGCATCTTCAGCGCCGCCGCGTACTGCTGCGGCTCGTCGCCGTGCAGCTGCACGATGCGGATTCCGGTGTGCGCCACCACCGCCACGATCTCTTCGAGCGGCACGTTGACGAACACGCCGACGACCGGCACGCTGGCCGGCACCGCCTCGACGATGTCTCTGGCGCGATCGGCGCTGACGCACCGCGGGCTCGACGGCGCGAACACGACGCCCAGTGCAGTGGCGCCTGCAGCCGCCGCCTGCACCGCGTCCGCTTCCGTCGTCAGCCCGCAGATCTTCAGGAACATGGCTGGCGAGCAGCGCCAATGAGCAGACGAATCGCGGCCGCCGGATCGGGGTCGGTCATGAACCGCTCGCCAATCAGGAACGCGCCGTAGCCTGCGGCCGCGAGCTGCTCGAGATCCGCCCTCGACTGCAGGCCGCTCTCGCTCACCGCCACGACGCCCGTCGGCATCCGCGCGGCGAGCTCGTCGGACGCCTTCACGTCCACCTGCAGCGTGCGCAGGTTGCGGTTGTTGACACCGATGATGCGCGCGCCGCTGCCGATCGCGCGCGTCAACTCGTCGTCGTCGTGCACCTCGACGAGCGTGGCGAGCCCCAGCTGCCACGCGCGCGCCTGCAGCGACTCGAGCGACGTCTGATCGAGCGCCGCGACGATCAGCAGAACCGCGTCGGCGCCGCTGGCGCGCGCCTCGAAGAGCTGGTACTCGTCCACCACGAAATCCTTGCGCAGCAGCGGCACGTCCACCGCCGCGCGCACGGCCCGCAGATGCGCCAGCGCGCCGTCGAAGAACGTCGGCTCGGTGAGCACGGAGATGGCCGCGGCGCCGCCGCCGGCATACGCCCGGGCAATCCGCACCGGGTCGTACTCGGCCGCCAGCACGCCGCGCGACGGCGAGCGGCGTTTGCACTCCGCGATGACGTTGAAGCCGTCCGGCCGGCGCAGGCGCGACTCGAAGAGATCGCCGCGCGGCGAGGCCGACGCGGCCCGCCGCTCGAGCGTCTCGAGCGGCTCCTGCGCGCGGCGCGACGCGGTGATGCGCTGCGTCGCGGCGACGATCGTGGCCAGCAGGTCTGGACCGGCGCTCGTGGCCGCGCTCATGCCGCCACCCCCTCCTGCGACAGCTTCGCCATCGCCTCGAGCGCGGCCCGCGCCTGGCCGCGATCGATGGCCGCCACCGCCTGTGCGATGCCCTCGCGCACCGACGCGGCGCGCCCGGCGACGAACAGCGCCGCCCCGGCATTCAGCAGCACCACGTCCCGGGCCGGGCCCGGCACGCCGTCGAGCACCCTACGCACGATGCCGGCGTTGGTGGCGGCGTTGCCGCCCTTGAGCGTGTCGGGCGTCGTCTTCGCGAGTCCGAAGTCCGCTGGATGGATATAGAACGTGTGCACCGCCCCGCCGCGGCACTCCGACACCTTGGTGTAGCCGGTCGTCGAGATCTCGTCGAGCCCGTCGGACCCGTGCACGACCCAGGCCCGCTCGGACCCGAGCATCATCAGCGCCCGGGCCAGGAGCTCCGTGAGCTCGGGACGCGGCACGCCGACGATCTGCCGCCGGGCGCGCGCCGGGTTGGTGAGCGGCCCCAGGAGGTTGAACGCCGTGCGCAGCCCGAGCTCTCGACGGGTGGGACCCGCGTGGCGCATCGACGGGTGGAAGGTCGGCGCGAAGAAGAACGCGATGCGCGCCTCGCGCAGGCAGCGCTCGACCACGGCCGGCGGCGCCGACACGTTGACGCCGAGCGCTTCGAAGACGTCGGCGCTGCCGCACTGGCTCGACACCGACCGGTTGCCGTGCTTGGCGACGGCCAGCCCCGCGCCGGCAATCACCACGGCGGCGGTGGACGAGACGTTGAAGGTGCCGGCGCGATCGCCGCCGGTACCGCAGGTGTCGAACACGTCGCCCGCCGGCGCCGACAGCTTCACCGCCTGCTCGCGCATCGTGCGGGCGAAGCCGACGATCTCGTGCGGGCGCTCGCCCTTCATCGCCAGGGCGGTCAGCAGCCCGGCCAGCGCGCCGGCGGTGGCGCGCCCCTCCATGACCTCGCGCATCGCCGCCGAGGCCTCGGCCTCGGTGAGGTCCTCGTGGCGGACCACCTTCTCGACGAGCGCAATGAGCGAGACGGGGCTGGTCAGCGGTGTGGTGTCGGGCATGGCCGCCGTCACAGGTCCAGGAAGTTGCGCAGGATGCGCTTGCCTTCGTCGGTCAGCACCGACTCGGGATGGAACTGCACGCCGTGCACCGGGTACGACACGTGGCGCACTCCCATGATCGTGCGGTCCTCCTTGGTGTGCGCCGACGCCTGCAGCTGCGCCGGAAAGCCGTCGACCGACACCACCAGCGAGTGATACCGGCCGGCCTGGAACGGCGACCCGACACCGTCGAAGATCCCCTTGCCGTCGTGCACGACGGTGGACGTCTTGCCGTGCATCGGCGCGGTGGCGCGCGTCACGACGCCGCCGTAGACCATGCCGATCGCCTGATGGCCAAGGCACACACCGAGGATCGGCGTCGTCGGCCCGAAGCGGCGGATGACGTCCATCGAGACGCCGGCGTCCTCGGGACGCCCGGGGCCGGGAGAGATGACGATGTGCTCCGGCGTCATCTCGGCCACCTCGTCGAGGCCCACCTGGTCGTTGCGGCGCACACGCACTTCGGCCCCGAGCTCGCCGAGGTACTGCACGAGGTTGTAGGTAAACGAATCGTAGTTGTCGATGACTAGGACCATCTCGCGTTCCGTTAGGAAAGACCGTTCTGCGCCAGTTCCAACGCGCGGAGCACCGCTCGCGCCTTGTCCTTCGTTTCCTCGTACTCCGCCGTCGGGTTCGAATCGGCCACGATGCCGGCGCCCGCCTGCACGTAGGCACGGCCGTTTTCGATGAGGACGGTCCGGATGGTGATGCAGAAATCGAGGTTGCCCGCGAAGTCGAGATAGCCCACCGCGCCGGCGTAGACGCCGCGCCGACTGGTCTCGAGCTCGGCGATGATCTCCATCGCCCGCACTTTCGGGGCGCCCGAGACCGTGCCGGCCGGAAAGCACGCCACGAGTGCGTCGAGGCGGTCGTGCTGCTCGTCGAGCCGCCCCTCGACGATCGACACCAGGTGCATCACGTGCGAGTAGCGCTCGAGCGTCATGTAGGTCGGCACGCGCACGGTGCCGTACTTCGCCACCCGGCCGATGTCGTTCCGCCCGAGATCCACGAGCATCACGTGCTCGGCGCGCTCCTTCTCATTGCGCTTCAGCTCCTCGCCGAGCCGCACGTCCTCTTCTTCGGTCCGGCCGCGCGGCCGCGTGCCGGCAATCGGGTGCGTCTGCACCTGCCGCCCCTCGACCCGGACCAGCATCTCGGGCGACGACCCGACGATCGAGCGGCCGCCGACACGCAGGAAATACATGTAGGGCGACGGGTTGACGTGCCGCAACGCGCGGTAGACGGTGAACGGGTCGGCGTCGATGGCGGCCTCGAAGCGCTGCGACAGCACCACCTGGTAGACGTCGCCGGCCGCGATGTATTCCTTGGCCGTCTTCACCGTCGCCTCGAACTGCTCGCGCGTGACGTTGGACGTCACCTCGAGCGGCCGGCCCGACGGCGGCACGGTCTTCGACAGCGCCCGCTCGAGCTCGCGTTCGACGAATTCCACCTTGGCGCACGCGAACTGGTAGAGCGACTCGAGGTCCTCGTCGCCGCTGATGCGCGCGTTGGCGATGATGAGGATACGGTGGCGCACGTGATCGAACGCCAGCACCGTGTCGAACAGCATGAAGCCGGCTTCGTCGTCCTCGCCGTCGGCCGCCTGCAGCTCGACGGGCTCGAACCACGCCGCGGCATCGTAGCCGACGTAGCCCACGGCGCCCCCCGTGAAGCGCGGCAGCCCGGGCACGAACGGCGAGTGGAACCCGGCCATCAGCTCGCGGATGGTGGAGGTGAACGACTTGTCGGACTCGGTCGTCTCCCCGGCGCGATCGATCAGCACCTTTCCGCCGCGCGCGCGCACGATCAGGAACGGATCCTTCCCGAGGAACGAGTAGCGCGCCACCTGCTCGCCGCCCTCGACCGACTCGAGCAGGAACGCGTAGTCGGCGTGCTCGGCCACCTTGAGGAACGCCGACACCGGCGTCAGGAGGTCCGCGACGATCTCCTTGTAGACCGGCACGAACGTACCGCGCTGTGCCAGCTCCTTGAATGCGTCGAAGGTCGTGATCTGCATCGCTACGCCGTTGCCTCTGTCGTTGTCGCCGTTCGTCCAAGCGCGTTGAGCGCCGCCGCCTGCATGATGCCTGGCTCCGGGCGCTGCCCGGTCCACCACTGGAACTGCCGCTCGGCCTGCGCGATGAGCATCGGCAGCCCGTCGAGCACGACGCGGCCGGCGCGCCGCGCGTCGGCCACGAGCGCCGAGTCGCCGTCGCCGTAGGTCAGGTCGTACACGGCGCGGCCGTCGATCGGGGCCCCGGCCATCGGCGACTCGTGGCGGCGGTTCGCGCCGCCCAGCGGCGTGCAGTTCACCAGCAGGTCCCACGATCCCGGCGCCGGAGGCAGCGCCGCCGGCGACGCGCCGAACGCCGCCGCCACCTCGGCCGCCTGCTCGATCCGCCGCGCGTGCACCGCGACGCGGGCTCCGCGCGACGCGAGCGCGGCCACGACGGCGCGGGCCGAACCACCCGCTCCCAGCACGGCCACCCGCACGCCGGCCAGCCCTTTCGGAAAGAGCGGCTCGAGCGGCGCCAGGAAGCCGTCCACGTCGGTGTTCGTCGCCTCCCACTGGTACGGCCCTGGCTCGCCAGGTCGGTCCGCATTGCGGACCGACAAATCAGCACTGCTTTCGCGGCTCGCGGAGCGAGCCGCTTGGCGAAGGCGGCGGCGTCGCAGCGTGTTGGCGGCGCCGACGGCCGCCGCCAGCGGCGTCTGCACCGCCGCGGCCCGCAGCGCATCGAGCTTGAACGGAATCGTGACGCTGGCGCCCTCGAAGCCCATGGCGTCGGCGTAGGCCAGGAAGTCCGCGAAGTCGTCGGTGCTGAGCGGCACGTACGCGGCATCGATGCCGGCAGCCGCGAAGGCCGCGTTATGCATGACCGGCGACAGCGAGTGCATCGCGGTGCGGCTGACGACGCCGAAGAGCCGCGTCGAGGGACCAATCGAGGCGAAGCGGAACACGTCGCGCATGCGTGCCGCCGGCATCTGCCCCGGCGCCACGGCGTTCCCCGCAAAGGTCCACCGCGAGCCGTAGCGCGACGCGAGCAGGCGCGACGGCACCCCCGGCTCGCCCATGCCGACGACCACCGCCTGGCCCTGCTCGCCGATGGCGCGCAGCGGCAGCGTGTCGCAGAGCCGGTGCGCCGCATAGGCCACCTTGATGGTGCCCGCGCCGGTGCGGCGCATCGCGGCGACGCGATCGTCGAGCCCGGCCGGCGTCCCGGTGAAATCGTGGAACGACACCACGACTCGCGACGGATCGTGCGCGATGACGTCGTCGAAGCCCGCCCGCCACTCGACGTCCACGAACTCGGCCCCCGCCTCGAGCGCGCGGTGCAGGATCGCCCGCCGCTCGTCTTCCGACCCGTCGAACCGGCCGCCCTCCCAGGAGGCGCGGCAAGTGACCACCGCCGGCATCTGCCGCCCATGAAGCGCGGCGGCCACGTCGAGGTCCCGGTTGCCGTCGAGGCGCAGTTCCACCATGCCGCCGGCGGTGGCGGCATCGCGGGCCGCCAACAGCTCCCGCATCGTGGCGCCCGTCACGGTTTCACACAGAAGTGCCATCCCAGTCCTTGCCAGCCCAAAAAACAAAACGCCCCTTCAACCGCGAGGCTGAAGGGGCGTGGAATCCGTCTTACTTCTTGCGAGTGCCGAACGCTGTCAGACGCCGGCCGCCGCCCCCTCAACAGTCGTGTGGCGCCACCAATAGCTGGCGTTGAACACGGACACGGCGGGGCGAAAATACGCGGTCATCGGTGTCGAAACAGGTGAACGGCAGAGTAGCGCAGGTGTGTTCAGCTGTCAACCAGCGTGCCCGCAGCTCTTGCGGTTTCAGAGGTTTACCCGTATCTTGGGACAGGGCGGGCAGGCCCCGCTCCCCCGGAAATGACCGTTCCTATGACGACCCGCTTCCGCGCTGCGATCGCCGTGCTGTTCGTGTGCGTTGCCGCCGGGCTGCCGGCGCAGACGCGCACCTTCCCCGTCGACGAACTCAAGCCCGGCATGGTGGCCACAGGGCGCACCGTCTTCGAGGGCGACCGCCTCGACGAGTTCAAGGCGCACATCCTGGGCGTGCTGCACAACGTCATCGGGCCGCGCCGCAACCTGATCCTGGCCCGGCTCGAGGGCGGTCCGCTCGCCAACACGGGCGTGATTGCCGGCATGAGCGGCAGCCCTGTCTACATCGACGGCCGCCTCGTCGGCGCGGTGTCGTACTCGCTGGGCCAGTTCGCGAAGGAACCGATTGCCGGCATCACGCCGTTCGACGAGATGGTGGAGGCGGCCACGCTGCCCGGGCCACGCCGTCCAGCCTCGCAGGTCGCGCTCACGATCCCCATCACGCAGGACGGGTTGCGCGCCGCGCTGGCGCAGGCCTTCGCGTGGACGAAGCCGTTTGCCGACAACCCGAACGACGTGCAGGTCCTGGGCGGAGCGGGTGTCAGCGGCGGCATCGCCACGCTGCTGCGCCCGATCGCCACGCCCATCACGCTCGGCGGCTTCGATCCGTCGGTCATCGATCCGGTGGCGAGCGCGTTCCGCGATCGCGGCTTTCTGCCGGTGATGGCGGGCGGCTCGATGCGGATGGCGCGGCAGGACACGTCGGCATCGGCGCCGCTGCCACTGCGGCCGGGCGATCCGATCGGCGTGGCGCTGATGAGCGGCGACCTCGAGCTGGGCGCCACCGGCACCGTCACCGAAGTGGTCGGCGACCGCGTCTACGCCTTCGGGCATCCGTTCTACGGCCTGGGCCCCACCGCCTTCCCGATGACCCGTGCACACGTGCACGCCGTGCTGCCGAGCCTCGCCAGCTCGATGAAGATCGCCAGCACCGGCGAGGTGATCGGCACGGTGCTGCAGGATCGCGCCACGACCATTGCCGGCACGCTCGGCGCCGGCCCCTCGATGATCCCGATCACCATCAACCTGAACGCCGCCCGCGGCACGCGCAAGACGTTCAAGATGGCGATGGTGCGTGATCAGCTGTTCACGCCGCTCCTCGCGTATCTCTCGGTGCTCAATACGCTGACGTCCTACGAGCGCGAGAACGGCATCGCCAGCTACGCGGTCCACGGCAGCGCGCAGATCAAGAACCACGCGCCGCTCTCCTTCGAGGACCTCTTCAGCGGCGATCAGCCGTCGGTGGGCGCTGCCGCCTCGGTGGTGACGCCGATCAACGTGCTGCTCCGCAACTCGTTCGAGGATGTCGAAATCGACGCGCTCACGCTCGACATCCAGGCGAGCGAGCAGGCGCGCAGCGCGACGGTGGAGCGCGTGTGGCTCGACGGCACGCGCGTGAAGCCCGGGAGCACGGTGAACATCAAGGTGCTGCTGCGCTCCTACCGCGGCGAGGAGATCATGAAGTCGCTGCCGCTGCAGGTGCCCTCCAACGCGCGCGGCAGCCTCTCGGTCATGGTGAGCGACGGCGTGCGCCTGTCGCAGTGGGAGTCGCGCGAACTGCAGGTGCAGCCGCTGCAGACCCGCGGCGTGCCGCAGCTCCTGCAGGTACTCAACAGCGCGCGGCGGAACAACCGGCTCTACGTGCGGCTCATCACGCGCGACGGCGGGGCCATCGTCAAGGGCGAATCGCTGGCGGCCCTGCCGCCGTCGGTGCTGGCCGTCATGGAAGCCGATCGCAGCGGCGGCAGCTTCCGGCCGCTTCAGAGCGCCGTGCTCGGCGAATGGGAAATCCCCACCGACCTCGCGGTGACCGGCTCGCGCACGCTGACGCTTCCTCTAGAGGACTAGCCGCGAGGCGCTGCCCGCTCGGCAGATCTGTGATGACGCAGCTCCTCGCGACTCTCTCCATTCCTTGCCCCGCTCCGCGGGGCTGGCCGTCTTGCCGGAGTTAACAATTGACTCACAAGGAAACGCCGGAGGCCGTCAAGACGGCCGGCATGTTGTTGACGCGTAGCATCCGCTTCGCGGCCACCCTGCTCGGCTGCGCGGCGGTCGCGGCGGCGGTTGGCGCCGCGGCGCCGAGCTTCTGGCAGACCGCGACCGAAGCCGACTTCCTGCGCGGCGAGGTCGAGAACCTCGCCATCGACCCGTTCGGACGCCTGACGCTCGGGCCCTCGACCTCGCCCATTTACGACGCCAGCGCACCGTTCCTCTGGGCCGCGGCCGCGACGCCCGACGGCGCCCTGTATGTCGGCAGCGGCAACGAGGGGCAGGTGTATCAGATCGACGCGAACGGACGCGGCCGGGTGTTCTTCGACTCCGACGAGCTCGAAGTGCACGCGCTCGCACCGGTGGCCGGCGGCGGCCTTTACGTCGCCACCTCGCCCAACGGGAAGATCTACAAGGTCGATGCGGCCGGCAAGGCGGCCACGTTCTTCGACCCGCCCGACGCCTACATCTGGAGCCTCGCCGTGGATCGCGCGGGCATCGTGTACGCGGGCACCGGCGACAAGGGCACAATCTACAAGATCACGCCGGACGGCAAAGGCGCGGTGTTCTACCAGACGAAAGCCACGCACGCGATGACGCTCGCGTTCGATCGCGAGGGGCGGCTGCTGGCGGGCACCGGCTCGCCGGGACGCGTCTTCCGCCTCGACGCCAGCGGCAAGCCGTTCGTGCTGTTCGACTCGAGCTACACGGAGATCCACCAGATCCGGGTGGACCCTTCGGGCAACATCTACGCGACGGCGCTCTCCGGGCGCCCTGGCGGCGGAGGTGGTGGCGACAGCACGCCGCCGCCGGCCGCGCCAACCGCGCCGGTGCCGGTGGCCACCGTGACCACGGAAATCACGGCCGTGGCCGTCGCCGACATCAGCGTGTCCGCCGTGCCCGCGCAGGCAGGCGGCCGGCCCGGCGGCCCCACGGCAGGCGCTGTCTTCCGCATCAACCCCGACGGTGTCACCGACGTGCTGTGGGAGACCCGCGAAGACACTCCATACGATCTGGCGTTCGAACCGGGGGGCAGCGTGCTCGTGGGTACCGGTGGACGCGGCAAGCTGTTCCGTCTCACCGGCGATCCCGCGCGCGCCACGCTCGTGGCCCGCGCCGACGCGCAGCAGGTGACGACGCTCACCACCGACCGCAACGGCCAGGTGCTGGTGGCCACGTCGAACCCCGGGAAGATCTTCCGGCTCTCGGCCACGCGCGCCGACCGCGGCACGTTCACCTCGGAGGTTCGCGACGCGCAGACGGTGGCCACCTGGGGCGTGGTCAAGTGGCAGGGTCTCGTGCCACAGGGCACGCGCGTCGAGGTGTCGACGCGCAGCGGCAACACGAAGACGCCGGACGAGGCCTGGAGCGACTGGAGCGTGCCGTACGCCACCGCCGAGGGCAGCGCGATCACGAGCCCGCGCGCGCGGTACCTGCAGTGGCGCGCCGTGCTCGTCGGCGGCGGCCGCGCCGAGGCGCCGCTCCTGACGTCGCTGACCGCGGCCTACCTGCCCCGCAACGCGCGGCCGCGTGTCACGTCGATCACCGTGCACACGCCCGGCACCGTCTACCAGCGGCCCTTCCCCACCGGCGAGCCCGAGATTGCCGGGTTCGACGGCGACACGCCGGATCGCCGCGCCTCAGCGCAGGTGCAGGGCGCCGCCGGCGGCGGGCCGAACCTGGGACGGCGCGCCTACGAGAAGGGGCTGCTGACGTTCATCTGGCGGGCCGACGACGAGAACCGCGACGACCTCGTGTACGACCTGCAGTATCGCCGCGAAGGCGAGACCGCGTGGCGCTCGTTGAAGCAGGCGATCGCCGACGCCATCTTCGTGTGGGACACGACCTCGGTGCCGAACGGCCGCTACACGGTGCGAGTGGTGGCCTCGGACGCGCCGTCGAACTCGGCGGCCACCGCGCTCGCGGGCGACCTCGAAAGCACCGCGTTCGACATCGACAACACGCCACCGGTCATCACGGTGACGGCCGCGCGCCGCGACGGCGGCCGCACCACGCTCGCCTTCGACGTGCGCGACGACAACTCCGCGGTTGTGAAGGTGGAGTACTCGCTCGACGGCGACCGCTGGCAGGCCGTCTATCCCAAGGACGGCATCGCCGACTCGCGTGTCGAACAGTACGAGCTGACGGTCCCCGAGGCGCAGGGTGTGCTGGGTGTGGTGCTGCGGGCGGCCGACGCGCTCAACAACGTGTCGAGCGCGCGCGGCAGTGCTGCCTCGGGCGGTCGCTGAGCGACCGCGGCTGCCTCGGGCAGTCGCTAAGCGACCGCGGCCGCCTTGCCTTGAGAGTTTTCTTGCGATGAGGCGCCTTCGGGCGCCAAGCCGGCCGGCTTGGCGACGGGCGGTCGAGCTGCAAGCACCGGGCGCGTGAGCGGGATCCCCAAATCGACCGTCTGCTGCGAGGCCTTCACCGTCGTGCGGGCGTACAGCAACACCATGTTGACGGCCACGACCTGACCTCCGGGGCGCTGCGCCGGCGTGAACCGGGACTGCCGCACCGCGTGCATCACGCCCTCCATCTCCCCGTCGGCCTGTGCCGAGCCCGGCAGCGGCATGTGCCGCCTGCCACTCTGCTCGAGCAGGGCGTATGGTCCAATCGTGCCCTCTTGCGTGAGGATCGCCGCCACCGCGACCATCTCGTCCTGATGGTTCTCGCCGTCGTGCTGCGCCAGCATTTCGCCGTCGAGCGCCATGCCGTCGTCGACAAAGCGTGGCAGATACATGGCCGCGTCGAGCCGCTGCGGCTGCTCGGCCAGGCTTTCGATCACGGCCGCCAGCGACGCCGGCTGTTGGGCGCTCGTCGCCTTCCAGATATTGCTCGCCGCGCCCACGCTGAGCGCCACGGCCACCGTGGCGCCGAGCGCCGGCCACCACAGGCGCATGTCGGAGAAGAGCTCGTGCACGCGCACGCCCAGCGACTGCTCGTACTCGGTGTGCGTCTGCGCCAGCACCTGGGACTGCATCGCGGCAAGGGCACGGCTCACATCGTCCGGCACGCCGTCCGGCTCGCCGCGGCCGTCTACCAGCAACGCGTCGTGCGGATGCGAGTGCGCCCGCGCCGAGAGCCGCAGCGAATCGCCGATCGTCTGCGCATCTTCAAGGCGCGCCGCACAGGTCTGGCACCAGCGCAGGTGCGTTTCGACCAGCACCTGGTCGCCCATCGGCAGCTCGCCGTCGGCAAACGCGTCGAGCCGCGGGCGCGCGTAATCGCAGCCGACGTAGCGGATCATGACCGCAGCCCCAGCAGCTCGGCGCGCAGCGCCTGCCGCGCGCGCGTGAGCCGCGACTTCACGGTGCCCACCGCGATGCCGAGCGAGAACGCGATCTCGTCGTAGCGCAGGCCATCCACCTCGCGAAGCACGATGGCGGTCTTCTGGTCGAACGGGAGCCGGTCGAGGGCACGCCAGATCAGCGTGGCCGTCTCCTTGCTCGCGAGCTGCCGATCCGGCAGCACCTCGCCCTGGGACGGCATCTCGCCGCACAGGCTGATGTGATCGTCGAGCGACACCTGGCTGCTGCGGCGGCGACGGTTCCACCACCGCTGCCGGTTGCGGGCCTGGTTGACGACGATGCGAAAGATCCAGGTGCGGAGGGCCGATTGGCCCCGGAAGGACGGGAGGGTGCGGAACACCCGCAGGAAGACCTCCTGCGAGACGTCCAGCGCGTCGTCCCGGTCGCCGAGGAGGTGGAAGGCCAGCGCGTAGACCATCCGCTGGTGGGCGGAGACCAGCTCCGCGCAGGCTCCCTGGTCACGGGCAACACAACGTTCGACCAGCGCGGCCTCGCCCGCGTCGGTCCCTGCCCAGCTGATGGCACCGGCGTTTTTCACGGCGTCTCCCGACAGTCCTGTTGACATGAGAGTGTACCACCCGCTGCGGAGATTAGACCCCGGGGGGCACCGAAGGTTCCCGCCCTGGGGCCTGTGCCTCCACGTGAAATCCGCGTACGATGCGGGCGTGAAACGGCCGGTCATCGTGATCACCGTGGTGGCGGCGCTCGTGGCGGCCTCGGTGCAGGCGTGGTCGGATGTCCGCCAGGCCCGGGCCTTCCGGCGGCTGATCGCCGAGGGCGACGCGGCGGTCGGGCGCGGCCAGACCTCGGCCGCCCTCGAGGCGTTCAGCGGCGCGGTGGCGCTGCGCCCGCAATCGATGCTGCCCTATCTCAAACGTGGCGACACCTACCGCCGCCAGGGGCAGTTCGACTCGGCCGAGCGCGACCTGACCCAGGCGCAGACACTCGACCCTACCGCCCCGCAGCCGCTGGAGCTCGCGGGCGACGTCCGGCTGGCGCGCGGCGACGCCGCGGGCGCGGTGGCGCCCTACCGCGCCTACCTCGCGCTCGAGGACCGGGCGCCGCGGCTCCAGTACAAACTGGGGCTCGCGCTCTATCGCAGCGGTGATCTGTCGGGCGCCGTGGATGCCGCCCGGCGCGCGCTGGCGCTCGACGGGGCGTTCGCCGAGGCGCACCAGCTGCTTGGCGCGGCGGCGCTCGCACAAGGTCAGACCGGCGAGGCGTCCGCCGCATTGAGCCGCGCCCTCGAACTGCAGCCGGCGGCGGGCGCGACGCGCGCGGCCCTGGTGGATCTCTACGCGGCGCAAGGGCGCACGCGGGAGGAGACCGCGCAACGGGAAGCGCTGGCGGCGCTCGACACCGGACGCCCCGACGGCCTGGTGTCGCTGGCGCTGGCGCAGGTGCGCTACGGGCGGTCCGACGTGGCCCTCGCCACGCTGGCCCGCGCCGGCGAGCGCTTTCCCGGATCGCCCGTCGTCGCCAACGCCGCCGGGCGCGTGTGGCTCGACCTTGCCGAGAGCGCCGGCGACGGGCAGGCGATTCAGCAGGCGCTCGCGCTGCTGGCGCCCGCCGCGGCACGCGAGGCCGCGTCGAGCGAGACGCTCGCGCTCTACGGCCGCGCGCTGCTCCTGAACGGCGATCTCAAGCCCGCCGAAGCCGCGCTGCTGCGCGCGACGACCAAGTTCCCGATCGAGCGCGACGCCTTCCTGCAGCTGTCGAACGCAGAGGCCCGCCTGGGGCACCGCGATGCGGCCCGCGCCGCGCTGGCACGGCACGCGGCGCTCACGGAGCCGGCCGGTCAGGCGGGTGGGGCCGGCGCTTCGCGCCGGTGAGGCGGGTAACCACTTCCCTACCCGCCCTACCGCGCCGAAGGCGCCGCCTTCGGGTCCAGAGCGTCCCTCAGACCGTCGCCGAGGAAATTGAAGCCGAGCACCAGGACGGCGATCGCCAGCCCTGGGAACACGGTCAGGTGCGGCGCGTCCAGCAGATGGATACGGCCGTAGTTCAGCATCGTGCCCCAGCTGGGCGTCGGCGGCTGTACGCCGAGGCCCAGGAAACTGAGCGATGCCTCGGCGAGGATCGCGCCGCCCATGCCGAGCGTGGCCTGCACGGTGACGGCCGGGAGCGTGGTTGGGATGACGTGACGCACCAGCACGCGCGGGGTGCTGGCGCCCAGCGCGCGGGCCGCCTGCACGAACTCGAGCTCGCGCGCGCGCAGCACCTGACCGCGCACCAGCCGTGCGTAGCCCACCCACCCGATGAGCGACAGCGCGAACACCACGTTGAACAGGCTGGGGCCGAGCACCGCCACCATCGCAATCGCAAGCAGCAGGCCGGGAAACGCCATCAGGATGTCGATGGCGCGGCTCAGGATCTCGTCCACGCGCCCGCCGAAGTAGCCCGCGGCGGCACCGACGGCCATGCCGACCGTCGCGGAGATCGACACCACGACGAGCCCGACCAGGATCGAGATCCGCGCGCCCGCGAGCACGCGCGACAGGATGTCGCGCCCCAGCTCGTCGAGTCCGAACCAGTGCTGCGCCGAGGGTCCCGTGAGCCGCAGCGCCAGGTCCTGCGCCGCGCTGTCGAACGGCGCGACGATCGGCCCGATGAGGGCCGCGAGCACCGCGACTGCGACGATCAGGCCGCCGACCCTCGTCATTCGTAACGGATCCTGGGGTCGAGCACGCCGTAGACGAGGTCGGTCAGCAGGTTGACCGACACGTAGGTCGTGGCGATGAAGAGAATGCAACCCTGCACCATCGGATAGTCCCGGAAGCCGATCGACTGGATCAGCAGCCGTCCGATGCCCGGCCACGCGAAGATGGTCTCCGTGATCACGGCGCCGGTCAGCACCGCCCCGAACTGCAGGCCGAGCAGCGTGACCACCGGCACCAGGCTGTTGCGGAAGGCGTGGCGCAGGACGGCGCGCGCCCGCGACGCGCCACGGCCGCGCGCGGCCTGCACATACGGCTCGCGCAGCTCCTCGAGCAGCGTGGCACGCGTCATCCGCGCCAGGATGGCCGCCAGCGCGCTCCCGAGGGAGATGGCCGGAAGCACGAGATTCGCCAGCGTGCCCCGCCCCGAGACGGGCAGCCATCCCAGCTGAATTGCGAAGACGATCGCCAGCAGCGGGCCGAGCCAGAAGTTTGGAATCGACACGCCGGCGAGCGCCAGCGCGGTGGCGCCGGTGTCGATTGCCGTACCGCGCCACACGGCGGCCGCAATGCCGAGCGGCAGCGCCACGGCGAGGGCCACGAGCATCGACGCCGCCGCCAGTTCCGCCGTCGCGGGCACACGCGCCACGACCTGCGACACCACGGGCTCGCCGGTCCGGAGCGACGTGCCCAGGTCGCCGCGCACGAGGCCGTACAGGAACGCACCGTACTGCTCGAGGAGCGGGCGATCGAGGCCGAGCCGGCGGCGCAGTTCGTCCACGTCGCCCTGCGGTGCCGTTTCGCCCAGGATGGCCTGCGCGGGGTCGCCGGGAATCAGGTGGATGAGCGAGAAAACGAGCGTGGCGACGCCGAGCAGCACCGGGATGGTCAGCACCAGCCGTCGCGCGAGGTAGCGAAGCACCATCGAGATTCTACGTCCGGAGATCGAGACGCTGCATCGTCTTGAGCAGACCCTGCCTGGTCAGCCCCAGCTCGCGCGCCGCGCCGGTGCGACGGCCGCCTGCCCGTCCGAGCGCCGCGCGCACCGCTTCACGCTCGCAGGCCGTTCGCACTTCGGCCAGCGTAAGCCGGTGCGGTTGTGCCTCCAGGAGACGCGCCGGCAGCAGCGACGCCGGCACGCGCCCGCGCGGCGGCGCCGCCACCACGAGCGCCGCCAGCACGTTCTGCAGCTCCCGCACGTTGCCCGGCCAGGCGTAGGCGGTCAGGGCGTGGAACACGCCATCGCCCAGCGTAGCGGCGCTGCCCACCCGGGCCGCGGCCGTTTGCCAGAACATCTCGGCCAGCGCCGGCACGTCCTCCGGCCGCTCGCGGAGCGGCGGCACCCGCAGGCGCACGACGTCGAGCCGGTACAGCAGATCGGCGCGAAACCGTCCCGCCGCCACTTCCTCGGTCATCGATCGATTGGCGGCGGCCACGACGCGGACGTCTACCGGGCGCGTGTGGCCCTCCCCCAGCCGCCGCACTTCCTGCTGCTGGATCACCCGCAGCAGCTTGGCCTGCGCGCGCAAGGACAGCTCGGACACCTCGTCGAGAAACAGCGTGCCGCCGCTCGCCTCCTCGAACAGCCCCGGCCGATCCGCCGCCGCGCCGGTGAACGCGCCGCGCGCGTGACCGAAGAGCTCCGCCTCGACGAGCTCGTCGGGGAGCGCCGCGCAGTTCAGATCGCAGAAACGGCGCTGCACGCGCGGACCGAGGCGGTGGATCGCGCGCGCCACGAGCTCCTTCCCCACCCCGCTCTCCCCCTCGATGAGGACGGCAAATGGCGCGCCCGCCGCCCGCACGATCGACCGGCGCAGCTGGTCGAGGGCGGCGCTGCCACCCACGATCTCGGGCAGCAGCGACGGCGGCGGCGCCAGCGGGCCGCGAGCACGACGGGGCTCCGGCCCTGCCAGGGCTTCGGCGCACGTTTCACGCTCGACGGCCCGGCGCAGCAGCGGCGGCGCCACGGCCGCCGTCCGGCGAAGGCTCCGCCGGGCGGCCTCGGCCTCGCCCTCCAGCCCCGCGCGTCGCAGCAGTCCGATCCAGATCAGCGTGCCGCGCGCCAGCTCGAGCGGCGCGCGCGCTTCACGTGCGGCGCCGCGCAGGCACTCGAGGCACGACGCCGCGGCGGCGGTGTCGCCGGCTTCCCCCAGGACGCGCAGCCGCGCGCGTTCGACGATGGCCCGGGCGTGCGGGCTGGCCGCGATGGCCGGGAGAGCACGGGCGTCGGACGCCCGGCGTCCGGCCTCGAACACGTGGTGCGCCGCGAGCAGCGCGCGGACGGCCATCGACTCGATCCACGCGGCCACGACCGCGTCCTCCTGCTCTGCGCGTGCCGGCACCCTCTCCGCCGCGGCCGCCGCGTCGCCACGCCAGAGCGCCAGCCGCACGACGCACGCATCGGCCCACGCGCGATGAGCGGGATCGAGCCCGCTCGCGCGATCGATCGCGCCGGCCAGGCCGCCGGCGTCGTCCAGACGCGCCGCGTCGGTCAGCGCACCCACTTCCCACAGCGCCGCCTCGACGCCGACGCTGGCGGCCCGCGCCTCGCCGGCGGCGCTCCTGGCCTCGGCAAACGCCCGTTGCGCGTCGGCGGCACGGCCGCGGACGAGGAGCAGCCGGCCCAGCTCGATCAGCACGTGCGCGCCGGGCTCCCGCGCCTGCCGGCGCGCCAGGGCGCCCGCCACGTCGCGCAGCAGCCGCTCGGCCGCGGCATGGCGGCCCGCGCGCGCGAAGGCGTCGGCCCGCCGCGCACGCTGCACGTGCTCGGCGACGGCCGGCGACAACGCGGCGAGCCGCGATGCAGCGGCGTGCAGTCGATCGCGATCGTCGCGCGGTGCGCGTTCGGCGGCGGGCGCCACGCCCTCGACTGATGCAACACGCGCGGCCATGCGCGACTCGCGGCGATTGCCGGCTCGCGGGCCGGAGCGCGCAGTTCCGTCGTATTAGAATTGACGCGAATGCTCAGATTTCTCAGCGCCGGGGAGTCCCACGGCCAGGCGCTCGTCATCACCATCGACGGCATGCCCGCCGGCCTCGAGATCGACATCGACGCGCTCAACCGCCAGCTGCGGCGGCGCCAGGGCGGCTACGGACGCGGCCGGCGCATGCAGATCGAAAGCGACAAGGCGGAGATTCTGGCCGGGGTGCGGAAGGGGCGCACGACCGGTGCGCCCATCGCGATGCTCATCCGCAATCGCGACTGGGTGAACTGGCAGCAGACGATGCACGTCGAGAAGGAGATGCCCGAAGGCGCGACGGGCGCCAACCGCGCCTCGGTGACGCGGCCGCGGCCTGGCCATGCCGATCTCGCCGGCGCGTTGAAGTACGGGCATACCGACGTACGCGACGTGCTCGAGCGGGCGAGCGCCCGCGAAACCGCGTCGCGCGTCGCCGCCGGCACGCTGGCGCGCCAGCTCCTGGCGCGCTTCGGCGTCAGGATCGCCAGCCACGTGTCGGTGATCGGCGACGAGGGGCTGCCCGGCGACCGCACGGTGTCGTTTGCCGAGGCCGAGGCGTTGAGCGACGACGCCCCCATCCGCTGTGTGGACGCGGCGATCGAGCAGCGCATGATTGCGTCCATCGATTCCGCGCGCGACGCCGGCGACACCCTCGGCGGTGCCTTCGAAATCATTGCCACCGGCGTCCCGGTGGGTCTCGGCTCGTACGTGCAGTGGGACCGCAAGCTCGACGGCCGGCTCGGTCAGGCCATCATGTGCATCCACGCCATCAAGGCCGTCGGCATCGGCATCGGCCCGGAAGTGGCGCTGCGCCCTGGCTCGCGCGTCCACGACGAAATCCTGCCGCCCGCCTCCGCTCCCGCGGCGCTGGTGCGGCCGACCAACAACGCGGGCGGTCTCGAAGGCGGCGTCACCAACGGACAGGACCTCCGCGTGACCGGGTTCATGAAGCCGATCGCGACCCTCATGAACCCGCTGCGATCGGTGGACCTCACCACGATGCAAAACGCGCCGGCCGCCATCGAGCGCAGCGACGTCTGCGCCGTGCCGGCGGCGGCCGTGGTGGGCGAGGCGATGGTGTCGTTCGTGCTGGCCGACGCATTCCTGGAGAAGTTCGGCGGCGATTCCGTGGACGAGATCGCGCGCCACTACGCGGCCTCGGCCGAGCAGGTCGCGGCCCGGTTCGCGGGCGGCAGCCGCGCCTGAACCTGCCTTCCTGATGATCCGGCCCATCATCCGCTACGGCGCCGACACGCTGCACCGTGCCGCCGCGCCGGTGGCCGAGGTCACCCCCGAGATCCAGCTGCTCATCGACGACATGATCAAGACGATGTATGCCGCGCCGGGCGTCGGTCTCGCGGCGCCGCAGATCGGCGTGCCGCTGCGGATTTTCGTCGCCGACGTGTCGGTGGGCCGCGATGCGGCCGCTCTTCATGTCTTCGTGAACCCCGAGTTCGTCGAGCGCGACGGCATGCAGCTCGAGGAAGAGGGCTGCCTGAGCGTGCCCGGATTCAACGCCACCGTCGCCCGCCCGAGCCGCGCCACCGTGAAAGGGCTCGACCGCAACGGCGTGGAGCACACCGTGACCGGCACGGAGCTGCTGGCGCGCTGCTTCCAGCACGAGATGGATCACCTCGACGGCACGCTGTTCGTCGATCGGCTGCGCGGGCTGCAGAAAGACCTCATCGTCCGGAAGATCAGGAAGCTCGAACGCACCGGGAAATGGTGAACGCCCTCCGCGTCGTGTTCTTCGGCACGCCGCGGTTTGCGGTACCCACGCTCGAGGCGCTGCTCGGCTCCCGGCACGCGGTGGCAGGCGTCGTGACGCAGCCGGACCGCCCCCGCGGACGCGGACAGCGCGTCACCGACGGTCCGGTGAAGGCGCTGGCGGTCGAGCGCCGGCTGCCGCTGCTGCAGCCGGCCACGCTCCGCGATCCGTCGATGCCCGGCCAGCTCGAGGCGTGGCAGCCCGACCTCGGCGTGGTGGCAGCCTACGGCCAGCTGATTCCTTCGACGCTCCTGGCGGTGCCGCGCTTCGGGATGGTCAACGTGCACCCATCGCTCCTGCCGAAGTATCGCGGCGCCGCGCCGGTGCACCGCGCGGTCATCGCCGGCGAGACCGAAACCGGTGTGACGATCATGCGCGTGGCCCCCAAGCTGGACTCGGGCGCGATGTTCGCGCACACCACGCGACCGATCGGTCCGGACGAGACGAGCGACGAGCTCGAAGAGGCGCTGGCAGCGACCGGCGCACACCTGCTGGTCGAGGTCGTGGACAGCATCGCCGCCGGCACCGCGCGGGAGGAGCCGCAGGACGAACAGCTCGCGACCTACGCGGCGCGCCTGACCAAGGACGAAGGGTTGATCGACTGGACGCTCCCCGCCGCGCGCATTCACGACCGGGTGCGCGGGCTCTTCCCCTGGCCGCACGCCTACAGCTTCGTGGACGGCCGCAGAATCATCCTCTGGCGCTCCGCGCCGCAGCCCGGTGAAGTGGCGGCGGCGCCCGGGACGGTCATCCACGCCGGGAGCGACGGCGTGCACGTGGCGGCGGGAGATGGCCGCGCCCTGGCGCTGCTCGAGCTGCAATCGGAAGGCGGCCGACCGCTCCGCGCGGCCGAGTTCCTGCGCGGCCACCCGATGCAGCCCGGCGCGCGCTTCGGCGGGCCATGATCGGACCAGCGCGCGCGGCGGCGCTTCGCGTGCTGCGCGAGGTGGCGCGCGGCGACGCGCAGCCGGCCGCCGTGCTGGCGCGCGAGCATCGGGCGCTGGCCGATCCGCGCGACCGCGCGCTCGCCACCGAGATCGTCACCGGCACGCTGCGGTGGCAGCGGGCGCTCGACGCCGCCATCGCCGGTGCGGCGGCTCGCGCCATCGAGACGTTCGATGCGGATGTGCTCCTCATCCTGCGTCTCAGCCTGTATCAGCTCCTCCATCTCGATCGGGTGCCGGCCTCCGCCGTCGTGGACGACGCCGTGTCGCTGACGCGCAGCGCCGGCCAGGCGCGCGCCACCGGCTTCGTCAACGGCGTGCTGCGCACGCTCTCGCGCACCCGCGGCCAACTCGGGCGGCCGCCGCGGCCCGAGCCCGGCGCTCCGCGGCAGGCAGCCCTCACGTATCTCGGCGTCGCGCAATCGCATCCAGACTGGCTGGTCGAGCGCTGGCTCGATCGCTACGGCTTCGATCGCGCGGCCGCCTGGACCGAGTTCAACAACACCACGCCCGCGTTGACGCTTCGCGCGAATCGCCTCGTCACGTCGCGCGACGCGCTGCGCCAGGCGCTCGAGGACGAGGGCGAGCTCGAGACGGCGCCCGGGCGCTACGCACCCGATGCCCTCGTCGTGCGCGGCGGCCGTCTGCCCGAGGCGCGCGGCCGTTTCACGATTCAAGACGAGGCCTCGCAGCTCGTGCCGCTGCTGCTCGGCGCCCGGCCCGGCGATCGCGTGCTCGATCTCTGCGCGTCGCCGGGGGGCAAGGCCACGGCGCTCGCGGCGGAGATGGCGGGCCGGGGCCTGATCGTGGCGTGCGATGCGCGAGCCCGGCGCATGCGTCTGCTGGCCACGACCGTGCGCGACAGCCGCGCGCCGAACATCCGCCTCGTGCAGGTGGGGAGCCGGGACGAGGTGCCGTTCGGGCCGGCCTTCGATCGCGTGATCGTGGACGCGCCGTGCTCCGGGCTCGGCACCGTGCGGCGCGATCCCGACATCCGCTGGCGGCGCACCGAAGCGGAGCTGGCCGGGTTCGCCGCGTACCAGGAGACACTGCTCGCACGGGCCGCCCGCGCGGTCGCTCCGGGCGGCCGTCTCGTCTACGCGACGTGCTCGAGCGAGCCGGAGGAGAACGAGGCCGTCGTGGACGCGTTCCTGGCGGCACACGCCGATTTCCGCCTCGTGGACGCGCGCGAGATCGACGGCGCCCGGCTGGGTGTGGTGACCGACGCCCGCGGCATGCTGCGCACGCTGCCGTTCCTCCACGGGCTCGAGGCCTTCTTCGCCGCCGCGCTCGTTCGGGTCGCGTAGTCCCGCAGGGCGGGGCTTTAGCCCCGCCGGCGTGGTACGATCACGAGGTTCATGCCGCTCGGCACGCGCGTCTGGAAGCTCGGAAAGCTGCTGCTCCTGGCGGCCGCCCTCGGCGTCACGTTCCTCGTCTTCTTCGGCATCGCCATGCGGGCCGCGCTCAAGGCCCGCGAGGTGCGGGTCCCGGGCCTGGTCGGGTCCACCGTAGCCGAAGCGACGAGGTCGCTGGGGTCGATCGGGCTGGGGCTGCGCGTGGACGACACGCAACGGCCGGACCAGCACGTGCCGGCCGGACACATCATGCAGCAGGAGCCGTCGTCGGGCGCGCTGGCACGGCAGCAGCGCACCGTGCGGGTGTGGGTCAGCTCGGGGCCGCGCGCCACGGTCGTGCCGCAGCTCGCCGCGCAGACCGAACGGACGGCGCGCATCCGGCTCGAACAGGGCGGGCTGACCATCGCCTCGCTCACGGAGATCCGCTCGACGGCGTATCCGGCCGACACCGTCATCGCCCAGGACCCGCCGGCTGCCACGATGGCGCCCGGCGTCTCGCTGCTCGTGAACCGCGCGGAGGAAGGGGCCGCATACGTGATGCCCGACGTCATCGGGATCGACGGCACGCGCGCCGCAGACACGCTGCGCAAGCAGGGGCTGCGCGTCACCGTGGTAGGGTCGCAGCCGTATGCAGACGTGCCGCCCGGCACCGTCGTCCGCCAGCGCCCGTCCGGCGGGTTCAAGGTGACGGCGGCCGACGCCGTGTCGCTCGAGGTGAGCCGGTGAGCGCCGGCGGCATCCGCATCGCCCCGTCGATCCTCTCGGCCGACTTCGCGGCGCTCGGCCGCGACATCGCCGCCGCCGAGCGCGGCGGCGCCGATCTCATTCACGTCGACGTGATGGACGGCCACTTCGTCCCCAACATCACGATGGGGCCGCCGGTCGTGCAGGCCGTGAAGCGCGCCGCGACGCGGCCGCTCGACGTGCACCTGATGATCGAGGACCCGGATCGCTACATCGAGGCCTTTGTGAAGGCGGGCGCGCACATGGTGTCGGTGCACGTCGAGGCGGTGCCGCACCTGCACCGCACGCTGGCGTACATCCGCTCGTTCGGCGCGCTCGCCGGGGCGGTGATCAACCCCGCCACGCCGGCGTCGGCGCTCGAGGCGATTGCCGGCGATCTGGATTTCGTCGTGGTGATGTCGGTGAACCCGGGCTTCGGCGGTCAGAAGTTCATCCCGCAGAGCCTCGACAAGATCCGGCGCGTGCGCGCCGTGCTGAGCGCGGCGGGCTCGAACGCCCCCATCGAGGTGGACGGGGGCGTGGACGCGACCAACATCGAGGCGATCGCCGCCGCGGGCGCGTCGATCTTCGTGGCCGGCCACGCCATCTTCGGGACGCCGGATGCGGAGACCGCCACCCGCGCGCTGCGGGCCCTGGCCGAGCAGGGCACCCGCGCCGAGGCATGAGCGACGGTAACGGCGTCCGCCGGGCACGCGTGCGCGTGCGCTACGCCGACACCGACCAGATGGGCGTGACCTATCACGCCAACTATCTCGTGTGGTTCGAAGTGGGCCGCACCGACTGGCTGCGCGGGTCGGGGTGGACCTACCGCGACATGGAAGAAGCCGGGGTCTCGCTGCCCGTCATCGAGGTGTTCTGCCAATACCACCAGCCCGCCCGGTACGACGACGAGATCGAGATCCGGACGCGGGCGACGCTGCTGACACCGGTGCGGATCCGGTTCGACTACGAGGTCGTCCGGGTGGCCGACGGCACCGCCTCGGCGTCGGGGCACAGTGTCCACGCGGCGCTGAATCAGGCCGGCCGCCCCTGCCGCCTGCCCGAGCGCGTGGTCGAGATGCTGGACAGCCCGGCCGGCCAACCCGGCAGTCCGACCGTCTACAATTGAGGGACAGGCGGGTCTGCAGATCCGCAACGACAAGAGATCCAAAAGGCTTTCAAGAACTCATGACTGACTGGCAACTCTTCCGCGCACCGGCGCTCTGGCGGGCCGCGGCCGTTCTCGCGGTGGCCCTCACCGCCGCCGCCTGCGGCGGCAAGAACAACGTGGTCCCGACCGACATCTCGCAGCCGGACCGCTACCTGTTGGAACGCGGCGACGAGGCGCTCAAGCGGAAGCGCTGGGCCGACGCCCGCGAGTATTACCGGCAGGTGGTGGACAACTACCCGCAGAGCCCGATACGGCCGGACGCCAAGCTCGGCATCGGCGAGACGTATCTCGGCGAGGGATCGTCCGAGTCGCTCGTCATGGGCGCAAACGAGTTCCGCGAGTTCCTCACCTTCTATCCGACCAACGCCAAGGCGGACGTGGCGCAGTTCCGTTTGGCCCTGTGCCATCAGCGGCAGATGCGCGCAGCCGAGCGTGACCAGACGGAAACGAAGGAGAGCCTGCGGGAATACCAGGTGTTCTTCGACCGCTATCCCAACAGCCCCCTGATGCCCGAGGTCCGGGAAAAGTGGCGCGAGGCGCGGGACCGGCTGAGCATGGCCTCCTACCGCGTCGGCGTGCACTATTTCCGGTCACGCTGGTACCCGGGGGCCGTCGATCGTTTCCGCGAAGTGCTCAAAGAGGATCCGGAATTCACGGGACGGGACGGCGTCTACTTCCACCTCGCCGAATCGCTGCTCCGTGCCGACGGGACGGCCGATAAGAAGAACGGGAAAGCGCAGGCGATCCCGTACTACGAGCGCCTGCTGTCCGAATTTGCACAGAGCGAGTACGCCGAGGACACGAGAAAGCGCCTGCAGGCGTTGAACGCGCAGTAGCCCGGGCGGCCTCGATGGCTCGCCCATCGAGGACGTCATGAGGTTCACACGCACGGCGGCGCTGGCCGCGCTCGCCGCATTCGCTCTCCCGGCCGCCGCGGCCGCCCAGACCGGGCCGGCGTGGGCCGCCACCCATCTTCCCGCCGACGTGCTGCCGCTCGTCTGCGCGCCCGCCATTACCTACGAGGTGCCCGCGGTGCCGCTCCGCATCAGCGGCGGGCAGTCGCTGGAAGTGCGCGTCGCGTGGGGCGCGGGCGACCTCGTCACCATCAATGCCGGGCGCGACAACGGCATCCAGGTCGGGCAGGAGTTCTTCGTGCGCCGCCTCCAGAAGGAGCGCGACCGGATCGTGTCGAAGGACACGCCGGGCACCGTCCGCACCGCCGGCTGGATCCGCGTGTACGCGGTGGACGACCAGATGTCGCTGGCCACCATCCAGTACGCGTGCGACACGGTCAACGTGGACGACTATCTCGAGCCCTTCGCGCTGCCCACGGCGCTCCCCCGCGCCGCGAAGCAGGGTAAGCCCGAGAAAGGCAACTACGCGCGCGTGGTGTCGGGCAACGATCGGCGGCAGACGTTCGGCGCCGGCGAGTTCGTCGTCATCGATCGCGGCCGCGACCACGGCATCGTGCCGGGCTCGCAGTTCGTCGTGTACCACGACAAGCAGGAGCCGGGAAACTTCCTGTACGAGGTGGCCGATGCCGTCGCCGTCGAGGTCCGCGAGTCGTCGGCGACCCTGCACGTGACGTTTTCGCGCGCGCCCGTCACGGTGAACGACTACGTGTCGATGCGGAAGTAACCTGACGGTCGGGTGGGTCTGGTAGGTCTGGTGAGTCAGGTGGGGAAAGCTCTTGTCTTACCTACCCGACCCACCTGACCTACCCGACTTACCTGACCAACAAACGGCGCCGGGACGTTATCCAGCCCGGCGCTCACGTGCGACGTTCACGTCGGTCACGTGCGCGTTGATCATCAGCTGGAACCGCCGGTAGTAGTCCACGGCCGACACCACGGCCAGCCCCATCACCGCCCACAGCACCAGGTAGCCCGGCGTCGCCAGGATGGGCAGCGGTCCGCCCGCCAGGATCAGGAGCAGGATGGCCGTCACCTGCGAGGCCATCTTGAACTTGCCCAGCGATGACGCGGGAATCGTGATGCCCTTGGCGTAGGCCAGACTGCGCAGCGCGGTCACCGCGAACTCGCGGCCGATGATGAGCGCCACCATCCACGCCGGGGCGAGATTGAGCTGCACCAGTGAAATGAAGGCCGCCGAGGTCAGCAGCTTGTCGGCAATCGGATCGAGCATCTGGCCGAACCAGGTCACCTGCCGGCGCCGCCGCGCCAGGTAGCCGTCGAGCCAGTCCGTCAGCGACGCCAGCGCGAAGATGCCGGCCCCGACGATGTCCTTGGGGACTCCCAGAATCCGGCGGCCCTCGAACTCGGTGAGCAGCACCACCACGAGCAGCGGCACGAGGAACATGCGCACGAGCGTGAGCGCATTGGGCAGGTTCAGGTTCATGACCGGATGTGCCCGCATTCTACTAAGATCGGTGGTTATCATGAAGGCGATTCTGCTGGCCGGGGGGCAGGGCACTCGTCTGCGCCCATTGACGCTCAACACACCCAAGCCCGTCGTCCCGATCTTCGATCGCCCGTTCCTCACGTATCAGATCGACCTCGTGAAGCAGGTGCCCGAGATAGACGAGGTGGTTCTCAGCCTCAACTACCAACCCGAGGCGATTGAAGCCGTGTTCGGCGACGGCTCCGCCCTGGGGACCCGTCTCCGCTACGTGGTGGAGCCCGAACCGCTCGGCACCGCCGGCGGCATCAAGTTCGCGAGCCGCGGACTCGACGGGCCGATCGTCGTGTTCAACGGCGACGTGCTGACCTCGATCGATCTCGGTGCCGTCATCCGCCTGCACCGCGAGCGGCAGGCCCGCGCCACGATCGTGCTGACCCCGGTGGAGAACCCCAGCGCCTTCGGACTGGTGGAGACCGACGGGCGGCAGAACATCAAGCGATTCCTCGAGAAGCCCAAGCGGGAGGAGATCACGACCAACCGGATCAACGCCGGGATCTACGTGCTCGAGTCCGACACCTTCGACCGCATCCCGGATGGCGTGCCGTGGTCGATCGAGCGCAAATACTTCCCCTCGCTGATCGAGCGCGGCGAGACGTTCCTGGCCTTCGACTACCAGGGGTACTGGATCGACATCGGAACGCCGCAGAAGTACCTGCAGGTGCACCACGACATCCTGACGGGACGCTTTCCGGCGGCGCCCTTCCGCGAGCAGCCCGCCCCGCGGGCGTGCGTGTCGCCGCGCGCGCGCATCGACGCGGGCGCCACCGTGGAGAGCCCCTGCTTCATCGACGACGACGTCGTCGTGGAGGCGGGCGCGCGCATCGCCCCCCTGTCGGTGGTCGGGCGCGGCGCCCGCATCGAGGCCGGCGCCGTGGTGGACGGCTCCATCATCTGGCCGGACTGCGTGGTCGGGCCCGGCGCCACGGTGAGCGGCTCGATCGTGGGCCGCCACTGCCGTCTCGGCGCCCATACCGTGGTCGAGGGGGGCGCCGTGCTCGGCGACCGCACGAGCCTCACCGACTTCACCCGAGTCTGATTCTGGAGACACCCGTGGACACGAGCATCTTCAAGGCCTACGACGTGCGGGGACTGTACCCGCAGGAGTTGAACGAAGCGATCGCGCGCGACATCGGGCGCGGGTTCGTCGCCTATCTCGGGGCCCGGACCATCGGCGTCTCACGCGACATGCGCGTGTCGTCGCCGGCGCTCGCCGAGGCGTTCATCGACGGCGCGCTCACCCAGGGCGCCGACGTGGTGGACTTCGGCATGCTCGGCACCGACCAGATGTACTTCGGCGTCGTGCAGGAGGGGCTCGACGGCGGCGCGCAGATCACGGCGTCGCACAATCCCGGCCGATACAACGGCGTGAAGATGGTGCGGAAGGAAGCGCTGCCGCTCAGCGGCGACGCCGGCATCGGCGACATCCGCGACATGATCGTCAACGGCACGCTGCCGCCGCCGGCCGCCACGCGCGGGCGGCGGACCAGCCTCGACATCATGGACGGCTACATCGACAAGGTGATGTCGTTCATCGACCCGTCGGTCATCAAGCCGTTCAAGGTGGTGCTCGACGCCGGCAGCGGCATGGCCGGCCTGGTGGCGCCGAAGATCTTCGATCGCCTGCCCTGCCAGGTGACGAAGCTGTGCTTCACGATCGACGGCACGTTTCCCACCCACGAGGCCAACCCGCTCCTCGAAGAGAACCGCGCCGACATCACCGCGGAAGTGATCCGCCAGAAGGCCGATATCGGCATCGCCTGGGACGGCGACGCCGACCGCTGCTTCTTCATCGACGGCAGCGGCGAGTTCATCTCGGGCGACTTCGTCACGGCGCTGCTGGCCGAGGCGTTCCTGCTCAAGGTGCCCAAGGGCGCCACGATCATCTACGACCTGCGCGCCAGCCACGCGGTGAAGGACACCACCGCGCGCTACGGCGGCCGCGCGTTGATGAACAAGGTGGGCCACGCCTTCATCAAGCAGCGGATGCGGCAGGAAGACGGCGTCTTCGCCGGCGAAGTGACCGGACACTACTACTTCAAGGATTTCTACTACGCCGACAACGGCTTCATCCCGGCGCTGCTGGTGCTCGAGCTCATGTCGAAGAAGAACATGACGCTGCGGGATCTCCTGGCGCCGTTCCGCGAGCGCTACTTCATCTCCGGCGAGATCAACACGAAGCTCGCGAGCATGGCCGACGTGCCCGCGAAGCTGGCGGCCATCGAGGCGCGCTATCCCACCGGGGCGATCGAGCACATCGACGGCGTGTCGGTGGACTACCCCACGTGGCATTTCAACGTGCGCGCGTCGAACACCGAGCCGCTGCTCCGCCTGAACCTCGAGGCGGAAACTCCGGCTTTGATGGAGGCGAAGCGGGATGAGGTGCTCGCCCTCATAAGGGGCTAGAGGGCTGGGGGGCCAAGGGGCTGGGTAAGGTTGGAGCGGGAGACGGGGATCGAACCCGCGACATCGAGCTTGGGAAGCTCGCGTTCTACCGCTGAACTACTCCCGCGGCCACAGAGATTCTATCAATAACCGGTCCCGGCCGGCCCGGCGGGGCCGCCTTTCGACTGCTGCACGATTCTGACGCCGGCGCTGGCGCCAATCCGGGTGGCGCCGGCCGCGACCATCGCCTTCACCGCGTCGAGGTCCTTCACACCGCCGGCGGCCTTGACGCCCATCTCCTCCCCCACCACGCGCCGCATCAGCGCCACGTCGGCGGCGGTCGCGCCGCCGGGGCCGAAGCCGGTGGACGTCTTCACGTAGTCGGCCGCGGCCGCCTTGGCGAGCGTGCACGCGGTCACCTTCTCCTCGTCGGTGAGCAGCGCCGCCTCGATGATCACCTTGCTCGCCGCCCCTGCCTCGCGGTACGGCATCGTGACGGCCTCGATGTCTGGCTCGACCACCCGCTGCTCGCAGGACTTCAGCGCGCCGATGTTGATGACCATGTCGATTTCGCAGGCGCCGTCGAAGATGGCGCGCCGCGTCTCGACGTGCTTGGTTTCGGCCGTGGTGGCGCCGAGTGGAAACCCGACCACCGAGCAGACCTTCACGGA
>DASRPM010000070.1:0-9707 GCA_035646375.1 Vicinamibacterales bacterium
CCGGTGTTCAAGGACGGCGCGTTCACGTCGCACGACGTCCGCGTGCGCCGCTACGCGGTGCAGAAGACGATGCGCGCCATGGACCTGGGCGTCGAGCTGGGCGCGCGCACCTACGTGTTCTGGGGCGGGCGGGAGGGCGCCGAGGTCGATGCCGGCAAGGATCCCATCGAGGCCATCAAGCGCTTCCGCGACGCCATCGACTTCCTGTGCGACTACGCCCGCGACCAGCGCTACGACCTGCGCTTCGCGCTCGAGGCCAAGCCCAACGAGCCGCGCGGCGACATCTACTTCCCCACCACGGCGTCGTATCTGGGCTTCATCCCCACGCTGGCGCACCCGGAGATGGTGGGCGTCAACCCCGAGTTCGCGCACGAACAGATGGCCGGGCTCAGCTTCCTCCACGCCGTCGCGCAGGCGCTCGAAGCCGGCAAGCTCTTTCACATCGATCTCAACGATCAGAAGCCCGGGCGCTTCGATCAGGACCTGCGCTTCGGCTCCGAGTCGCTCAAGCCGCTGTTCTTCCTGGTCAAGCTGCTCGAGGAGCAGGGCTACGACGGGCCGCGGCATTTCGACGCGCACGCCTACCGCACCGAGGACGACGAGGGCGTCTGGGACTTTGCCCGCGGCTGCATGCGGACGTATCTGATTCTCAAGGACAAGGCGCGCGCCTTTGCCGCCCACGACGGCATCCAGACCGTGCTCGCCGAGATCCGCGGCGACGGTGACGAACTGGGGCCTTACTCGCGCCAGGCCGCCGCGGCCCTCGAGGCCGAAGCGTTCGATCGCCAGGCGCTCGCGTCGCGCCGCCTCGCCTACGAGCGGCTCGACCAGCTCGTGATCGACCTGCTGCTCGGCGTCGCCTAGCGCGCGACGACGTCGAGCGTGGCCGTCAGGCTCGGCGTGGCGCTGGTGCCGACCATGATGTCGAAACGGCCCGGCTCGACGACCCGCCGCATGGCGCGGTCGATCATCGACAGCTCCTCGGGTCCGAGGGTGAAGCTCACCGTCCTCGATTCGCCAGGCTTCAGCGTCACGCGCGCGAACCCTCGCAGCTCCTTCACCGGCCGGGTCACCGAGCTGACCTGATCGCGGATATACAACTGCACCACCTCGTCACCCTCGCGCGTGCCGCTGTTGGTGACGCGCACCGTGGCGGCCGTGCGGCCGCCGGGGCCGATCGCCGGCGCGCCAACCCTCAGTTCGTCGAGCCGGAAGGTCGTATAGCTCAGGCCGAAGCCGAACGCCCACAGCGGCTCACGGGTGACGTCGAGATAGTCGCGGAACGAGGTCGGCCGGCGATTGTAGTAGACGGGGAGCTGGCCGGCGTGGCGCGGGAACGTGACCGGTAGCTTGCCGCCAGGGTTCACGTCGCCGAACAGCACTTCGGCAATCGCGGTGCCCCCCTCCTGCCCCGCGTACCAGCTTTCGATCACCGCGGGAACGCGGTCGGCGACCAGCGGCATCGCCAACGGGCGTCCGTTGACGAGCAGCGCGACCACCGGCTTGCCGGTCTCGAGCATCGCCGCCACAAGGTCGTTCTGCTGACTCATCAGACCGATGTCCGCCACGTCACCGAGATGCCGGTCGGACCAGGCTTCGCGCGAGACCGACTCGTTGGTGCCGATGGCGACGACGATCGCATCGGCCTGTCGCGCCACCTTCACCGCCTCCTGGATGCGCGCGCGGTTCTGGGTGGCGTTGCCGAGGACGACCGTGTCGCCGCTCCAATTGGCGTCGTGCTCGGTGATGCGCACGCCCTCGGCGTAGACGACCCTGATGCCGGCACCCGCCCGGGCCGTGATGCCGGACAGCACGTCCACGCCCCGGCCGGGATCGCCTGAGTACCCGCCGAGGCGCAGCCCCTTCGCATTCGGGCCGATCACGGCGAGCGTCTTCACCGCGCGGCGATCGAGCGGCAGGAGGCCGCCCTGGTTCTTGAGCAGGACGATCGACTTGCGCGCCGCCTCGAGGGCCAGCGCCTGGTGCTCCGGCGTGTTGGCGACGCGTTCAGCCCGGTCCGGATCGACGAAGGGAGCTTCGAACACGCCCGCGAGGAACTTCGCCCGCAGGATCCGCGCGACGGATCGATCCAGCGCGGACTCCGGAAGGCGGCCGCTCTTGACGAGCTCGAGGAGCTCTGGAAAGCCTTGCGGGTCGGGCAATTCGAGATCGACGCCGGCCTCGAGCGCCTGCGCGGCAGCGTCGGCCTTGTCGATGGCCACACGGTGTCGGGTCTGAAGCTGCTCGATCCCCGAGTAGTCCGCCGCGACCAGGCCGTTGAATCCCCACTCTCCGCGCAGGATGTCCGTGAGCAGCCAGCGGCTTGCGTGCGAGGGAACGCCATCGACCTCGTTGTAGCTCGGCATCACCGAGTAGGCGCCCGCCTTGACCCCGGCCTCGAACGGCACGAAGAGCTCGGCGCGCAGCAGGCGCTCGGAGACGAGCGGCGGCGCGGTGTTGATGCCCCCTTCATGCGATCCGTGCGCCGCGAAGTGCTTCAAGGTGGCGAACACCTTATCGGCGGCCAGCGGCAGCGTGGTGCCCTGGTAGCCGCGAACGGCAGCCACGCCCATCTGCGTGACCAGGTACGGATCCTCGCCGTAGGTCTCCTCGATGCGCCCCCAGCGCGGATCGCGGCCGAGATCGACGACGGGAGACAGCACGTGCTGGACGCCTCGCGCGCGGCCCTCGCGCGCGGCGACGCTCATCAGGCGTTCGACGAGCGCCGGGTCCCAGGTGCTGGCCAGGCCGATGGGCACCGGGAAGTGCGTGCCGTTCGGCGCCACGAGGCCGTGGAGCGCCTCCTCGTGGAACATCGCCGGAATCCCCAGCCGCGTGTTCTCGACGAGCCATTGCTGCACGGCGTTCACGAACACGGCGTGCTCGCGCGGCGACCTCACCCGCCGGCCAGGGATCGGCCGCGCGATTTCGCTCGGCCGCGACACCTCCCCGATCCCGAACCCGAGAAGTGCTCGTGCGTTGGCGGGATCGAACCGCCCCTGCGGATCCTCGATTTCCCGCTTGCGGGTCCAGATGCCGAGCAGCTGCGCCACTTTCTCGTCGAGGGTCATCCGGGCCAGCAGATCCGAGACGCGCGTCTCCAGCGGTGCGCTCGGCTGCCGGTAGATCGGCACGGCCCCTTGCGCGAGCAGGACGGGTATCAGTCCAACCGTAACGGCAGTCACGGCCAGCACGGCGCGCCATCTACCTCTCAGCACAGCCACGCTCCAGATCGCACGGTCATCCAGGCGGGAGGGTGGCGATGTACCCCCGCTCCCGGTACTCAAACCAGTCGAAGTCGGCCGGCATGGCCGTGCCCGCCAGATCCTGACACGCCATGCCCACGAAGGTGCCGGTGAAGTTCGGCGCTCCTGGCGCGCTGGCTTCGTCCGAGAGGATGCTGGCGTCGAACTGCTGGGGGAGCCATTCCCACCCGCGGTTCCGCACGCGATACGCGAACCGCAGCCGCTCGTAGTCCACCTCGACACGCAGCTCGATCGGCGTCCCGTCCGGGATGGCCACCGGCGGCGTGAAGGCATCCGACGTCACCTGGTCTGGAAGCGCCGACATCACGCGGAGGTGTCTGCCGCTGTCGTCGCGCGACAGGTACAAGTAGTGGAACTTGGCGCTGTTGTAATAGCAGACGAGGCCTGCCATCTGCTGAAAGTGCTGCGGCTCGAACTCCACCAGCGTCGACGCGCTGAAGCAGTGGGCCTGTTGACGCCGGGCCACGAGCGCCTGCGTGAAGAGGCTCCCGATCGTTTCGCGACCGTAGAGTCGCAGGTAGCCGGGACGCGCTCCAAGGCTGAACAGCTCGTCCGGCGCCGGCGATCGCAGCCACTGAAACGCAGGCGGCAGCGTGACGGCGTCGAACTCCTCCCGGACGGGCGCGAGGGGCTGCGGCTGCGGCGTCAGCTCCGCAGGCGCCGGCACTGCAACCTGCGGGATGCCGTCTCCGTCCGTCGTGCGCAGCCAACCGTCGGCACCCCACTGCATCGGCTGAATCGCCGTCTCGCGTCCGAGCGTGCAGCGGCCGCGGTTGCCGAGCGGCCGGCCACATAGGTAGACCATGTAGGTCTCTCCCGACTGTGTCTCGACGAGGTCGGCGTGGCCCGCTCGCTGAAGCGGCGCGTCGGGACGGTGCCGCGCGCTCAGCACGTACACGTCTGGATGCAGCTTGTACGGGCCCAACAGCGTCCGCGACCGCGCCATCGTGACGGCATGCCCCCACCCCGTGCCGCCTTCAGCCGTGATCAGGTAGTACCAGCCGTCGCGCTTGTAGAGATGTGGGCCTTCGGTGAAGCCCAGAGGAGTGCCGCCAAAGATGACGTGTCGCTTGCCGACAAGCGTCTGCTCCCGTGGACAGTACTCCTGCAGAACGATCCCGGCAAACCGGTTCTGTCCCGGGCGATGGTCCCACAGCATGTTCAGGAGGTACTTGCGGCCGTCGTCGTCGTGAAAGAGCGACGGGTCGAACCCGCTGCTGTTCAGCCGCACGGGTTCCGACCAGTCGCCGTCGATTCGCGCGCTCGTCACGAGATAGTTGTGGAAGTCGCGCAGCGACGCACCGGAGGCGCCCGCCGCTGACGTGCGACCGAAGCGCTTCACGTCGGTGTAGCACAGATGGAAGAGCCCGTCCGCGTACGTCAGGCACGGCGCCCAGACGCCGCACGAATCGGGCTCGCCACGCATGTCGAGCTGGCTCGCGCGGTTGAGCGGCCGCGCCGCCAGCCGCCAGTGTGCCAGGTCGCGCGAGTGATGGATCTGGACGCCTGGGAACCACTCGAACGTGGACGTCGCGATGTAGTAGTCGTCACCGACGCGGACGATCGACGGGTCCGGGTTGAATCCACGAAGAATCGGGTTGCGAATCACGCGTGGCGTGACCATGTGCCCCACATCACGCGACCGCGGCCATCGTGTCCGGCCGTCGCTCCCGAACGACCGTCCACAGGATCACCGCGCCGAGCAGATCCAGCGCGGCCAGGCCGACGAAGAACGGCGTGTAGCCGATCCGTACCACGAGCGCCCCCATGAGCAGCGAGAAGATCAGTACGCCGGCGTTGCCGCAGGTACCGGCCATTCCGGCCACGGTCGCCACCTCGTTGCGCTTGAAGAGATCGGACGCCATGGTGATGACCGTGACGGAGAGCGTCTGGTGCGCGAACCCCGCCAGGCTGAGCAGCGCAATCGCCATGTACGGATTCTGCACGGTACCGACGAACGCCACCCCCACCATCATCAGCGCTCCCGCCGTAAAGGCGCCGCGGCGGGCGTTGATCAGGCCGATACCGAAGTACTTCTGCAGCGCGATGCTGATCGTCCCGCCGAACATGCATCCCAGGTCGGCCGCCAGGAACGGCAGCCATGCGAAGAGGGCGATCTGCCTCAGATCGAATCCCCGCACGGTCGTCAGATAGAGCGGCAGCCAGAACGTCAGCGTGCCCCAGGTCGGATCGGCGAGGAACCTGGGGATCGCGATGCCCCAGAAGTTGCGCTGGCCGAGGAGTGTCCGGATCGACGGCCGGCCTACTCCCGCCAGGTGTGTCTCCTGCCCGGACAGGATGTAGTCCCGTTCGCGAGCCGAGAGCCCCTTGTGCGTGGAGGGCGAGTGGTAAAACACCAGCCACAACGCCACCCAGGCGAGCCCGATCACACCGGTGAGCACGAACGCGAACTGCCAGCTGTGGGCCAGGATGGCCCACGCGACGAGCGGCGCGGCGAGCATCGAACCGAGCGACGCTCCCATGTTGAACACACCGCCGGCGAGACCGCGCTCGGTGGCAGGGAACCATTCGGAGGTCGCCTTGATGCCCGCCGGATTCGCCGACCCTTCCGCGAATCCGAGCAGTGCGCGAAGGCCGAAGAGCGCCTGCCAGCTGCCCGCCAGGCCGTGCGCCATGCTGACGAACGACCAGGCGACCGCGAAGATGGCGAAGCCGAGCTTCAGCCCGACGGTGTCCATCACGTAGCCGCAGAGCGGCTGCAGCATGATCGCCACCTGGAACGCGCTGAGGATCCACGAGTACTGCTGCGTGCTGATGTCGAGATCCTTCAGGACGCTCGGCGCCGCCACCGCCAGCGTGCTGCGTGTCAGGTAGTTGATGATCGACCCCACCATCAGCAGGCCCATCATCCACCAGCGGAGCCCCCAGAGCCTCCTCATCGCACCACGTTTTCCAGCGTGCCGATCGGCTCGACGGTGATCGCGATGGCATCGCCCTCGCGCAGCGTGAAGTCGTCCGGCGGCACGACGCCCGTGCCGGTCAGCAGCACGCAGCCCTGGGGGAAGCTCGTCTCCCGGTAGAGGAACTGCACCAGCTCCTCCGGCGTGCGGCGCATCTGCGCCAGCGTGGTGCCGCCCTCGAATGCCGTGGTTCCGCCGCGGAGGATCCGCAGCGCGATCGCCGTGTCGGGCGGCAACGGGTCCTCGCGAATCAGGACGGCCGGGCCGAGCGCGCACGAGCCGTCGTAGATCTTCGCCTGCGGCAGGTAGAGCGGGTTCTCGCCCTCGATGTCGCGCGAGCTCATGTCGTTGCCGATGGTGTAGCCGACGATGGCACCGCGGCTGTTGATCACGAGCGCGAGTTCCGGCTCCGGCACGGACCACCGCGCATCACGCCGGATGCGCACCGCTTCGCCGGACGCGCGTACCCGCCACGGGGCGGACTTGAAGAAGAGCTCCGGGCGCTCGGCCTGATACACGGCGTCGTAAAAGCTGCCGCCGCCCGACGGTTTCGACTCCTCGATCCGGGCGGTTCGGCTCCGGTAGTAGGTGACGCCGGCGGCCCACACTTCCTGGCTGCCGATCGGCGCCAGGAGTGAAGCCGCGCCGTTCGCGGGCGCGCGCCCTGTGATCCGGCGCAGGTACTGGGCCAGGTCCTGACGATTGATGAGCGCATCCCACTCCTCGTCGAGCAGCAGGTGCGTGCCGTCGCGATCGAGCAGAACGCCGGTGTCCAGTCGAGAGATACGCATCAGAAAGCCCGGGTTCAGGCGCGGGGGCCCGAACCCGGGTGCACGGTCTTCAGAACGCGAACTTCACGCCGAGCTGCAGCTCGCGCATCGGGGTTCTCGTGGTGTTGATCGTCCCGTAGAGCGGGCTCGCCATCGACATCTGCGGGTCGCCCCACACCGGGTTGTTGAACAGGTTGAAGGCTTCGAGCCGGAACTGCAGCGACCGGGTCCCGCCAAAGTAGAAGTTGCGAATCAGCGACGCGTCCGTGGTGAAGATGCCCGGACCGATGACGATGTTGCGCCCGGCGTTCCCGTAGGTACCCTGCGCGGGGAGGGCGAACGCCGAGGTGTTGAACCACTGCTGGATCGTCTGCGGGCCGTCGTTGGGATCCTGCCCCGACACGAGATTCGGGCGATAGGTCTGCGCTCCCGTACCGGGAATGTCGGTGCCCGCCGCGGGATCCCGCGGGAAGCCGCTCGACTTGTTGACGATCGCGCTGATCTGCCAGCCGCCGAGCAGGGCGCCGCCCACGCCGTCCTTCAGGAGCGGCTTGCCGGGCCCGAAGGGCAGCTCGTAGAGGAGCGACGTGACGAAGCGGTGGCGGACGTCGAAGATCGACAGCCCCCACTCGCATTCGAAGCAGTTGCTGTTCTGCGGGAACAGGGCGTCGCCGTTGAGCACGCGGATGCCGCTGCCGTTGTCCTCGCTCTTCGAGAGCGTGTAGCCGACCAGCAGCGACAGCCCCTGATCGAGCCGCCGCGTGACCTTCACCGCCATCGAGTTGTATTCGGCCTCGGCCACGTTGCCGATTTCCTGGATCTTCGTGAACTCCGGATACGGCCGGCGGTCCTGCAGGTTGCCGGTCCCCGGGGTCACCTCGTTGGCGTCGAACATCCGTTCGAGCTGCTTGCTGCGGGAGCCCAGGTAGCCGATTTCCACCGCGGTGGATCGACCCAGCTCGCGCTGCACGTTGAAGACGTACTGCACCATGTACGGCGTCTTGCGGCCGTACATGTTGCCCAGCACGTAGTGGTTCGACACGCAGACGAGCGGCGGCTGCACGCCGCACACGTTGGTGCCCGATCCGGCGAACGGCGCCGCCCAGTTCAGATTCAGCCGCAGCGGGTCCGACGTGTCCTGCCGGCGGCCGGCCGCGTTGCGCGCCATGTCGAACCGGGGGTTGCCCGTGTCCTGCATGTAGAAGACGCCGGCGCCGGCCCGCACCGACCAGTTCGGACTCGGCGTCCAGGCCCAGCCGACGCGCGGCGCGAAGTTCTTCTTGTCGTCGTTCACCAGCCGCTCGCCCATCCGGCCGTCGCGCGCGGTCTGGATGTTCGGCGCGAAGCGGATCGGCGAGTCCTCGTAGAAGTCGCCCTCGCCAATCCGCACCAGCACCGGATGGCGCGACAAGTCTGCCACCGGCATCCCGGTGTCGTGGTACGGCAGGTAGGCGTTGATCAGCGTGCCACCCTTGTCGAGCCACGGTGGCACGTACTCGTAGCGGATGCCGAGATCGAGCGTCATGTCGTCGCGCACGCGCCACGTGTCGGTGAAGTAGTAGGCCTGGCTGACGGAGCGGAAGTTCGTGGTCGCAAGCGCCACGGCCGATTCCGCCGTGCGCATGGTGCCGAGCAGGAAGTCGGCAAACGCCGGCGCGCCCGACGTGGCCACGCCAGTGAGCGATCCGGTGGCGCGCCCGTCGAAGGTGAACGAGCCGCGCGAGAACTGGTTGCCCACCTGGTTGTAGTGATCGAACCGGACGCTGCCGCCCGCCTTGAACGAGTGCCGGCCCTTGAACCAGGACAGGTTGTCGGTGAACTCGTACACCTTGTTCCGGTTCGTATAGGGGCCTTCCGTGCTGTCGCCGAAGCCGCTGAATCCGGTGACGCCGATCGCCGGAATGCCCCACGATTCGGGCGTGCCCTCCGAGATGCCGGGAATCCCGAGCTCTTTCACCACGTCGCGCACGAAGGCGAGCTCGCGGCCGAAGGTGTTGAAGAACGAGTTGTAGCCGAAGCGGACCTCGTTGAGCACCGTCGGCGAGATCGTGTAGGTGTTGCCGACCATGAGCTGGTGCACCGTGTTCAGCAGCTTCGAGCCGTTCTGCGCCAGGGCGGGCGACACCTCGTCGTCGTGGCTCCAGCTGTAGCGGCCCATGAAGAGCGACTTCGAGCTCTGGATGAAGTCCATGCGCTGGGTGTACTGCTTGCGGTCGATGACGCGATCCTGCGTCGAGATGTAGTTGTTCGCCGTGCCCGTGGCGTTTGGTTCCGGATAGAACTCGAGCAGGTCCTTGGAAATCTGCGCGATGCGATTGGACGGGATCTGGTTGCCGGCGAACGGCAGGCACGAGCGCACGGTGCCCGTGACCGCGCACGTGGCCGGGTCCCACAGCTGGCCGGTGTAGGCCGAGAAGTCGCCCGCACGCATGGCGGCCGTGGGCACGGTGAAGGGAACCAGGTTCGTCTTGTTGTCCTTGTAGCCTTCCCAGTTCGACATGAAGAACAGCCGGTTCTTCGCCACTGGTCCGCCAGCCGTGTAGCCGAACTGGTGCCAGCTGAAATCGGGCTTGGGCGCGGCGGCCTGCGCCGCCGTGAAGGCGTAGGGCCGGGCGTCGAACTTGTCGTTGCGGTGGAACTCGAAGACCGTGCCGTGGAAGGCGTTGGAGCCGGACTTCGTGACCACGTTCACCTGCCCCGCGGCGCGGCCGAATTCCGCGGAGTAGATGCCCGTCTGCACCTTGAACTCT
>DASRPM010000071.1:0-10882 GCA_035646375.1 Vicinamibacterales bacterium
CGGAGCTCCACGGCCGCACCCGCCCGCGAGTGCCTGGGCACGAACGTCATCGCACCGGTCTCGTCCACCGAGACGCGGCTGAAGAAGTTGACGGGGGCCGGCAGGTCGCGCGCCGCCATGCCGTACTTCGCCAGCTCGATCACGAAGCCGTCGTAGGCGTTCTTCACGTAGTCGTTCCGCGCGTCCTGATAGCAGACGTCGCCGTACTTGGCGCGCGCCTGGGCCGCGTTCGCACAGCCGCTCAGCGGGTCGTGCCACCCGAGCGTGTCGTCGGTGATCGAACAGAGGACGCGCCCCATGTCCGAATAGAGGACGAAGCCGCGCGCCAGGCGCGCGATGTGCTGCGCCTTCAACGTGTCGGGCATGTTGTAGCGCTCGGCGGTGTTCTCCCAGTTGAAGAACAGCGCGCCGGCGTTGGCGCCACCCGTCGTGTCGGTCATTCGCAGCGCCGTGCCGCGCTTGAGCACGTGCGACCAGGTAGCGCCTTCGCGGACGACGTCCTCGAAGAGCGGATCCATGCCGACAGTATCCGCCGAGCCGCGCGCGGCGGGAGCGGCCGCAGCGGCGGGCGTCATGGCTGCTTCGGATCGAGACGCCAGACGTTCTCCTGGCGGATGTTCGACAGCCACACCGAGCCGTGGCCCACGCGCACCGCGTCGCCACCAGGACCCACCCATTGCTTGACCACCTTGTTGTTCTCGGGATCGATCTGGGTCAGCGGGATCTCGAACACCGTCACCCACACGAAGCCTTCGCCGTAGGCGATCTCGCCCCCGCCGCCCGGCACGCCCACCTCGATGTTGGTCACCAGCTTGCGCGTCTTGACGTCGATGCGCGACACGGTGCCGTCGCCCTGGTTGAGCGTCCAGATCGAGCCGCCGCCAACAGTGGTGAACCGCGGGTTGGGACCCACCGCCACCCGATCGGTGATCAGGTTCGTGTTCGGGTCGATGCGGACGACCTTGCTCTCCGTCGTGCTCACCACCCAGATCGCCTTGTCCTCGCCCAGCACCACCACCGACGACCCCGACGGCACCTGAATCTCGGCCACCATCTTGTTGGTGTCGGGATCGATGCGCGCCAGCAGCCCCTTCATGTCGGTGAGCATCCAGACGCTGTCGGCGTTGGCCGTGATCCCGCCCTCGCTCAGCGCCGGCCCGATCGGCAGCGTGGCGCTGACCTTGTTGGTCTTGGGGTCGATGCGCTGCAGCCCCATCGTGTCGGGCTTGTCCTGCTCACCGCAGATCGGCACCCAGATGCTGCCGAAGGCCTCCACGAGACCCGAGCACGGGCGCGGGCCGGTCTCGACCAGCGTCACCACCGTGTTGGTCTTCGGATCGAGCCGGCCGACGAGGTTCTTGCGGCCGCTCGTCACCCACACGGCGTCCTTGGTCACCACCTGCCAGTCGGGATTGCCCGGCACCGGGAACACGCCGAGCGGCTTGATGGCGGCGATGTCGCGCTTCACACCCGGCGCGGCCACACCCGGGCGCGGCGGCCGTGCCGGCCCTTGGGTGGCCGTAGCCGGCGGAGCCGGCGAAGGCCCCTGAGCGGGCGCAGCCGCTGGGGCTTGCGCTTCGATCAGACCGGTACCCAACAACAACAGACAGAACCCCGGAATGGCGTTTCTCCAGTTCACGATCAAATCCCCTCCTGCACGGCATCGGTCAATACGTAGTGACGGCTCTCCTGCGTCTTCTGCGTCAGCAGGCAGGCGACCACGAAGGTGCCCGCGCTGAGCAGCGGCGGCAGCAGCGTGTCGAGCCCGCCCCACGCGGCCGGCGTCACGAAGTGCGCGATGAGCCGCGCGCTGGTGCCGACGACGATGGCGGCAAGGGCGCCGGCGGCGTTCGCCTTCTTCCAGTAGACGCCGGCAAAGAGCGGCACGACGCAGCCGGCAAAGACGATGTCGAACGCGATGATGAGCAGAATGCCGGGCTCGGGCCGCAGCCACGCGACCATCCCCGCCGCACACGCCGTCGGCAGCGCCATGAAGCGCGAGAGCCCGAGCAGCTGCCGATCGTCGAACGCCCTGGCGCTCCAGCGCTGGACCACGTTGCGGGCGAGCACCACCGAGATGACGAGGATGGCGCCGTTGGCCGTGGACATCGACGCACCGAGCACGCCGATGAACACGAGCACGCCGATCCAGTACGGCAGGAAGTTCACGGCCATTGTCGGCAGCACCATGCGCGGGTCCGCCACGTCCTTCACCGACGCCACCGCGGCCAGCCCCACGATGGCGACGCAGACGCCGACGAAGATGGTCATCGTGCCGCTGACGTAGCAGCCGCGCTTCGCGGTCCGGCCGTCGCGGGCCGCGAACACGCGCTCCATGAAGTCGAGCGCCATGGTGTTGCCCAGGCCCAGCGCGATCATCCCCGCCCAGTTCACCAGCGCGCCGTTGTCACGGCTGAGCACCGTGGAGAGATCCACCGTCGCCGCCGGCACCGCCGCCACCATCGTGTCGAAGCCGCGGGTCGCGATCAGCCACACGGCCGCGGCCGCGAACCCGACGAGGGCCGCGTAGACCTGGAGGAAGTCGGTCCAGACGGCCGAGTAGAGGCCGCCCGCGATCGTGTAGGTGACGATGACCGCCGTGGTCACGACCAGCGCCGGCAGGTAGCTGCTGCCGCTCACGACCGACAGCACCCATGCCACCGCGCTCAGGTTGCCGGCAATCAGCACCGTGAACGACACGATGGTGAGCATCGAGACCAGGAGCTCCGTGCCCTTGCCGTAACGCCGGAAGAAGAACTCCGGCAGCGTCAGCAGGTTCATCCGGTTCAGCGGCGAGGCCAGGAAGCGGCCCACGACGAACAGGCTGATGCCGAGCCCGAGCGAGATCATCAGACCCGCCCAGACGCTCGACCCGTAGGTGATCGACACCGCGCCGAGCGTCGAGTTGCCGTCCACCGCCTGCGCCATGAGCGTGGTGCCCACGACGATGAGCGGCAGCGACTTGTCGCACACGGTGAACCGCGCGCTCGAGCCGCGGACCTTCGTGTAGGTGTAGAGGCCGATGGCCAGCGAGATCGCCATGAAGACGACCACGGGCCAGAACATGACGGTCACGAGATCCCCCTATTTCCGCTCGCGCGGCGACAGAATCACGTCGCGCAGCACCACGCGATCGAGCTTGCCGTTCAGCCGTTTCATCGCGTCGTTCAGCTCGAGCAGCACGCCGCGCGTCAGCTCGAGCGTGTGCTCCTCGGGCTGATACGTGGTGCCGCGCGGGTAATCGACGAACGGCGTGTTCGTCTGCTCGATGTGGGTGCCGAGGATGTGCGCTACCGGCTTGTCGGCGGTGAAATCCACCATCCGCTGATGGCTGGCCATGAAAGTGGAGAACTCGGCGTCGCCGACGTAGAGCCGCCCAGGATAGAAGCTGTCGCCCGTCATCAAGATGCCGGTCTGGCGGTCGTAGAGCGCGATGCCGGCCACGTCGTGGCCCGGAATCGGAATCAGATCGACGATGCGGCCGCCGAGATCGATCTCGACGATATCGGTCGGCCACGTCTTGATGGCAAACGCTTTCTGCAGTTCGTCCACCTTGGCGAGCACGAGCTGCACGTTCGGCAGGTTCGCGAAGCCCTTGTCGCCGGCGGTGTGGTCGCCGTGCGAGTGCGAGTGCGTGACGATGAGCTGCGGCGGCGTGGGCCGGTTGTTGCGCTTCTGCCACCTGGCGATGAGGTCCATCACCACGGACGCCGTGTCGATGGTGCCGGCGCCGGTGTCTTCGAGCAGCACCTTGTCGCGCCCGAAGATCAGGAAGAGGAACGGCTTCTCGTAGTGGATGCAGCCCGACTGCCGCAGGATGAAGAAGTTCGGGTTGTACTCGTGCACCTGGAACGACGGCTGCTCCATGCACTTCGGGCCACCGCTCATCCAGGACTTCGGCAGCACGCCAGGCTCGACAAAGGCGCTGAGCGGCTGCGGTGGAATCGCCGGCGTCTGCGCGCCCAGTGTCGCCACGGTGAAAAGCGCGACCAAGCCCCGGACCGCCTGAAGGCGGCCCCCACGTCTGCCGGGAGCCGGGAGCCGGGAGCCAACAAGATTCATGACAGGCTCCGGTTCGGCAGCGCGTTCCACTCGGTCATCGGCATGTCGCGGCCGGGATACGCCACCTTCTTGAACGGCCACTTGGCGGCGACCCACGCACGAACGGCCTTCTCGAGCACCGGCTCGAGACCGGCGGCCGCGCCCTGCTTCGTCACCCACATCCGCACGGTCGCGTCGTACCCGGCCTTCGCGCTCGGGTTGATGTAGACGCAGGCGACCGTGCTCTGCTTGTCCGGCGTGAGGATGCCGTAGGAAAAGGCGGTGTGGTGCTGGAACTCCCACTCGTGGCGCTTCAGCTCGCCGTAGTCCTGCGCCTTGGTGATGTTCACCGGCCCCGTGCGGCCGTCACGATCGAGCAGCGCCTGGTAGTCGGGCGCCAGGATGGTCGGCTCGAGGATGTTCCACACGTAGCTGCCGACGCGCGGCGGACCGGGCGCCGTGAACGTGGGCGGCACGAACGTGGCCGTCTTGAGCGCGAACTCGAGCGGCGTGGTCGGCGACGCGACGACGAGCTCTTCTGAGCAGCGCCCGCCCGCGCACACCGAGTAGTGGATCCAGCGCGGCTCGCTCGCGGTGAAGGTGGCCACGTACTCGCCACCCATCTTCACGAACGGCACGTCGGCCTTCTTGCCGTTGAGCGACGTCTTCAGCGTGAACGTGTTGCCGGCGGCCGCCGACAGCGGTTTCACGCGAAACGTCGTGGGCTTGCCCGGCAACCACACCCGCAAGTCCTCCACCAGCAGGTCCGGCGACCCGTTGCCGTCGAGATCCGCCGGCTGCGCCTGCGTGGTCCACGACGCCGGAATCGTGTTGGTGATCTTGCTGGCCTGGAAGCGCCAGACGTTCGACCAGCGGCCGTTCGACAACCACACCGAGCCGTGCAGCACGCGGATGGCGTCGCCACCAGGCCCGACGAACTGGTGCGTCACCATGTTGGTGGCCACCTCGATCCGCGTCACCGGGATGTCGCGCGACGTCACCCACACGGCCCCTTCGCCGGCCGCGATGTCGCCGCCGGTGCCCGGCAGGCCGACGTCGATCGTGGCGGCCACCTTCATCGTGAAGGGATCGATCTTGGTCACCGTGCCGGTGCCCTGGTTGAGCGTCCAGAGGTAGCCCTCGCCGGCCGCCATGAAGCGCGGCCCCTTGTCCACCGGAATCTCGGCAATCACCGTGTTGCTCGCCGGATGGATGACCGACACGAGGCTCTTGTCGGTGCTCGACACCCACACGCGGCCGTAGCCGAAGACCGCCGTGTAGGAGCCGGCCGCCACGGGGATCCTCGCGGCGATGCCGTTGGTCGCCGGATCGACGCGCGTCACCTCGCCCTTGGGATCGCTGGGCAGCCAGATCGAACCGGCGCCGTAGGCGATGCCGCCCTCGTTGTTGGCCGGCGACACCGGGATCTTCGCCACGACCATGTTGGTCGTCGTGTCGATCCGGTAGAGCGATTTCTCGAGGCAGCTCGGCGCCCAGAGCGTGCCCTCGGCCACCACCAGGCCAGAGCACGGGCTCTTCACCGGCACCACCGCCACCGTCTCGTTGGTGTACGGGTCCATGCGGCTCACGAGATCCTGGGCGCGGCTGTTGGTCCACACCTGGTTCTCGCCCATCGCCAGCCAGTCGGGGCCGCCGACGATCGGGTACTCCGCGTCGGGCACGATCATCGACATCGGCCGCTGCACGGCCTTCACGCCCGGCTTCTGGATAGACGGTGCCGCCGGCGCCGCAGCAGGCGGCGCCTGCTGCGCGATGAGCGCGGCGCCGCCGACCGACACCACCAGCGCAAGTAACGAAATCCCTCTCATCGCTTTTCCTCTGTTTCACGCAGTCGTAGGGGCCGGCTTTAGCCGGCCCGCGCGGGCCGCCTGAAGGCGGCCCCCACGTACGTCACGCGATGATGTCGTGGATGACCTTGCCCTCCGTATCCGTCAAGCGGAAGTCGCGTCCGCTGTAGTGATACGTGAGCTTGGTGTGGTCGATGCCGAGCAGATAGAGCATCGTGGCGTGCAGGTCGTGGATGTGTACCTTGTTCTCCACGGCCTTGAAGCCGAAGTCGTCGGTGGCGCCGTAGGACGTGCCGCCCTTGATGCCGCCGCCGGCCAGCCAGATCGAGAAGCCGGTGACGTTGTGGTCGCGCCCGTTCACCACGCCCGCCACGTTCTCGTTGGAGGTCTGAATCGCCGGCGTGCGTCCAAACTCGGTGGCGCCGACGATCAGCGTGTCCTGGAAGAGGCCGCGCTGCTTGAGGTCCTTGATGAGCGCCGCGTACGCCTGGTCGGAATCACGCGCCAGCTTGCGGTAGGTCATGATGTCGTTGTGCGCGTCCCACGGGTCGCCCTTTCCGTAGTACGTCTGCACCATCCGCACGCCCTTCTCCACCAGGCGCGCCGCCATCAGGGCGCCGAGCGCCGTGTTGCCTGGCCCATACATGTCGAGCGTCGCCTTGCTCTCCTTGCTGACGTCGAACACGGTGGGCGCATCGGTCTGCATGCGGAACGCCGTCTCCATCGTCTGGATCGACGCGTCGAGCTCGGAGTCCTTGTCCTGGATGCGCTTCATGTGCAGCTGGTTCAGCTGACGCAGGAACCCGATGTCGCGCAGCTGCGGATCGTCGGCCGCGGTGCGCAGGATGTTGGGAATGACCTTCTCGGCCTTGAACTTCTCATCCTCCACCCACTTGTTGTGCACCAGCGTGCCCTGGTGCACCGCCGGCAGGAACGACGACGTCCACAGCGGGCTGCCGATGGTGAGCGGCTCGGTGGGCGTGAGCACCACGTAGCCCGGCAGGTTCTCGTTCATCGTGCCGAGGCCGTAAGTGATCCACGCGCCCATCGACGGCCGGCCGATGAAGTTGGCGCCGGTGTTCAGCATCGTGAGCGTCGGCTCGTGGTTCGGGATGTCGGCGTACATCGACTTGATGACGCACATGTCGTCGGCCACGGTGCCGAGATTCGGCCAGAGCTCGCTCATCTCGAGGCCGCTCTTCCCGTGCTTCTGGAATTTGAACGGCGACATCATCAGGTTGCCGGTCTTGCGCTGGGTGAGGATCGGGCCGCCGGGCATCGGCTTGCCGTTGAATTTCTCGAGCATCGGCTTGTAGTCGAACGTGTCCACGTGCGACATGCCGCCGTTCATCATCAGGAAGATGACGCGCTTGGCCCTGGGCTTGAAGTGCAACCCCGGCAGCACGCCGCCCTTGCCGCCGGTTGGAAAGGCGGGCGCAGTGGCGGCCTGGGCGAGAGACGTGTTCAGCATCTGCGACAGCGCGACGAGGCCGAAGCCACTGCCCAGGCTCGTGAGCGCCTGGCGTCGCGTAACGGGTTTGAAAACGTGGTTGCAGGACATGTGCTGGCGTCTCCCTAGTCGATGAAAAGAAACTCGTTCGAGCTGAGCAGCGCCCAGCAGAAAGACCGGAGCGGCGAATCCGGCAGCGGCTTCGCCGCGTCCTTGTCCTCTTTGCTCTTCTCGCCGAGCGCCTTCTTCACGTCGGCTTCGCTGGCCGCGGCCACCGGCGGCGGCCCCTGATACGCCGGCTTCTCGACGAACAGGAGCGAGGCGGCCAGCTCCTCCGGCGTGGGCATCCGCTGGTAGACCAGCTCGAAGGCCTTCTTCACGCGCGCCTCGGGCGTCGGCTCGAACTTGAGGCGTTCGGCGATCGCTTCCGCCTGCTTGTGCACCAGCGCGTTGTTCAGGAAGAACAGCCGCTGCTGCGGGACGTTGGTCGTGAAGCGCTTCTCCGTCGAGATGGTCGCAGTGGGCAGATCGAACGTCGAGTGGAAATCGCCTGGATACATCCGGCTCACCTTCGCGTAGACCGCGCGCCGCTTCATCTTCTCGGTCATCTCGTCGGACGGACCGCCGATGGCGGTGACGTCGAGCCCGTTCGACGCCTGCAGCAGGAGATCCCACACGCCTTCGGAATCGACGCGCGTCCGGTTGGCGCGCCAGTAGAGCGTGTTGCTCGGGTCCTTGGCCACGTTGGCGGCCACCGGCGCGGCGCTCAACTGGTAGGTGCGCGACATCAGGATGTCCTTGTGCAGCTTCTTGAAGGACATGCCGTCGGCGATGAACTTCGACGCCAGATGGTCCAGCAGTTCCGGATGCGTCGGCGCGTCGCCCGCCATCCCGAAGTTGCTCGGGGTGTCCACGATGCCGCGGCCGAAGTGCCACCGCCACATGCGGTTGACGACGACGCGCGAGGAGATCGGGTGCTTGATGATCTCCTCCGCCAGCTCCATGCGCCCGCTGCCCTTCGTGAACAGCTTGGCCTCGCCGTTGTTCATCAGCGACGGCAGCGCGCGCGGCGCCGCCACCCCGAACGTGTAGGGGTTGCCGCGCACGAACGTCCGGAGGTCGGACGGCTGCTCGGCCTCGCCGATGCCGTAGACCGCCGGCGGCCTGGGCGGCATCGCCTTCTTGAAGGTATCGATGTCGGCGCGCAGCTTGTTGATGTGGAACCGGAAGTCGGCCGACAGCCGGCGCTCGAGCGGGCCGTCGGTCAGCTTCAGCAGCCCCGGCTTTCTGCCGCGGCGATCGAGGTCGTCGGCTTCGTCCTCGCCGGCGATCTCGGGCACGTCGCGGTCGAAGACGTCGGTCCAGAGCACCAGCTCCTCGCGCTCGAGGCTCTTCAGGTCGATCTGGTAGGCGTTGAGACGCCGCTTCTTGCCGTTTGGCAGCGGGTCGAACGGGTCCTTCGACTCCTCGTCCTTGTCGAAGGCCGACGGCCCCTTCACCTGCGCGAGCGTGAACTCGTTTTCCTTCTCCAGCCGCTCGCGCTTCGTGTTGATCTCCGTGACCTTGGCCACGAACTCTTTGGCGAGCTTCTTCGCGTCCTCGTCGCTGCCGCCGCTGGCCACCATCTCCTGCCAGCCCTTGAGCGCCGGGTAGTTATCCGGCCGCTTTTTGAGGAAACGCACCCAGCGGTTGAGGAGCTCGGGATCGACCTTGGCGGATTCGGCGATCTCGTCCACCGTGGCCTTCTTCTCGGTGCCGAGCTTCCAGGCCGCCATCATGTAGTCCTCGGCCTGCGAGAACAGCACCTGGGCGTAGAGCGCCGAGCTCTCGTCGAGGAACTTCTTGAGCGCGGCGTTCTTCTTCTCGAGGACCTTGTTCTCCTTCTCCCACGCGTCGGCCACCGCCTTCGGCACCTGCGGGTAGGACTTGAAGTTGGAGCTGGCGAAGACGCTCGCCATCCCGTAGTAGTCCTTCTGGTAGACGGCGTCGTACTTGTGGTCGTGGCAGCGGGCGCAGCCCACGGTGAGGCCCATGAACGCCTTGCTCGTCACGTCCACCTTGTCGTGCCACTCGTCGGCGCGTTCGAGCGGCGCCGGGCTGGCCTGGAACACCCAGATGCCGTTGCCGTTCATGCCGAGCGCCGGGATGTGCTTGTCGCGGATGTTCTCGGGCAGCAGATCCGCGGCAAGCTGCGCCTTCACGAACATGTCGTAGGACATGTCGTCGTTGAGAGCGCGAATCAGCCAGTCGCGATAGAGATACGCGAAGGGATATTTCTCGGTCCGATCCGGCCGGCCGCCGACGTTGTAGTCGTCTTCGCCGTAGCGCACCACGTCCATCCAGTGGCGGGCCCAGCGCTCGCCGTAGCGCGGCGACGCCAGCAGGCGATCGACCACCTTCTCCCAGGCGTTCGGGCTCTTGTCGCTCTCGAACGCCTGCACCTCCTCGTAGGTGGGCATCAGCCCCGTGAGGTCGTAGGTCACGCGCCGCAGCAGCGTGCGGCGGTCGGCCGTCGTCGTCGGCTTCAGCCCCTCTTTCTCGAGGCGGGCCAGCACGAAGCGGTCGATGTCGTTGACGGCCCACGCGGCGTCCTTGACCGTGGGAACCGCCGTGCTCCTGAGCGGCTGCACCGACCAGAGGCGTTTCTGCGCGTCGGAATATTCCTTCGTCGAGACCTTGTCCACCGGCCAGAAGGCGCCGTCCTTCACCCAGGTCACGAAGAAGCCGATCTGCTCCTCGGTCAGCCGCGTGCCGCCCTTCGGCATCCTGAGCGAGCCGCTGTGCTTCAGCGCCGCGATGAGGAGGCTCCGGTCGGGATCGCCCGGCACGAGCCCCGCGCCCGACTTACCACCCGCGATCAGGTCGTCGCGCGAATCGAGCCGCAGGCCGCCGCTCTTCGAGTTCGTGTGGCAGGCGAAGCACTGCTGCGCCAGCACCGGCCGGATGTGCGTCTCGAAGTGATCGCTCAGCACCGATTCCGGCTTGGTACCCGCCTGTACCTCGGGCCAGGCCGCGCCGTCCTTGATCCAGGTGGCGAGGGCCTGCAGCTTGGCGTCGCTCAGCTTGTCGCCACCGAGCGGCATCTTCGTGGCGCCCGTGTGCCGCACCGCCGCCATCAGCAGGCTCTTGTCGGGATCGCCGGGCACGATGGCGGGGCCCGACTTGCCGCCTTCGAGCGCGGCCTCGCGCGAGTCGAGCCGCAACCCGCCGGCGGCGCCGTTGCCGTGGCAACTGGCGCAGTTCTCGGTGAGAACCGGGCGGACGCTCTTTTCGAAATACTCGATTTGCACTGGAGTTGGCGCTGTGGTTGGCGACTGCGCCTCGACCGGAGCACTCAGATACGCGACGAGCGCCAGCGGCCCGAAGGCCGCCAGCGCGAGGAGTAACCGTTTCATCCCGCTTCCTCCGACGAATGGAATCCCTTAGAACTCGTAGCGAAGGGCGAACTGCATCACCCGGGCCGGCGCCGCCTCGGTGAACACGCCGAAGCTGTTCGGCGATGCCGCGTCGAGGGACACCTTGGTGTAGTTCACGTTGTTGAAGGCGTTGAACGCCTCGGCGCGGAACTGCAGCCGGTGACCGT
>DASRPM010000072.1:0-21843 GCA_035646375.1 Vicinamibacterales bacterium
GTCCTTCGAGACCGAAACGCGGAACTCGCCGCGGCGCTGCATCGGATCATTCTAGCTGGTAGCTCGTAGCTGGTAGCCGGTAGCAGCTGGTAGCCCTTGCTACAAGCTACTGGCTACTGGCTACTAGCTAGTAGCTAGCGACCCCAGCCGCCTTCGAGCAGCAACACGAAAATCGCGGCGGCGGTGAGGTCGGCGCTGGTGCCCGGATTGGCGGAGTGGCGATCGTCGCGCAGCGAGCGGTCGAAACGGGCCACCGACTGGCGGCCGGCGTCGGTGCGCACGCCCCCCTCGGCCAGCACGGTCACCGCCAGGCGCGACACGCTGACGGCACGGTCGAGACCGGCACGCCTGACAATGTGGGTGTCGGGCGCGGCCGCGAGCAGCGTGAGGAACGTCTCGACGATGGCGTCGTCCCAGCCGAGCCCGTCCGCGCGCGCCTGCCGCAGCGCCGGCAGGCCGGTATCGAAGGTGGCGGCAAAGCTCGTGTCGTACTCGCGCGCGATGCTGTCGCGATCCGCGGCCAGCCGCATCACCTCGCGCAGCGGCAGCGTGGGCTCGCGGGCGACGTCCTGGTTGGCGGCGCGGCCCAGCCCGCCGGGACTGGCGAGACGGATCGCCGCATACACCTCGCGGGCGTCGTCCACGGTCGTCGCGTCGAGCACGCCGACTAGATTGCTGCGAAGGTCGTTCGGCCCGAGCGCGGCCTTGGCAAGCGGCGCCAGCAGCAGCACGATGCCGAGATTGGTGTTCGACCGCGCCCAGCGGGACGTGGCGTCGACCGCCTCGCGGACGAGCGCGCCAAGCGGCGTGCCGGCGACACGAGCGAACGGCGCCCCGATGGCCGCGGCGCTGGCCACGAAGTCGCCGTAGCCGACGTCGGCGAAGTCGCGGCCCGGCGACACGTTGCCAGGCTTGGGCGCGTGCGCTTCGAGCAGGCACGCGAGCTGCGCTGCCGCCGCGATCTCGTCGGGCGTGGCCGCGGGCGGCGGCAGCCCGAGGCCGCTGTCGCGCAGGGTCATGCCGGCCGTGACGCGCCCACGCGTGCGCGCGCCTCGACGTGCTGCACGATGGCGCCCGCCACGTCCACGCCTGTGGCGCGCTGCAGCCCTTCCCATCCGGGGATGCCGTTGACCTCGAGCACGAAGACGCGCCCGTCGCGTGACTGCAGGAGATCGACACCGGCGTAATCGGCCTCGATGGCGGCCGCCGCGCGCACCGCCAGCTCCTGCCACCCGGCGGGCGCCTCGAAGGGCACCGCCGCCGCGCCGCGCGCCACGTTGGAGCGCCAGTCGCCCTCGGCGGCGCGGCGTTCGATGGCCGCCAGCACCCGCCCGCCGATCACGAACAGACGGTAGTCGCGGCCGCCGTGATCGACGGCGCGCTGCACGTAGAAGACCGCACGCGTGGTCTCGAGCGTCTTGGCCACGCGGAAGGCGACGTCGGGATCGCTGACGCGCACGATGCCATGCCCCATGGAGCCGAAAATCGGCTTGATCACCGCGTCGCCGAACTCGCGCACCGCGGCGACGGCGTCGGCGGCGCGCTCGCACACCACCGTCTCCACGGTCGGCAGCCCCGCGTCGTGCAGCAGCGCGCTCGTGTAGAACTTGTCCACCGCGCGCTCGATGGCGCGCGGCGAGTTGACCACCGGAATGCCGCGTTCCTCGAGCCAGTGGAGCGCGTCCACGCGGTAGATGATCTGCTCGAGCGAGCCGCTCGGAATGATGCGGGCCAGCACCGCGTCGGCCTCGAAGAGCGGGAGCCCCTCCGTACGCAGTTGCGGGCCCTCAGGCCCGCCTATCCGCGCGATCAGCCCCTCGTAGGGCACCACGACGCCGACGTGGCCGCGCGCTGACAACGCGCGCAGCAATTCGTCCGTGTGCCAGCCCGAGCGAACAGACAGGATGGAAACGTTCACGCTGAAGCCCGAGGCCCGAAGCCCGAAGCCTTCACGCGGGTCACAGCTCGAACAACGACGCGCGAAGCACGTCCGGGTTCAGGTGACCCGCATGAAATGTGCGGCCCGTCGTGGTGCTCGTCAACCAGATCTCGCCCGGGCTGAAGAGCATCGGATCGATCTTGTAGAAGTCGTTGTCGTAGCGTTTGAAGGTCTCGTAGAAGGGCGTGCCGTAGTCCGGCGACGCCGAGGCGGGCATGCGCTCCACGAGCTCGGCAAGCTCGGTGTCGCCGGCGTTGACCACGAAGCGCGCCTGGCCGCCGTAGAGCACGCAGTCGTTGGTACGCCCGATGGCGCGCAGATCGTTCTTGGCCGACGGCGCCAGCGGCGCCGTGCCCATCGCGCTGACCACGCGATGGACGTCGAACCCGAGCTTCTCCATCTTGTGCAGGCCGGTCTCGACGACACGCGCCACCACTTGCACGCCACCGGCCAGGCTCGCCGTCGGCGCCACCGCGAACAGCAGGCCATCGGGATCGACGCCGGCCTTCTTCGCCACCCACAGCGCGACGTCGTCGGTCGGCAGCGTCCGCGTTTCGAGCACCAGCACGCCTCTGCTGACGTCCTCGGCGTAGCCGAGGTGCTCGAAGAGCTCCCGCTCGACGCGCGCCTTCGCGCGCAGCGGGCCGGAGCCCATGGCGAAGTAGCCCTCGGGCGTGATGGCCCAGCCGGCGTACTGCGACGCCATGCAGCATTCGGCCGGATGATCGGTCCAGACCTGCAGGCCGGGCCAGGACTCCCCGGCGATGGTGATCGGCGTCAGGCTGACATGCCCGACGTCGCCCATGCAGAGTCTGGCGAGGAGAAGGCCGGCATCGAGCCCCCCGGGCACCTCGACGCCGGCATCGATGACACGGGCGCCGCAGCCCAGGAGGTGAGCGCGCAGACGCAGCAGGTCGGCGCGTCCCAGCGCGTCAACGGCGAGCGCCCACGCGCGCTCGTTGAGATTCAGGCTCGGCAAGCCCTCTACTTTACAGTGATCGGCACCGTCGCCACGCGGTGCTCCCACTCCAGACGCAGCTCGCCCTTCCCCGCTCCCTTGTCGGCAATCGTGTACTTCAGCCGCTCGACGAGCGCCGGCGGTTTGCTCATCGTCATCTTCACGCGCCCGAGATCCTGCTTGGCGTCGTACATCAGACCCCACTGGCCGGTCTGCTTGTTGATGATCAGATCCCACGCGTCGGGGTTCTGCACCCACGCGTACAGCGTGTAGGTGCCCTTCGGCACCGACACAGTGCCCACCGTGAGATCGGCATCCGTCGTGAGAGTCGTCGCCGAGTTGGCGCCGGCCCGCCACGCCGGGTAGGTGGGATCCTTCGACAGCAGCCCGCCAGGCCCGAAAATCTGCCGGCCGCGCACCGACGGCGCCGAATAGCGCACCGCGATCGACTTGCCGTTGATGGTGCCGGTGGCCGTCGCGGGCGGGCTCTGTGCCCAGACGAGCGACGCCGTGGCGGTCATCAGAACGAGCGCCGCGAGAATCTGTCTCATGCTCACACGCACCATGCTCTCCCGCCTCCGCGGGTAACTACGGGCGGCCGGACCGGTCCCTTTACCGGTTTGACAACCTATGCGAAGCAGACATAATTCGCGACGCATGCCCACTTCCCGCCTCATCCGTGCCTGCGTCGTCTGCGCCGCGCTGGCCTGCGCGGTCACGACCGTTGCGGCCGCCGGCTATTCCACCGTGGCCGACTGGCTGAAGCTGCCCGCGGGGCGGCCGCAGCTCGGCAACATGCACGGCGACATCGCCGTCAGCTCGAAGGGCGAGGTGTTCGTGAGCGTGCAGGACCCGGCCGCGGGGCTGCAGGTCTACGCGCCCGACGGCACCTTCCTGCGCAATGTGACCGGCGCGCCGAGCGACTTCCACGGGTTCGTGATCCGCGCGCAGCCCGAGGGCGAGTTCCTCTACGGCGCCACGCTGCGCGGCCAGACCATCGTGAAGATGCGGCTCGACGGCCAGATCGTGATGACGATCGGGTCGTCGGCGATTCCCGACGAGTTCAAGGTGCGCAACGCGCGCAGCAACGAGCTGCAGCTGCTGCTCACGGGCCTCGACGTGGCGCCCAACGGCGACATCTACGCGACCGACGGCTACGCGAGCGACTACATCCACCGATTCGACAAGACCGGCAAGTACCTCGCGTCGTTCGGCGGCAAGAAGGCGCCGTACAGCTTCAACACGCTGCACAAGCTCGCCATCGACACACGCTACCAGCCAGCGCGCCTCATCGGCACCGACCGCGCCAACAACCGCGTCGTCCACCTGTCGCTCTCCGGCGAGTTCCTCGGCGTGGTCGCCTCCGATCTGCTGCTGCCCGCGGCGATCACGCTGAGCGGCGACAACGTGGTCGTCGGCGAGCTCACCGGCCGGGTGACGGTGCTCGACAAGGCCGGCAAGGTCGTGGAGCGGATCGGCGCCAACACCGAACAGGGCGTCGGCACCAATCAGCTCAAGCCCGAACAGTGGCGGCCCGGTTTCGTGCTGTCACCGCACGGCGTGGCCATCAGTCCGCAGGGCGATCTGTTCGTCTCGGAATTCAATCTCTACGGCCGCGTCCACCGCTTCAATCGTCAGTAAAGGGACACCCCATGTTGAGCCTCGGCCTCGTGTTCGCTTCCGCCGCCGCCGTGTCGTCCGCCACGACGACCTGTGACTCGCTGCAGTCGATGGCCACGCCGCAAGTGGCCATCACGACTGAAGCCGTCGCCGCCGTGGTGCCGCCTGCTCCCGGCGCGCCGGCCGCGCCCGCGCGTGGTGGCGCAGCGCCCCAGGCCGGCCGCGCGGGGGGCGGCGCCGCGCGAGGCCCCGCCGTCGTGGCCACGCCGGCCTATTGCCGCGTGAAGCTGGTGCTCAAGCCGACGGCGGATTCCAAGATCAACGCCGAGGTGTGGCTCCCCAACGAGAACTGGAACGGCCGCTTCATGGCCGTCGGCAACGGCGGCTTCGGCGGGTCGATTCAGGGCCTCGGCGAGATGCAGACCGCGCTGCGCCTCGGCTACGCCACCGCGGGCGGCGACACCGGCCACGATGAAGCCACCGAAGGCTCCGGCGGGATGTTCGCGCTCGGACATCCCGAGAAGATCGTGGACTTCGCCTATCGCGCCGTGCACGAGATGACGGCCACGTCGAAGAAGCTGATCGACCGCTACTACGGCACCGCGCCGCAGTTCTCCTATTTCAAGGGCTGCTCCACCGGCGGACGCCAGGCGGTGATGGCGGCGCAGCGCTATCCCGAGGACTTCGACGGCATCATCGCCGGCGCGCTCGCCAACCGCCACATCCAGATGCACACCTCCGGCGTCGCGCGCAGCATCGAGCTGACGCGCCACCCCGAAGCCGCGATTCCGGCGGCCAAGGCCGCGATGGTGTCGAAGGCGGTGCTCGATGCCTGCGACACGATGAAGGAAGGGTTTCTCAACAATCCGCGCGCGTGCACGTTCGACTTCTCGAAGCTGGCGTGCAAGGGCGCCGACAGCGACAGCTGCCTCACGCCACCGCAGCTCAAGACGGTCGAAGCGTTCTACGGCGGCACCAAGAACAGCAGGGGCGAGCTGATCTTCTCGGGGCAGGCGCTCGGCAACCCGCTGCCGGCCCTGCGCGGCATCCAGCCGGGCGGCGTGCCCGGCGGCGGCTTCGACACCGTGCGCATCTGGGGCTTCCAGGACGCGAACTACGACTGGAACAAGTTCGACCTCGATCGCGACATGCCGATCATCAACAGCAAGGTCGGCTTCGTGGACGCCGTCGATCCCGACCTCTCCAAGTTCAAGGCGCGCGGCGGGAAGCTCCTGCTCTACGCCGGCTGGGGCGACACCGGCATCACCCCCGAAAACACGGTGCTCTACTACGAGAGCGTGCTCAACAAGATGGGACGCAACCAGGGCGACTTCGTCCGCCTGTTCATGGTGCCGGGCATGGGCCACTGCCGCGGCGGCGACGGCCCCGACACGTTCGACAGCGTCGGCACGATGGAAACGTGGCGTGAGAAGAGCGTGGCGCCGACGCAGATGATGGGGTTCAACACGCGATCGAGCCTGTCGCGGCCGATCTGCGCCTACCCGCAGTACGCGAAGTACAAGGGATCGGGAAACATCAAGGACGCCTCCAACTGGTCCTGCGCGGCGCCGCAGACGTCCACGCGGTGACAATTGGGTCAGGAGGGGCGGGTGGGTCAGGTGGGTCTGGTGGGTGAGAGCACATTCTTTCTGACACGCGCTCTTCCTACCTGACCTACCTGACCCACCCGACCTGCCTGACCCACCTGACCAGTTAGCTGAGTTACGGCTAGACTGGGGGCACATGCGTCCAACCGCGCTTTCCCTATTCGCAGGCACCATAGCGCTCTGCGCCGCCACCATCCTCGGACACGCCCAGGCTCCACACGCGGCGGACGTCCCGACGTTCACGAAGGACGTGGCGCCAATTCTCTACGCCAACTGCGCCGGCTGTCATCGCGCCGGCGAAATCGCGCCGATGTCGCTGCTCACGTACGCGGAGGCGCGTCCCTGGGCGCAGGCGATCGGCCGCCGCGTCGCCGACGGCAGCATGCCGCCGTGGCACGCCGACGCACCGCACGGCACGTTCGTCAACGAGCGTCGGCTGTCGGCCGCGCAGAAGGACCTCATCGCGCGTTGGGTCGCGGGCGGTGCGCCGCAGGGCAACCCCGCGGTGCTGCCGCCCCGCCCGAATTTCGCCGACGGCTGGAGCATCGGCACGCCCGATCAGGTGTTCGAGCTGCCCGAGGACTACGCGGTGCCGGCGCAAGGCACGATCCATTACGAGAATTTCTACGTCCCGACGGGGTTCACCGAGACCAAGTGGCTTCAGGCGATCGAAGCCCGGCCCGGCAACCGCGCGCTGGTGCATCACATCCTCGTCTACTACCAGGCCCCGCCCGACGGCTCGGGTGCCGCGCCGATCATGGTGCCGAATCGCGCCGACAGCATGCTGCCGCGGCGGGAGACCGGTGACCGGCCACCGCAGCGGCCGATCGGACCGTCGCGTCTCCTCGCCACGTACGCCCCGGGCACCGATCCGCAGGTGTTTCCTCAGGGCACGGCTCTGCGCCTGCCGCCGGGCGGCGTGCTTCAGTTCCAGATGCACTACACGACCAACGGCACCGCCGGCACCGACCGATCGAAAGTCGCACTCATCTTCGCGAAGCAGCCGCCGGCCACCGAGATGCACGCGTCCGCGTTCCTGAACGCGAAACTGGTGCTGCCCCCCGGCTCCGCCGATCAGGCGGTGACGACCGACGCCACGTTTGCCCAGGACGCGATCGTGTGGGGCCTCTTCCCGCATACGCACGTACGTGGCAAGCAGTGGCGCTACACGCTGGCGCTGCCGGACGGGACCTCGACGCCGATCCTGGCAGTGCCGAAGTACGACTTCAACTGGCAGACCTACTACCTGTTCAAGGAGCCGCTGCAGGTGCCGAAGGGAGCCCGCATCGTCTCCACCGCCTGGTACGACAACTCGAAGGCCAACCGGTTCAATCCAGACCCCACGATCGAGGTGCACTGGGGCGATCAGACGTGGGAAGAGATGCAGTACACGGGCATCCTCTACTCCGCGCGGACTCCGCCTCGCTGACGCCGATGCTCCGGGGCGTCGCCTTCGCCGTCGCCTGGATCATCTGTCTGCCGGCTGTCGCCGCGGCGCAGGAACGCCCGCTGCGCGTCGGCAACGTCACCTCCCAGTTCGGCGCGCCGCCGCCGGACTTTGCGCCGCTCACCGACTACCTCTCGACATTTCTCGACGGCCGCCGCGTCGAAGTGGTACCGCTCGAGAGCATCGAGCAGATGGTCCAGGTGGTGGATGCGGGCCAGCTCGATTTCGTCGTGGCGTCGCCCGTGGCCCTCGTCACGCTGACGACGCGCCACCGCGTGCGGCCGATTGCCACGGTGACGCAGTTGGCGGGCGACCGGGTCACGCCGTTTCTCGCGGGCGCGGTGTTCGTCAGAAGCGATCGCCAGGATCTGCAGCGCCTCGAGGACGCGCGAGATCAACGCGTGCTGGCGTTGTCGCGGCTGGCGCTCGGAGGGTGGCTGGCGTCGATGCGGGAGTGGCACCGGCGTGGGATCTCCGAAGCGGACTTCGGCCGCCTGCAATTCGACTTCTCGTACCAGCAGGTGGCCGCCAAGGTGTGCTCCGGCGCCACCGACGTCGGCGTGCTGCCGGCCAACGTGTTTCACACCCTGCGGGACTCGTGCCCTGGCGGCTTCCGCGTGCTGGGAAGCCCGCAGGGACGGGATGGCCGCTATCCGATCACGGTGAGCACGCCCCTCTACCCCGAGGCCGCGTTCGCGGCGGTGGGCGAGCTCGACGAGGACGTGGTGACGCGCGTCGCCGTCGCGCTCCTCGCCATCGACGCCGGCAGCCCGGCGTCGCGCGCCGTGGGCGTCTCCGGCTTCACCGCGCCCCTCAGCTACACGCCCGTGCAGCAGCTGATGCAGGAGCTGCGCATCGGGCCGTACGAGTCGTTCGGCCGCCTCACGTTCACCGAGGCCCTGCGCCAGCACGCCGGCAAGGTGCTGATCGGCATGCTCGGCTTCGTCTCGGTGCTCTCGTTCGCGTTCGTGCGCTCCCGGCGGCTCAACGCGCGGCTGGAGCGGTCGATCGAGCAGCAAGGCCGCGCCGAGCACGAGCGGCAGCACCTCGAGTCGCAGCTGCAGCAGTCGCGCCGGCTCGAGTCGATCGGCCGCGTCGCCGGCGGCGTCGCCCACGACTTCAACAACCTGCTCACGGTGATCAACGGCTACAGCCAGATCCTGCTGACGGGGCCGCTGACGGCGGAGACACGCGACGAGGTCGAACAGATCAACAAGGCGGGCCGGCGCGCCGCGGAGCTCACCAACCAACTCCTCACGTTCAGCCGCCGGCAGGTCACCGACGTCGTCCCGCTCGACCTGAACACGGTGATTCACGACGCGGAGCCGCTGCTGCGCCGGCTGGCCGGCGAGGACGTGCAGCTCGTCATCACCCCGGGGCTGCAGCTCGCCCGCTCCGAAGGCGACGTCAGCCAGACCAATCAGGTGCTGATGAACCTGGTGGTGAACGCGCGCGACGCGATGCCGGGCGGCGGCCGCATCGACATCGCCACGGAGAACCAGACGGTGAACGGTTCCGGCAGCCATCCGCCCGAGCTGACGCCCGGCGATTACGTGGTGCTCTCGGTGACCGACACCGGCGCCGGGATGAGCGCCGAGACGCGGCAGCAGATCTTCGAACCGTTCTTCTCCACCAAGGGCGATGCCGGCACCGGTCTCGGGCTGTCCACGGTGTACGGCATCGTGCGGCAGCGTCAGGGCGCCATCGACGTGTGGAGCGAGCCGGGCCAGGGCAGCCGCTTCCGCATCTTTCTGCCGCAGGCCCGGCAGGAGATCGACGTCGAGGCACCGGCGGTCGTCACCGCCGCGCACGCACCGGCGCCCGTCGGGTCGCGGCGCATTCTCGTGGTGGAAGACCAGGACGACGTGCGTGGCTTTGCCACCGAGGTCCTGCGCTCGTCCGGTTATCAGGTGATGCAGGCGTCGTCGGGCGACGAGGCCATGCGGTTCTTCGAAAGCCGGCACGAGCCCATCCACCTGCTGCTGACGGACGTGGTGCTGCGCGGCATGAACGGACGCGAGCTGGCCGAGCGGTTCGAGCAGGCCTTTCCCGCCGCCGGCATCCTGTTCACGTCCGGATACCCCGACGACGTCACCGCCCGCAAGGGCGTGCCGCGAGGCTCGGTGGCGTTTCTGGCCAAGCCGTATTCCCCCGAAGCGCTGACGTCGCGGGTGGCCGAGCTCTTGAACTCGGCTACCGCCTGACGGCGACGATGCGCATGCGGTACGTGTCGAGGCCCGCCGTCGACGACGGCCGGTCCGTCTCGCGTTCCGCCGGCCCGCCCCCCTCGTCCGCCAGGCTCACCGCGAAGCCGGCGCGCTCGAACGGCGCGACGATCGCCTCGGGCGACGCGATCACGTGGCTGCGCTTGCGCAGCGCGTACTGATACGTCACCTCGCGAATCTCCTCCGGTGTGGCGCCCAGCTCGCCCGCATAGACGGACGCTGCACTGGCCACCGTGTCGGCCAGGGCGCGGGCTTCGTCCTCCGAGTACGACGAGTACTGCTGCCGATCGCGGGGCCGCACCCGCTGCGTCGTCACCACCACGCCGCCGGGGCGCAGCACGGCGTGCCAGCGGTTCACCAGCCGCTGCCGCGCCTCGCCGTCGAAGCGGCCGACGAAGTTGTGCGTGCACACCAGGTCGAACGGCCGATCCCCCTGCACTGTGAGCGCATCACCACAGATTGGCGTCAGCGCCATCCCGTAGCGCTCGGCGTACCACTGGTTGATCGCCACTGACGTGGCACACCGATCGAGCATCGTCGCGTCGAGCGGCCGGGCGCCGAACGCCTGCCGCAGGTGGGCCAGCATGGCGTAGTCCGCGCTGCCCGAGATCAGCACGCGCGGATGCGTGGGCGCCAGCCGCTCCAGCGTGTCGAGCAGGAACGCAGTGTTGGTCCGGATCGAGGTGATGATCTCGAGCAGCCGCAGGTACTGCCAGATGCGGTGATACCAGAGGCAGCTCTCGCTGGACGCCGGATCACCGGCGCACAACCGGGGCGCCAACGCCCAGGCCACCGGCGCGCTCTCGGCCAGCGGCTCGTCAGGATTCGTCAGATACCCAGCCATCCGCGTGCCCATCCCGTGACGACGCCCTCGAAAAGCGGCTGTCCCAGTCCCCGTTCGATGCCGGCGGCGAGCACGGCGAAAGCGGCGAGGCCGCCGAGGCACGCCGCGCGCCACGATTCCCGCATCCAGAACCGCTGCAGCACCATGACGGCGGCCGTGCCGCCGACGAGGAAGCCGCCCGCCACGATGGCGGCCACGAAGCCGCCGAACCACGCCAGCGCCGCGATCTGCCCCGAGCGCCGGCGGCCATCCGCCGAGGGCTGGCCAGCCGCGCGCCAGGCGCGCCACAGCTCCCACGCCGCGAGCGCGAGGGCGGGAATGCCGACGACGAGCGGCATCAGCCGGGCGTCCGGCGGATAGACGCTGGCCGTCGCCGTCATGGCGGCGAACACCACGGCCAGCGTCGCCGGCACCGTCAGCTCAGGCCGCCGCACCGGTCGATCCTTTCCGCCGCGCGGCCGCGCGGATCGACACGGCCACCGTCAGCACCGTGGCGCCAGCCAGCGCCAGCGCAATCGGGCGCAGCACGAACGACGGTCCCCAGATGGTGAGCGCCTGGTGCAGCGACAGCTCCATGATCGGCCCGAGCACGAGCCCGATCATGAACGGCGCCCGCGGCCAGTTGTGGCGCTTCATGCCGACGCCGAGCCCCCCGAGGACGATGAGCACGAGCAGGTTTTCCCACGTGCCGCCGCCCAGATACGAGCCGACGCAGCCGAGGAGCAGCACGAACGGCACGAGCAGTCCGGCGCGCACGTGGACGACGAGCGCCAGCCAGCGGCCGATCGCCAGGAACATCAGGGCGGCCAGGACGTTGGCGATGACCAGCGTCCAGATGAGCACCCACACGAGCCCGAGGTTCTCGCCCGCCATCTCGGGCCCCGGCTGCACGCCGATGACGACGAAGGCGCCCAGCATCACGGCCATCCCCGAGCTGCCGGGAATGCCGAAGAAGAGCGTCGGCAGCAGCGCGCCGCCTTCCTTGGAGTTGTTGGCCGCCTCCGGCCCGATCACACCCTCGACCGCGCCCTTCCCGAAGCGTTCCGGCGTCTTCGAGGTCTGGACGGCGTGGCCGTAGCACATCCACGAGGCGACGTCGCCCCCGAGGCCGGGGATGAGGCCGATCACGGCGCCGATGAACGAGGTGCGCAGCGTCAGCGCCCAGTGGCGCCCGACGTCCTTCACGCCCTCCAGCAGGTCGCCGACGCCATAGCGCGTCGCCGCCGAGAGGCGGTTCTCTTCGGTGCGCTCGCCGGTGGCAAGCGCAAGACACTCGGGGATCGCGAAGATGCCGATGACGGCGGTGATCACGTCCACGCCGTCCCAGAGGAACGGCTGATCGAAGCTGAAACGCTGGACGCCGGTCTGCGCCTCGGAGCCCACGAACGCCAGCATCAGGCCGAGCGCGCCGACCAGGATGCCCTTGGGGAGATCGTCGCCGCTCACGGCGCCGACGAACGTCAAGCCGAGAATGGCCAGGAAGAAGTACTCGGCCGGACCGAAGGCCAGTACGATCGGTCCGACCACGGGGATGAGCGCCGCCAGGAACACCGCGCCGAGCACGCCGCCGACGGCCGAGGCCGCCAGGCTCGCGCCGAGCGCGCGGCCACCCTCGCCCTTCTGCGCCATCGGGTAGCCGTCGCACACCGTGGCCGCGTCGGGGCCGGTGCCGGGAATCCCGAGGAGGATCGACGGGATCGATCCGCCGGTGTGCACCACCGAGTGCATCGCGATGAGGAACACGCAGCCGTGCACGGTGTCCATCCCGAAGACGATCGGAATGGAGAGCACGATTCCGAGCTTGCCACCGAGGCCCGGCACCGCGCCGAACAGCATGCCCAGCGGCACGGCGGCCAGCATGACGAGCCACAGCGACGGATCGAAGACGAGGGTGGCGAAGCTATCGAGAATCAGCCGCATGGAGCAGGGACAGGGTCGCCGGGGGCTGCGCGAGCACGCGCGCCACGGCGTCGGCCAGCGCGGCGCCGTCCATCGGCTGGATGGGCAGTTCGAGTCTCTTCGCCGCGCTGAGCAGCTCGGGATCCGCCAGCGCCGCCGCGTGGGCGTCTCTGAGCACCGCGAGCCGATCGGCGCCGATACCTGGGGGGCCGGCCGTCCAGCGCCCGAGCGTCGCCACCGACTGGATGAGCGCGACCAGACGCCGGCCGTCATCGGTTGTCAGCAGCGAAGCGGCGTCGGGCACGCGCTCGTCCACGCCCGGCCCCGACCCGACACGCATGATGGCGGTGCCGTAGCCGCCGTCGAGGATCGGCCGCCCGGTGCTGGCCGAGACCAACTGCGCCTCGGTGTCGCCGCGCATCATGCTGAGCTGTGCGTCACGCGACGCGAGCCCGAGCACTACGCGAGTCGGCAGCCCGAGAGCGGCCGTCAGCAGCGTGGCCTCGATGTAGCCCTCGGTGCCGACCCCTCCCGCCGCCACCAGCAGCGGCCGGCCGGCACGCCGCACGTCGTCGATGGACCGGAATCCGGACAGCGTCGAGGTGACGAGCACGCGCGGTTCGCCGCCGGCCTTGCCGATCCAGCTCATTCGATCGAGCCGCGCATGAAAGCCGCGGCGCTCCAGGAGCTGAGCGTAGATGAGGCCGCTGTTGAACATGCCGAGCGTCAGGCCGTCGGGGCGCGAGCGATAGAGCTCGTTCGCGCCGACGATGTGCCCGCCGCCGGGAATGTTCTTCACCACGACGTTGCGGACGCCGAGCCGTTTGCCGATGTACTGCGACACGAGCCGGCCGTAGGCGTCGTACCCGCCGCCGGCTTCCGTGGCGACGATATAGGTGAGCGTCTTGCCGGCAAAGAAGGCGCGCGGATCCTCGCTCGCCGGCGAGGAGGCGGCGCAGCCGGCCGCTCCGGCGGCAACGGCCGTGGAGACCACGAAGACGAGGAAACCCGCGAAGGCGCGCGCCATGATCGAGATTGACCGGACTCAAGCGTAGCCGGGCTGGCGTGGTCCGTCCAACCCGTTGCGCCCGTATTCACGGGACTTCGCACCGGGGCACTGGCGCGAGAAGCGGTTGCGGGAAGAGCGGCTAAGCTACTGGCAGAGATGGCCCACGCCGACAGCAGGCCTGCCGCGCCGAAGCGGACGCGCGAGGGCGGGCGAACCTCGGTCGCCACGTTCGCGTGGTCACAGGCGACCCATTTCGCGCGGATCCACCGCTGGCTGATTGCCGGCTTCGTGTCGATGTCGCTGCTGCGGATCGGCACCACGGTCGCCGCGGTGGTGCTCATCCGCGACTTCCTGGCCTCCGTGCTGTCCACGCCCACGGGCGTCGCGGCGGCCCTGACGAGCGGCCTCGACCAGTCCACCGCGCTCCTCGTCGTCGCCGCACTCCTCCTGGTCGTCTTCGTCGGCGGCGCGCTTGCCGCCTACGGCGCGCAGGTGGCGATGCAGAAGATGTCGCGGCTCATCGAGCTCGATCTGATGGAGACGGTCATCACGCACCTCCTCCGGCTGCCGGTGTCGTTCTTCGACCAGCGGCATCGGGGCGACCTGATCGAATCGGTGCGGCAGGACGTCTCGAAGACGCGGGCGGTGGCGTCCTCCCTCGTCGAATTCGCGGTGTTCGGTGCGCAGGCCTTGGCCTACACGGCGGCCGCCCTGTGGTTGAGCCCGTGGCTGGTGTTGATCTCGCTGCCGATCCTGGCGCTCGGTGCCGCGCCCACACGCTGGCTCGTCGGCCAGATGCGCCGCCGCTCGCGCCAGAGCCGCCGCCAGGGCTACCGCCTCACCGATCTGCTGCTGCAGCTCGTACAGGGCATCCGGGTCGTCAAAATCTACGCGGGCGAAGAGCTCGAAACGCGCAACAGCATCGCCACCGCGCGCCGCTATTTCGAGCAGCTCGTGTCGGCAACCCGCCTCAAGGCGCTCGGCGACGTTGGTCTCGAGACGGCCGGAAGCCTGAGCGTCGTGACGGTCGTCGTGGCCGGCGGCTTCGAGATCATGGCCGGCCGGCTGTCGATGCCGTCCCTCGTGGCCACGCTCGTCGCCATCAGGGCGATTCACGGGCCACTCAACAACGCGTTCGGCCGTTTCATGGAGGGGCAATCCAACTGGAGCTCCCTCGAGCGCATCCGCGAGCTGCTGGCCACCAGGCCCGACGTCCGCGACCGTGCCGGCGCGGTGGCGCTCGACGAGCCGATCGCCACGCTGCAGTTCGAGCAGGTGTCCTTCGGCTACGACCCGGCCACGCCGGTGCTCACCGGCGTCTCGTTCGACGTGCGCATGGGCCAGCACGTGGGCATCGTCGGTCCGTCGGGCGGGGGCAAGACCACGCTCGTGAGCCTGCTGGCGCGCTTCTACGACCCCACCGCCGGCCGCATCCTGCTCAACGGGCGCGACCTGCGCGACTACCGGCTGCGCGACCTGCACCGGCACCTGGCCCTGGTGACGCAAGACCTCTTCGTGTTCGGCACCAGCGTCCGCGAGAACATCCGTTACGGCAGCATCACGGCCTCCGACGCCGACGTGGAGCGTGCCGCGGCGGCGGCCGAGATCCACGACGACATCGTGAAGCTGCCGCAGGGATACGACACGGTGCTCGGCGTCGGTGGCCGCCTGCTGTCGGCCGGGCAGATCCAGCGGATCAACGTCGCCCGCGCGCTCCTCAAGGACGCGCCGGTGGTCATCCTCGACGAGGCCACCTCGAATCTCGACTCGATCTCCGAGGTGAAGATCCAGGCGGCGCTGGAGCGGCTGATGCGGGGCAAGACCACCTTCACCATCGCGCACCGGCTGTCGACGCTGCGTGCGGCGGATCTCATCCTCGTCGTGGACCGCGGCACCGTGGTGGCGTCGGGCTCGCACGAGGCGCTGCTGGGCGCGAACGATCTCTATCGCGCACTGTGGGACACGCAACGGGTGGGGACCACGGCCACGATGGAGTCGGCGCCGTGATCACGTTCTGGGTCAACCGTGACGGTCTGTTCGGCCTGAACAACTACCAGAGTCATCGCGGCCGGGCCATCGCCGACCGGTTCGAGCCACGACTCTACGAGGACCTGGCCGGCGATCGCATCGCGCTCGGCGGCGGCGCGCAGATTTTCGCCGGACTGGATCAGGTGACGCCGGCGCGGCGTGACCTGGTGGCACGGCTGTGGGACGCGCACGTCGCGGCGGCGCCGCAGGTGCCGCGCCTCAACGATCCGCGCCGCGTGCTGCTGCGGTTCGAGCTGCTGCACCGGCTGTGGGAGCAGGGCCTGAACCGCTTCCGGGTGTATCGCGTGGACCAGGCCGACGAGGTGACTCGCTTCCCCGTCTTTGTCCGCCACATCCATCGGCACAACGGCCCGGCCACACGGCTGGTCCACTCGCACGACGAGCTGCGCCGGGTGCTCGCCGCGCTCCGCATCCGCGGCCGGCGCATGCGCGATCACATGATCGTCGAGTACTGCGACGTGTCGGGACCCGACGGGCTGTTCCGCAAGTACGCCGCCTTCCGGGTGGGAGCACACATCATCCCCAGCCACACGTTCGCGTCGAGCCAGTGGGTGCTCAAGTCTCAGGGCAACGAGCCGACCGAGGCGAGCGTGCACGAGGGCCTGCAGTATCAGCGCGAGAATCCGCACGCCGCCTGGCTGGCCCGCGTGTTCGACCTCGCCGGCATCGAGTACGGCCGCGTGGACTACGGCGTGGCCGGGGGCGTGCCGCAGCTGTGGGAAATCAACCTGAACGCGACGATCGGACGCGCCGAAGGGCAGTCGCGCCACACCAATCTGCCGCCGGAGCTGAAAGCGCTGCGCGACGGCGGCCGCGACCTCTTCCACACGCAGCTGCGGGCGGCGTTCCTCGAGCTCGACGCGCAGCCGGCCGGGCCCGGTGTGGACGTGCGAGTGGACGAGGCGCTGCAGGCGCGCCTCCGCCGCGACGACGGCCGGCACGCGCGCCGCCGGAAGTTCATCGAGTGGCTGGGACGTCTCTACGACAACCCGCTGCTCAACCGCCCGGTGCGGAAGCTGTACTCGCTGCTGCCCCGCCGCTAGAACAGGACCTTCACGCCGAGCTGCAGCTGGCGCGCGGGGATCGACGTGCTGGTGATGCGCCCGGCGCCGGCAAAGCGCGAGCCGTCGGCATTGAACAGCACCGCCGCCGACGGCAGCCCCAGGTTCACCCAGTTGAAGGCGTTGAACGCCTCGAGGCGAACCTGCACCGTGGCGTGCCCCACCGGGACGTTCTTGAACACGGAGAGATCGGCCACTTTCACGCCCGGCGCCCGCAGCGAGTTGCGCCCCGCGTTGCCGAAGATCCCCACCGCCGGCAGGGTGAACGACGCGGGATCGAACCACTGCTCCGCCGTCCGCGGATAGCGGACCGTGCCGTTGACGTTCGGCTTCTGCTGAAGGGTGTCGCTCATCAGATCGCCGGCGCGATCGAAGCCGACATACGGCGTGAACGGAATGCCCGACGAGAACTGCGCGACGCCGCCGACGTTCCAGCCCGAGGCCAGTGCACCCGCCATGCCTTTGAGATTGCGGCCCCAGGGAAGCTGGTACATCCCGTTCAGCACCAGGTTGTGGCGCACGTCGAAGTTGGACGGCCCGAACTCGTACTCGGGATCCCACCAGTCGGTCGCGTTGCCGGTGCCGTTGTCGAAGTCGCTGTCGCCGAGCTGACCGCCCGACCACGTGTCGCGGCTGTTGCCGTAGGTGTACGAGCCCTGCAGCATCAGGCCGTCGTTGAAGCGGCGGTTCAGCCCCAGCACCAGCCCGTGATAGATCGACCGCGCCACGTTGGTGCGTGTGCGGATGCGGCCCCAGCTCGGATAGCGCAGCGTCGCGCCCGGCACGATGCGCTTGGTGCCGTCGGCCGTGTATTCGGTCGGCACCGAATTCGGATCGCCGTAGAACGGCAGGTTCGACCCCTTGGAGCCGATGTAGCCCGCTTCGCCGACCATGCCGAACGGCAGCTCGCGCTCCAGGTTGACGTGCCACTGCTGGATGAACGGCTGTTTCAGGTCGTACTCGATGAACTCGGAGCGCTTCTGCACCGACGCGGGGTTGACACCCCCCGCCAGCACCGCGATGTTGCCCGGCCCGAACACCGCCGGCTGACGGATGTCCACTCCGGCGAAATAGGGATACACGCGAAAGACGGTGCCGCGGTAGAACGACACCGTCAGCGGCTGATAGAAGACCCCCCAGCCGCCGCGCACGGTCGTCCGGTTGTCGCGGCCCGGGCTCCACGCGGCGCCCAGGCGCGGGGCAAGGCTGCCCTTCGACGGGTTGTCGAACAGCGGGCTGCCCGGCGTGATGCCGCGCGGGCCGGACTCGAGGTCGTCGAAGCTGAGAAGGCCGCCCACCGCGCCGTTCAGCTCCTCGGGATCGGTGACGAACTCGTAGCGCAGCCCGGCCGAGATCGTGAGCCCGTCGCGCAGGCGCCAGTCGTCCTGCGCGAACATCGACACGTAGTGCTGCCGCACACGCCGGTTGGTGTCGGTGCCCGGCAGGTTGCCGGTGAAGCGGTCGGCCTGCGCGGTGGCGCTCCGCCGCAGCGTCAGAAACTCGGTGAGGTTGCGAAAGCGGAACTCGCCGCCGTAGCGCGAGTAGGAGAACCCGTCGAAGTGGTAGTTCTGCCAGCCGAAGCCCGTTTTCAAGGTGTGGCCGCGCTTCACCCACGTGAAGGTGTCGGCGATCTCGTAGACGTCCTGGGTGTACTGCACCGGGATCGTCGCGGTGGAACCGGCTATGGCGAGGCCTGTCACCGTGATCGCCCCCCAGTGCGGATCCTCGGAGAAGTACAGCGAGCGCGGGATGTCCACCGTGGACAGCAGGTCGTTGTCGCGGTACGTCCGGTTGGCGGCCACGCGCAGCACGTTGAGGACGTTCGCGCTGAAGAGATGCTGGTGCTGGCCGGTGAGATAGCGCGTGTCGGTGGCCGCCGATTCGACGAACAGCGGGTGCTCCTGTGACGTGAGCGAATCCGACACATCGCGCGACAGCCGGAACAGGAACGAATCGCCGGTCGCGGTCTGCCAGTCGATCTTGCCCACCCAGAAGTTCTCGTCGGTGGGATCGAGGTGGGCGTGCGCGAGCTCCGCCGTGCCGTCGCCGAAATCCTGTCCGGTGGGCGTCGGGAACAGCAGATCGAGATACGGCCGCACGGTGGCATGCACGCCGACGTTCTGGAGCGCGCCGGACGCGTCCGGCACCAGCCCCTGGTGCGCGAGTGCGTTGGGCAGGCGGGCATAACGGGTGATCGACCGCTCGTCGCGCAGTCCTTCGTAGCCGGCGAAGAAAAACAGCCGGTTGCGCAGGATGGGCCCGCCGAGCGTGCCTCCGAACTGATTCCGCTTGAAGGTGGGCGGCGCCGCCACGTCGAAGGTGTTGCGCGCGTCGAGCGCGCTGTCGCGATGGAACTCGAAGCCGGTGCCGTGCAGCTGGTTGGTGCCCGCCTTCGTGACGGCGCTGATCAAGCCGCCGGCCGCGCGCCCGAACTCGGCGCTGTAGCCGTGCGTCTGCACGCTGAACTCCTGCAGCGTGTCCACGCCCAGCAGGACCCCGGCCACGCTCGACGGCGCCTTGTCGGAGATGTCCGCGATGTTGGTGCCGTCCATCAGGTAACCAGTGTGCTCGGGGCGGGCGCCGCCGAAGGCGAGCTGCGTCTGGCCGAAGCCGCCCGTAAAGCCCTTGCCGGTGCCACGGCTCACGACCACGCCCGGCTGCAGGCTGGCGAGCTGCATGAAGCTGCGGCCGTTGAGCGGCAGCTCTGAAATCTGGCGTGACGTGACCACGCCACCCACCGTCGTGGCGCCGATATCCAGGCGCCGCTGTTCACCGATGACCTCGACCCGGTCGAGAATGCTCACGTGGAGTTCCAGGTCCACGCGCACGTCTCGACTCACCCTGACCGTCACGGCCTCGAACCTCTTCGCAACGAAGCCGTTCAATTGCCCCGTCACGGTGTACTGACCAGGATTGAGGTTGAGCACCCGGTAGAAGCCGGTGCCATCGCTCACCTGATGGCGTTCGAGCCCGGTGGCGCTGTGCAGGACGACGATGTCGGCGCCCGGAAGCACGCCGCCACTGCTATCCGTGATGACGCCGGAGATACTGCCGGTCGTGGACTGCGATGCCGCCGCTGAAGACCACAGCGCGAGCACGAACGTCGTCAGCGCCACCCGCGCGGCCAGTCGCATTCTCATCCGTTGATTGTCACATTCCCGATCTCGCGGAGTCACGCGATTCGGGCGGCCTCTTCACGGTTTTTCCGGCGGTCGCGTGCTCTGGCGGGCGCGCGCCTCGGCCATGAAGCGCGTCCATGTCTCGTTCGGCTCCCACACGCGCCGCATGTGCGCGTCGCCTTGCTGCGGCGACCAGCCCAACCGTGCCTCGCGGTAGAGCGCGACGAAGCTCGACACGCGGTAGTTGGCCGCGCAATGGACGAACACCTTCTTGTCGCGCGCGGCATCCATCACGTCGAAGAAGCGCTGCAGGTCGGCGGGCTGCGGCGCGTTGAAGTCCACCGGAATGTGATGATAGGCGAGCCCGAGGCCGCTCACGGTGCCCGCTTCGTCGGCCAGGCAGTAGCGCGGATCGAGCAGCCCCAGGTTGACGACGACTTCGAAGCCCGCGTCGGCCACCTCACGCAGCTGCGCCTCCGACGGCTGGCCCGCGGTGCCGAGCTGGCCGGACACCTCGATGAAGTTCTTGATGCCGTCGAGCGCCATGGCTACAGGGTAAACGTAAACATGACGGCGTCTTCAGGCGCCCGCTCGCCGCCAAGCGAGGCGTAGAACCGCTGCGCACCCGTGTTCGACCGGTCGGCCAGCACCCAGGCCTCGGAGCAGCGCGCGCGCCGTCCGGCGTCGAGCAGCGCCGCCAGCAGGGCGCGGCCGATGCCGCGGCGATGGTGGGTCGGTGCCACGCCCACTTCGTTGATCCAGAGTTCCGGACGCGGCTTGTCGGGGTGCAGGTAGGTGACGGCAGAGGCGAACCCGACGACCACGCCGTCGTCTACCGCCACCGCGAGGTGGTGACGCGGGTCACGGAGGAACTCGGCCGTCGCGGCTGGATCGAGCGCGTCGTCGAACACCTCCGGCGCCACAGTGTCGAGCACCGCTTCGTCGCCGCTGCGGAGCAGCCGAACCTCGATGGGCATGAAGGCTCAGGGCGGTCTGAAGACCGCCCTCTACATTACTGGCGAAGCCCCTACTGCCGAAGGGCGAAGGTGAAGAGACCCGTCCCGGCGGCCACCGTCACGTACTGACGGCCGTTGACCGCGTAACTCATAGGCCCGCTGTTGATCTGACCGCCGAGCGCGATCTTCCAGAGGAGCGCGCCCGTGCGGGCGTCGAGCGCGAAGAAGTAGCCTTCCTTGCCGCCGCTGAACAGCACGTCGCCGGCGGTGGTGAGCACGCCGCCCCACGTGATGTCGTTCATCGGGAAGTCCCACTTCTTCTCGAGCGTCTGCGGGTCGATCGCGCGCACTACGCCGAAGCCGTCCTCCTGGCGATTGAGGTTCGGCGTGAGCGTGGACTGCCCCATCGGGTTGCGCCCCACGGCGCGCGGGCTCAGCCCTTCGGTGAGCACGGTGCCCGTGTTCTCCCACGCGCCGACGTAGAAGAGCCCGGTGCGCGGGCTGTACGAGGGCGGCGCCCAGTTGGTGGCGCCGAGCACCGTCGGCATCACCATCGACCCTTCCTTGGTCGGGATCTTGCCGGGCACGCGCTGGGGCCGGCCCTTGGGATCGAAACCGTCCATCCAGTTCACTTTGACGAACGGCTTGCCGAGCAGGAACTCGCCGGTGACGCGGTCGAGCACGTAGGCCAGGCCGTTGCGGTTGGCCCACAGCATCACCTTGCGTGGTCGGCCCCGCCAGTTGATGTCGGCCAGCACCGGCACCTGCGTGGAGTCGTAGTCCACCTCGTCGTGCGGCGTGAACTGGTAGTGCCACTTCAATTTGCCCGTGTCGGCGTCGAGCGCCACCACGCTGTCGCTGTACAGGTTGTCGCCCAGGCGCGATCGGCCATCCCAATCAGGCGCCGGGTTGCCGGTGCCGAAGAACACCAGGTTCGTTTCCGGGTCGTAGGCGCCGCTGTTCCACACGCCGGCACCGCCCACCTTCCACGACTCGCCAGACCACGTTTCGTTGCCAGGCTCGCCGGGGCCCGGAATCGTGTAGAAGCGCCACAGCTCCTTGCCGGAGCTGGCATCGTAGGCCGCGATGATGCCGCGATGCGCGCCGAAG
>DASRPM010000073.1:0-2428 GCA_035646375.1 Vicinamibacterales bacterium
GGCGCCAAGCTGCAGTTCTTGAAGACGGCGCGCCGGCGCGGCTTCGCCACGTTTCTGGTCTTCATCTGCCTGGAGAGTGCGGCGCTGTCGATCGCGCGCGTGCACCAGCGGGCGCGCCACGGCGGTCACGACATCCCCGACTCGACCCTCCGCGCGCGCTTCCCGCGGACGCTGGCCAATCTCCGTGCGGCCGTCCCGCTCGTCGACGACGCGTTCCTCTTCGACAACAGCTCGTTCGAGACCCCATACCGGATCGTGGCCGTCTACCGGCGCGGCCTCGTGGTGAGCCGCCATCCGCCGCTCCCGGCGTGGACGCGCGGCTTGCCGTGACGGCGCGGGCGGCTAGACGCGGCTGATCACGCGCCGGGCGAAGGCGTCGGCCACCGCCCATTTCTCGGCGACACCCGTCGCGAACATCAATTCCTGCAAGCCTTGTCGCGCCAGCTCGCGAATCTGCTCCACCAGCTGCTCGGCCGTTCCCACCAGGCAGGTGGCGCGGATGAGATCGGCGTCGATCAGCTCCGCCTCGCCCGGATGCAGGCGAGTGTAGTGGAACTCGTGGGTGCGGAAGTGCCGGTGCTCGGGCGCCGTCGCTTCCACGAGCGCGCAGTAGCGCTTCCACATCGGCCGGAGAAAGGGCGGCGGCTCCACGCCGCGCTCGTGGACCTCGTCGTAGAAGTAATAGACGCTGGCCATGACGTTCGGGCCCACCGTGCGGACGACGCGCTCCGAGTCGACCGCCTCGCCGGGCTCGAGGAGGACGATGTTGGTGAGCGCGCAGCTGCGGAAATCATCCAGCGTGCGACCGGCCTTGTCCGCTCCGCGGCGCGCGTGTCCGAGCGCCTCGGCCACCGGCACGCCGCGCGGAGGGATGGCGAACACGAGCCCGTCGCCGTACTTGCCGGCCAGCTCCATCGCGCGCGGGCCGAAGCCGGAGACATAGAGTGGGATGCGCGGCTCGAGATTCATGTACTCGCGCTCGTGCATCAGCATCGTGATGGGCCGCGTGGTGCCCGCGAACGTGTAGTCGACCACCTCCCCGCGCAGGAGCGCGCTGAGCACGCGCAGGTACTCGTCGTAGTCGGCGATGCGCATGGGGCGCTGGCCCATGGTGCGCATGGCGGTGTTGCCGGTGCCGATGGCGAGATGCACGCGCCCCGGCGCCAGGCGGTTGAGCGTCGCCATCGCCGCCACGTGGACGGGCGGGATGCGCGTGCCGCAGATGGCGGCGCCAGGGCCGAGTCGCAGCCGTGTCGTCTGCCGCGCCGCCAATGCGAGGACCGCGTAGCAGTCCGAGAACAGCATCTGGCTGTCGGTGACCCACACCGAGTCGTATCCGAGCGTCTCCGCGTGGTTGAAGAAGCCGATCTCGTCGATATTGGCCATGACGCAGATGCCGAAGCGCATCGGGTCGCCTCCGCGTGCCGAGAAATGTGGTCCGGATTATCGGCTGCCCGCTCTACGCTGGTCAACGTGCCGAGGGTACGCCTCGTGCCGCTCGACGCCTTCCGCGGGCTGACGATCGCCGCGATGGTGCTCGTCAACAATCCGGGGACGTGGGACGCCGTCCATGCGCCGCTGCGCCACGCGGCGTGGCACGGCTTGACGCCGACCGACGTCGTCTTTCCTTGCTTTCTTTTCCTCGTCGGCCTCGCGATTCCGCCGTCGCTCCACGGCCGTCCCCCGCTCGATGCCTTCGTGCGCGTCGTCCGGCGGGCTCTGGTGATCTTCGCGTTCGGCCTCCTGCTGAACGGCTTCCCCGCCTTCGACTGGGCCACCATCCGCATTCCCGGCGTTCTGCAGCGCATCGCGGTCTGTTACCTGCTGGCGGCCGGCCTGTACCTGGTCACGAGCTGGCGCACGCAAACCGCTGTGGCCGCGGCGCTGCTGGTCGGGTACTGGGGGGCGCTGACGCTCATTGTGGTGCCAGGCTACGGCGCCGGTCGCCTCGACCCCGAGGGGAATCTCGCGGCGTGGGTGGACCGCGCCGTGCTCGGTCCGCACATCTGGCGCGTGTCGCGCGTCTACGATCCGGAGGGCATCCTGAGCACGCTGCCCGCGGTGGCCACGGTGGTGTTCGGCATGCTGGCGGGACAGTGGGTGCTCAGCCATCGGCCGCCGCGCACGATCACCGTCGGGCTCGTGCTGGCGGGCGCGCTCGGTGTCGCGCTCGGCGCCGAGTGGGGGAACTGGCTTCCCATCAACAAGGCGTTGTGGACCAGCTCGTATGCCGTCGTGACGGCGGGGATGGCGCTTCTGGTGTTCGCGGCGTGCTACTGGGCGATCGAGGTATGCGGCTGGCGGCGGTGGGCGACGCCGTTCGTCATCCTCGGAGTCAACGCGCTCGCGGTCTATGTCCTTTCGTCGCTCACGGCCGAGGCGATGACGCTGGTGCGCGTCGGCGACGGGCATCTGCGCACCGCGATCT
>DASRPM010000074.1:0-22196 GCA_035646375.1 Vicinamibacterales bacterium
CCGGCAATCGTCACGACGTCGCTCTCGTAGTCGTTCCAGGGATTGGAGGTCGTGACCGCCACGTCGGTCTTGAAATGCGTGGTCCAGTAGCGCCCCAGGTCGAAGCGGTAGTCCGCCTTCTGCTCCCAGCCGCCCCACGACCTGCGGGTGTCCGAGGTCGTGACGGCGAGAAAGCCGATGCTGCCGCTCGCATCCCAGCGCGGGAAGGTAACCGGAACCAGGGAACGGCTGCGAACCGCGATGTGCTGGGCGCCCGCCTGCGCCCCTGCGGCGGCCAGGATCGCGACGGCCAGGACGATGGTGGGGCGGAATGAATGGGTCACGACTGCCTCCTGGTACCGGAAGGTGCCAGGAGGCAGAAAACAGGCTCAGGACTAGAGCGGACCCAGGTGCCAGGGGCCGGTAATGGCGAACGTCACGCCGGGGGTCTGGATGTTCACGAACAGCCACTTCCCGTCTGGGCTGTAGCAGGCGCCGGCCCACTCGTTCTGCCGGTAGTCGCCGGGGCCTACCACTGGGTTGTAGGCCGAGCCGAGCACGATGTTGTTCTTGGCGAACGTGAAGGTGTTGCCAGTGAGCGTCAGGCCGATCATGCGCTCGGCGTCGTTGGTCGTGTTGCCCGAGTTGTCCTCGCACAGCAACAGGCCGCCGCGCGGCGTCACCACGATGTTGTCCGGGTTTTCGCAGTCGAGGGCGCTCGGCGAGTTGTAGATCAGCTTGATCGTCTGGTTGAAGGGGTTGAACTCGAACACCTGCCCCTCGCCGCCGGGAGGCGCCGCGATCGTGCCGCCAGTCGTCGCCAGGAAGTAGCCGGTGGACACGGACCACCAGGCGCCCTCGAGCCGGCGGAAGCGCGCGCCGCCCTTGGCAAACCCCTGCGCGAAGGTGGACTGCGTGGCAGCCGTCGGATCGTCGATCCTCACCCACTCGATGTTCCACGTCGTGCCCACCGCCGAGACCGTGCGCAGGTCCGCCTTGTCCACGCCCACCACCTTGAGCATGTACAGCTCGCCGCCCTCCTTGAGGTTCTCCGGAGCGTAGGGAACGAACTTGTAGAAGCCGCTCGCGTCGCCGTCGTCTTCCGTCTCGTACACGTAGCCGGTATTCGGATCGATCATGCAGGCTTCGTGCGAGAAGCGGCCCATGTCCGTGAGCGGCGCCGGGTCGCCCACCTCCTTGCCGACTTCGAACTGCCAGCCGTGGTTGCCGTCCCTGGTCTCCTCGCCGGTGATCCACGTGCCCCACGGCGTGACGCCGCCGGCGCAATTGCGCACCGTGCCGGCCAGCGTGGGCCACGCGGATTCCCACCGCTCGCGTTCGGTATCGAATCGCAGGTTGGTCGTGCCGCCGGCACCGTCGTTCAGATACGTGAGCGGCTTGCGCTTCAAATACGGGCCGTCGTCGGTAAAACCGCCTTCGTGGTTGCGAACCAGAATCAGCTTGCCGGAGGCGCCGAGCGCATCCACCACCGCCATGCCGTCGTGCAGGTTGGGACACGGCGTGCCGTCCTGCAGTCGATCGCCGGTCCAGCTGTAGGACATGTAGCGGAAGCCGTCCGGCAGCTGGATCAGCGGCAAACCGGTGGTTTCGTCGAGTTTCGGGCTGATCGGGCCGTAGGGGCTGGCAATGGCCGCCGCTTCCACCACGCTTCTCCCCATGAACTCGCCGAGCGACACCGCCCACAGTGCGCCCGCTCCCATCGCCCCGCGCCGCATGAACGTGCGGCGGTCGGTCTTGCTCATCTCCATCATGTGCTCACTCCTTGCCGCGGCGAGGCGACGACGCGATGCGTGCGACCGGCCGGCGGAGCGGCGAGTGTGACCAACGCGGCTTTCGACGACGTGACGTCGGCTCGAACGCCGCGAATACTCCAGGAAACATCCTCGTAACGAAAAGTTGTTCGAGTTGCTGAGTTCGAACGTTTGATCCTTCCGACGGCACTTCAGACGGGAGGGATCCGTGCGGTTTCCGCAGGCTTGCGTCGTGGTGTTCTCGCTCCTGGCCGCCGTTCCGGCGGCCGCGCAGCAGTGTCCGGACGGTGCCATGCCGGGATCGATTACCGGGCAGGTGCTGCAGCGGGACGGCAGCCCCGGGAGCCGGGCGATCGTCAAGGTGGGCAGTGACGGCCAGATGGTGCTGGCCGACATGGACGGCAAGTACAGCATCGACCGGTTGTGCCCGGGCACCTACGCGCTCACGCAGCTCGATGGCTCCCCGATCGCCACCGTAACGCTGGCCGCGGGCCAGACAGTGACGCGGTATCTGATCCTCCGCCAGCCTGCCTGGCAGGTCACCGGCCTGCTGAGCGCCACGATCCTGCTCTTCGCCGCGGGGCTGCTCGTGTTCCGGCATCACAACATCGTCCGCGCCAACCGGGAACTGCTGTTCGCCCAGGTGGACAACCTGGCCGAGCGCATCCGCCTGGAATCCGACCGGGACGGACACCTGGCCGAATCTGAGGCGCTGTGCGCCCGGGCCAAAGATGTCAAGAAAACGTTCGATCACTACAACCCCGCCGAGTGGTTCTTCTGGACCCGCGGGCGCGAGCTCGCCGCCTGGATGCGGCTGCACGAGCTCGAGCGCCAGGTGGTGTCGTTCCTGGTGCCTGAGCAGCGGGTGGTGGAGCGCGCCGTACTGGCGGAAGCGGAGCTGCGCCAGCTCGAGGGGCCGCAGGCCAAAGTGATCGCCGACCGGCTCCACCAGACACTCCAGGAGATCGTCGCGACCGGCAGCGTGCATCCCAGCGCCGAGTTCTCGCACACCGTCGAGCATCTCAAGCAGCAGCTGGGCGAAGCGCTGTCGCTGATTTACGACGCGACCGACACCGGGTTCGCCGCGCTGATGGAGTGGCACAACAAGGCGATGTTCCTCGTCTACTTGTCGCTCCTCTCCATCGCGACGCTCGCCATCGTGCTCCATCACGAGGAGTTGTTCCTGATCGGCGCCGTCGGCGGCTTGATGAGCCGCATGGCCCGCTCGCTCTTCCGCGAGAACGTGCCGAACGACTACGGCGCGTCGTGGACGACGCTCTTCCTCAGCCCGCTGCTCGGCGCCATCTCGGCGTGGATCGGCATCACGTTGATCGTCTGGCTGCGCGAGATGGAAGTGCTGGGCGAGGCGCTCGGCCGCATCGCCTGGGATCGCCCGATCGACGCCGCGATGATTGCGACCGCGTTCACGCTCGGGTTCTCGGAGCGGCTGTTCACCTCGCTGCTGTCGAAGGTCGAAGGGCGCGTGACCGACGAACTGAACAAGCCGGCGAAGCCGGCGGCATCAACGGCGCCCCTCGGCTCGACAACCACCGCGTCAGCCGGCAGCACCGCCTCGACCGCCGGGGGACCAGCCCCGATGACGCGACTCGATCGCATCGTCCAGGAGCTGGACTTGAAGGCTGGGGAGCGCGCCGCGTTCATGGGCAAGGCCGAGAGCGCGACGCGCGCGGCGCTGGTGCGCATCGCCGGCGCCGCCAACGTCGTCGATGTCACGGCCGCGACGATCGGCGCGCAGGCGCCGCTCGACGGCGTGCTGTTCGAAACGCTGCCGTCGATGGCGGAGCTCTCCGGCGTGGCGACGCAGCTCGCCACGGCGCTGCGGCCCGACGGACGCGTGATCGTGGTCGGCAGCTCTCCCGCCGCGCTTTTCGACGGCGACGCGGCCACCCAACGCAAGCAAGGCCATGCCGGCCCCGCCTTGATCAAGGAAGCCCTGCTCGACGCGGGTCTGTCCGCGCAGGACCCGCCTGAAAAGCTCGGCGGCACGGACCCGGTCGAGTGGATTGCCTCGTTTCTCAAACCCGCGCCCGGCGGCGCCGACAGGTGAGGCCATGCCGCGAGTAGACCCGAACCGGATGCCGCCCTGCGAGATGGCCCGCGTCGTCCTGCACTGGACGGCCGGGGCGCACAAGGCGAGCGCACTCGACAAGGAGCATTACCACGTGCTCGTGGAAGGTGACGGCACGGTGGTGTACGGAATGCACGCCATCGACGCCAACGCCAAGCCGGCCCGCGAGCCACGCGCCAGTCACACGCGGAACCTGAACACCGGCTCCATCGGCGTGTCGCTGTGCTGCATGAGAGACGCCGTCGAACGGCCGTTCTCGGCCGGCCCGTCCCCGATGACGGTCACGCAGTGGCAGGTGGCCGCCGAGGTCGTCGCCGAGCTCTGTGCGAGTTACAACATCGCGGTGACGCCGCGAACGGTGCTGGCGCACGGCGAGGTGCAGGCGGCGCTCGGCGTGGCGCAGCTCCAGAAGTGGGATCCGCTGGTGCTGCCGTTCACGCCGAACGTTCCGCGCCAGCAGGTGATGGAACAGTTTCGCGCCTCGGTGCAACAGCATCTCAACTCCGCGGCCGCGCCTTCGATGTCGGCGCTGCCCTCCGGGGCGGCGGCGCCGCCGCCGCAGCCGGCCACCAAGGGCCCCTTTACCCCACAGTCGCAGAAGTGGCGGAGCGATCAGGCGGTGCTGCTCGTCCATGGCGTGGGCAACGCCAGGCAGGGCGACTACGTGGACGTCATAAAGGCCGTGCAGGATGCCGCCGGTCCAGACGTCGCCGTGTACTCGCTCTTCTACGACGTCTTCAACGACTGGCTCAACGAGAAGGCCGACGTCCGCGACAAGATCAAAAAGGTCATGCAGGTCTTCAAGACCGAAGAGGGCGACGGACAGCTGCCGGAAGCCATCGCCGAATTCGCAGCCGACGTGATCTGGCCGATCTTCGCCACCGCGGCCCGCGAGAGCGTGCAACGCGCCTATCTGCTCCAGATGAAGCAGATCGTGAAGGACGGTTTGGACGCGGGGCTGCTGAAACAACAGCAGAAGCTCTCGATCGTCTCCCACAGCCTGGGCTGCTTCCACACCTACGAGCTGCTGCACGCGATCGCGACGCAGCCGGCGCATACGCTGCGGCCGTTGAGCGACGGGATCCGTTTCCGATCGGTCGTGTTCATGGCGTCGCCCGTGCAGCTCATTCGTACGCTGGCCAGCCGGATCAGCGGACTCGTGCCGTCCGGACTCGCCACCGCGGCGGCGGCCGCGCTCGCCAACCCGTCGGAGGAGGGGCTTGGCGCCGTCCGGACGAGCGTCGAACGGTGGATCTCGGTGACCGGCGACCTCGATCCGATCGGCGGACACTTCCTGCATCGCAAGGCACCGTGGGCCTACATGGACGTGACGGGCCAGCAGTCGTTCGTCGTGCCGCAGACGCTCGTCGGAAGCGGCGACGAGCCGGCAAATCTCTTCACCCTGCTGCGGACGTCGATGAGCAGCGGCAGGCCGCCGACGCTCAACAACCCGCATTCGTGGCTCGACTACCTCAAAGGACCGGACGTCGACCTGAAGTCATGGCTCGCGTAGCCCGCGTCGTCGTCGTCGCGCTCGTCGTCTGGACGACGGCGGCGCCGGCGTGGGCGGCGAAAGTCTCGGACTGGGTCACCGGAGTCGAAACCGCGGCCACGGCCGCAGGACTCCTGACGCCGGGCAGCGTGGCGCAGCAGGCGTTCGACGAAGCCAAGCGCACGCTCACCGATGCGAACGTGCTCGACGAGGAGCTCTCCGCCTTCGTCGCGAGTTATACGCGGCCGGACCTGCTGGCCCTCGCGCACCGGAACCAGCACCGGTTCGTCACCGACGTGTCGCCGGCTGTGACCACGGTCAAGCAGCTCTTCACGCTGCTGCCGCTGGCGGCGCAGACCACCGAACCGTTGCGGAGCATCGCCCTCGAACTGATGAAGGCGGAAACCACGGAAAGCATGCAATGGGACTTCGAAGTCCTCCGGCGGCTCGAGCGAAAGTACGGCCCGGGGTCGGCCAAGTTGAACGGGGTCGAGGTGCTGCTGTCGTACGTACTGCAGGGCACGCATGCGTTCGGGATCAATGGCCAGACGGGTTATCCCGGGCCGTTCGAAGCCGTGCTGGCGTACTCGGCCGCGTATGTCACCCGGGCGGACGACGACATGCGGCTGGTCAGCGTGGCCGAAATCGGGCTTCGGCACTACATGTTCGGGAAGGGCTGGGGCGGACCCGGGCGGCTGGCCGCATTGATCAGGCCCCGTTATGTCTCGGCCGGCCTCGCGCTGTCCGGCGAATCGGACGACCCGCTGGCGTCACCGCTGCAAGGCGCTTCGCGCTACGGCGCGTTCTTCGGGTGGGGGGAGAGCAAAGTCGCCTACCTGGGCGGCGACAACAAGCGGCTCCTCTTCACGCAGCAAGTCCAGATTATTCCCTGGTTGTTCTAGGCTCTGTTCGGCCCGGCGGAGCATGACCGCGCGCGATTGAGTACAGTAGTAGGGTCGTGCAGCTGCCCCGGACCCCCTCGGGGCAGCCGGTTTTGTCTTAATCGCGGTCAGTCCTGGGCTCAGCCCGGCTTTCGCTCATCAGGAGCCTACATGTCCACCCGAAACGCCGGCGATCGAGTTGCCCACGCGCAGTACGGCCACGGCACGGTGAAAAGCGTCAACGAGTACCACACGGTGATCGAGTTCGACGTCCACGGCAAACGGACGTTCGTGTCGCCCCGGGTGGTGCTGACGGACTCCATCGTCCCAGCGCCCGTGAAGCCGGTCCGGGCCAAACGAGCGCCGGCGCGCAAGGCGGCGGCGAAGGCAGCTCCGGCAGCCGAGTAGGTCCTACCAGCGCGACTCGCGGCGCTGACGGCCAAAGCCGCCGCCGCCACTGTTCCCACGCGGCTCCATCGGCTTGGCTTCGTTCACCGTGAGACTGCGCCCGCCGAACTCCCGCTGGTTGAGCTCCTTGATGGCGCGCTGCGCGCCTTCCGAATCGCTCATTTCGACGAACGCAAACCCCCGCGCCTGGCCGGTGGCCCGGTCGCGCACGACGTTGACGCTCGCCACCTGCCCGGACGCCTCGAACAGGGCCTGAAGATCGGATTCGGTGGTCTGGTACGGCAGGTTGCCGACGTACAGCTTGGTGCTCATGAAGTGCTCCTGCATCTCGACTGATGCGGAATCTCTGATGGCAGGCCCGAGCGGAATGCTCGGCGACGCAGGAGAGGCGAGGACACTCGGATCTGATGCGGGAGGCCGGTAGGCGCAGCTGTCAGAAAGGCGGGTCAGTGTAGCATTCCCCCTCGGCGTTCCCCTGGGCCCGATTCGGGGCACGCCCGAGGTGACCTGGGTTAGACTGACCGGGCCGTCCTGAGCATCCCGCAATGGAGCGGGGTCCTCACCATGGCGTTTGGCCCCCCGAGGAACCCCCGTAAAGATGAAGATTTTCCTCGTCAACCCCAGCCATGTGTCCTTCGGTATCGGCGTCATCACGCCGCGATGGCTCTACGTGCTCGCGTCCGCCACCCCGGTGTCATACGGCGAGCCGCACCTGATTGACGAGACTCTCGATCCGTTCGACCTCTCGACCATCGGTCCTGGCGACGTCGTCGGCATCGGCATTCACACCGGCAACGCGCTGCGGGGCTACGAAGTCGGCACGGCCGCACGCGAGCGCGGGGCGTGGGTGGTCTACGGCGGCATTCATGCGACGCTCTACCCCGACGAGACCCGCGAGCGGGGCGGCGCCCACGCCGTGGTCACCGGCGACGGCGACGGCGTCTGGGCGTTCGTGCTGAGCGACTGCGCAGAGGGAACGCCGAAACCCTTGTACGACGGCGGACGAGTCGCCGGCGACACGTTCCTGCCCGGCCGGTGGAGCCTGGTGCCGCGCGAGAAGTACATGTGGGCCTCCGTGCAGACGGTGCGCGGATGTCCGAAGCACTGCTCGTTCTGCTCGGTGTGGCGCACGGACGGGCAGCAGCCGCGGACGCGTCACGTGAACGCCGTGCTCCAGGAGATCGTCGAGCTGCGGCGGCGCGGCTTCCGGTTCATGGTGCTCGCCGACGACAACTTCTATCCGGTCACGCTCGAGGATCTGCGGATGGCGGCGCGCCGCAAGGACAAGGGCCGGCTCGAGGAGCTGACGGCCATCCGCCAGGAGCGATTCGACCTGATGGCGGCGCTCGAGCAGCTGCCGTCCGACACGGTGTTCTTCACGCAGATCACCATGGAAGCCGCCGAGGATCACGAGTTCCTCGCCGCGATGAAGCGCGCCAACATCAAGGGGGCGCTCGTCGGCGTGGAGTCGGTGACGCCCGAAGGGCTGAAGGACGTCTACAAGGACTTCAATCAGAGCGGCGAGCAGCTGGTCGATCGGTTGAGCGACTTCAACAAGCACGGCGTCCAGGTGCTGGCGTCGTTCATCTTCGGGCTGCCGAGCGACCGGCCGGCAACGTTCGACGCGTGCGTGTCGGTGGCTGAGCGCTCGTCGGTGAGCTTCGCGCAGTTCGTGATGCTGCAGCCGCTGCCGGGAACCCTGGATTTCGCGGCCTGGGAGAAGTCGATCGCCGACACCGCGCCCGTCGTGGACGGCATCCCATTGACGCGCTATTGGATGATACCGCCCGAAAAGCGCCCGCGCGTCTACATGGAGCATCCGGTGATGAGCGCCGACGAGATCCGCACCCGCACCCAGGCGGTGTGGGATCGGTTCTACTCCATGTCCAACTCCTGGAAGCGCTCGCGCCGAACCGTGAAGTCGCTCAAGGCGCGACTGGCCTTCGTGCTGATCTCGAAGATCTACCGGCAGATGTACGCGAACACTGGCATCGCAACCGACAGCGCGCGCGTGAACCGGTCGGTACGATGGGCGCGCTTGATGGCCATCCCCTGCCGGATGCTGTTTGCCGGCCGGCCGATGCCCGACCTCCAGCTCCCGTCGCTGGCGGAGCCCGGCCCCACCCGCTGGCCGCTCCGCATGGTGCAGTCGCCGCCGGCGCCCGATTAAGGCGGGCGAGCTACTTCGCCGGAGGCGGCGCGATCGTCGCCGGATCCCAGTGCTCGTCGGCCTTGCCGTCCACGAAGCGCCAGGTATCGAACCACGACGTCGAGTAGGTCTTGCCCGCGGCACGCGGATCCGGATAGGTGCGCGCGATCAGCACGGTCACGTAGTCGTCGTCGGCCATCACCGCCACGATCGGTGTCGTGAGCTTGCCGCAGTTGGCCTGACGCTGCACCTTCATCACCTTCGTGAAGAAGGCCACGACACCTTCGCGCCCTGACGCAGCGTTGGGGTTGTGCTGGATGTACTTGTCGGTGAGCCACTCGCCCGAGCGATCCCACTGACCGCACTGCAGCAGTTCGCGCATGATGTGCAGCGCCGCCTGCTTGTTGCGGTTCAACTTCGGGTCGGGATCGCGGAACAACGACTCCGGATCGGCCACGCCGACCACCGGCTCCTGGGCGATCGCGGCCGAGCTCAGGAACATCACAAAGAGCGCCAAGAAGAATGTGCGAACTTTCACGGGCAGCCTCCAGGCCGGCATTGTATAGCGGGGGTTCCGTCGGCGTGAGCCCTAAGCCCTAAGCCGACGCTACGGCTCTCATGATTCCAGTGAGCCGTGAACCTAGAACTCGTACTCGGCGGGCGTGATGCCCTTGACCCGCAGGTACATCTCCGCCTGGGCCCGATGGTGCGTCGAGTGATCGAGCACGAACATCAGCAGCTCGAGGCCGGTCATCGGAGAGCCCAGGTTGTAGCTCTTTTCGATCTGGGCCGGCGTGAGCTTCGACACCAGGGCCATCGACTGGTCGTACGTCTGGCGCACGTAGGCGATCACGTCCTTCTTGCTCATCGACGCCGGCTTCGAGGGCGCCGGCTTGCCGCCGGTGAACGGCGCGAGCAGCGCCACCTGATCGGACGCCAGGTGCGCCATCTGCTCCGCGAAGCTCATTTGCGGCGGCGTGAGCTTGAAGCCGTACTCGGCCTCGGGCATCTGATCGGCGACCTTCAGCGTGAAGTCGCGCGAGGTCGTGAGGTGCTTCAGGACGATTGCCTTGAGATCGGCCTGCGCGCGGGCCGGCTGCCCCGTCAGGAGCAGGCTTGCGCACGCGAAGATCACGGTGAGCGAGGTACGGGACATCGGGACTCCTTTCGCCCGGCCATTCTATCGCCCGTGCCATCGATTCAATCGTTGAGACCCCGTCACCGGTTCAGCTTCAGCGCGCGGGCGACGTGCTGGCTGATCTCCTGCCCGATGCGCTGCCCGTCCGACAGATCCTCGTACGATCGCACCCAGACGTGCGCGCCGTCGGACACCCGGATCAGCTCGGCCAGGATGCGCGGGCGGCCGCCTGATGCCAAGGGACGCCGGTTGATGACGTAGTCAACGCGATAGGCGGCCGCGAGCCGCTGAATGCCGGCGTCGGACCCCGCATAGGCCGACGTCGTCGTCGGGCCGACCAGCGCCACCGCGTTCCCGGCGAGGCCCGAGAGATCCTCGAGGATGCGTTCCGCAATCGGCGGCTCGAACGGCATGATGGCGATGCGGACGGGCGGTGTGCCCTCGGCGTCGCGCATCCCGTAGTACAGGGCCGCGCCGGCGGCGGCGAGGACGAGCACGAGCGACGCACTCGCCCAGGCACGCATCCGCGGCCTCGTGGGCGGGGCGACGCCGGAAGCGGTGACCGCGGGAATCAGCCGATAGCCGCGGCGCGGGACGTTCTGGATGTACCGCGGCTCGGTGGCCGAGTCGCCGAGCGCCGTGCGGACCTGCCGCACGCAGAAGTGCAGGCTGGCATCGAAGTCGACGTGCGTCTCGGGCCAGAGCTGCCGCCGGATCTCGTCGCGCGTGACGATGCCGCCGCCGCGCGCCGCGAGCAGCTGCAGCAGCTGCGCCGGCTGTGGCGCCAGACGTTCGGCGCCGCTCCCATCGACGCGGCGCAGTGCATGGCTCTCCGCATCGAACTCGAACTCGCCAAAGCTGAATCGGTCCGCCACCTCGCCTCTCCTTCGCCAGCAGGCCGAGTATGGCCGCGCACCGGGAGCGAAGGATAGAGGGGACGCGCCGATCTCAGCCAATTCTCAGCCTCCGCTCAGGGTTGCCCGGCCTCTGCTTCGTTGACGTCGACACCCCCGGCCCGCGAAGCTGCCTCCAACCACTCTCCAAAGGAGCCGAACAATGATCGGACCCATGACTCGTCGTGTCGTCGTCCGGACGCTCGCGGGCGCCCTTGCCGGGGCCGCCACCAGCCGGCCGGTGTTCTCCCAACAGATCGCCTTGCCACCCCGGCCGCCCGCGCTGCCGGGCGATCAGGTGCTGCAGTTCGTACGGGTGGCGCACGGCGACCTCGAGGCGACGCGGCAGATGCTCGACGCCGAGCCCCGCCTGATCCGCGCCACCTGGGACTGGGGAGGCGGCGATTTCGAAACCGCGCTCGGAGGGGCCGCGCACATGGGACGTCGCGATATCGCGACGCTCCTGCTGGATCGCGGCGCCTCGCTCGACCTGTTTGCCGCGGCGATGATCGGGGAGCTGGCGATCGTCAGGGCCGCCCTCGACGCACGCCCGGCGCTGGCCCGCGTGCCCGGACCGCACGGCATTCCGCTGCTCGCGCACGCCAAGGCGGGCGGCGCGCCAGCCGCGGCGGTGATGGACTACATTGGCGGCGTGTTGGCGCGCCTCGGACCGACCGCGTAGAAAGGGAACCCATGCGACTGCACGGAGCGATGCTCTACGTGAAGGATCTCCCGCGCATGGCCGCCTTCTACCGCGACGTGCTCGGCCTTCACCCTGTCGAAGAGACGCGGCAGCCGGATTGGGTGGAGTTCCAGGACGGAGGCGCCCAGTTCGCGCTGCACGCGATTCCAGCCGCGATCGCGGCCGGCATCTCGATCGACTCGCCGCCACGGGTGCGGGCACAGGGTGGGATCAAGCTGACGTTTGCCGTGAAGGACGTCGAGGCGGTGCTGGCGTCGATCGAGGCCATGGGGTTGCCGCTGCTGCAACGCCCGTGGGGCGGCATCGAGGCCGTCGATCCGGAGGGCAACGTCTTTGCCCTGCGCGCTGCGCCCCTCGCCGCTGACAATTGCTGACAATTGCTCCTTTGCTTCCGGGTGCACGGGCTTCTCATAATTCGCTCCGTGGGCCACGAAGTGACGGTGCTGTGCGTCGACGACCAGAATCTCGCGCGTGAATGCGTGGTCGCCATCATCGAACGGGCGCCCGGCGTGCGCGTCGCCGCCGAGGCCCGGACGGTCAAGGGCGCCATCGAGTGCTTCACCGGGGCGAGGCCGGACGTGACCCTGATCAGCCTGAAGCCTCGCGGGTTGGACGGTCTGCTGGCCATCCGCGCGATTCGCCGCGTGGATCCTGGTGCGCGGATCGTCGTGTACGCGACCGACGAGACCGAGGCCGTTTATCTCGCCCTGGAGGCCGGAGCGACCGGATTCGTCCTCAAGGACGCCGGGGCGGCCGATCTCGTTCGCGTCATCACGGAGTCCCACACGCGCAACGGACGGCTGCTGGACGATGTCAGGCAGGCGCTCGAGGGCCGGTGCGGCCTGTCGACCCTCACGCCGCGCGAAGTCGAGGTGCTGGAACTCTTCAGCCAGGGACTCCGGACCAAGGTCATCGCCGCGGCGCTTCGCATCAGCGATCACACCGTGAAGGTGCACGTGAAGCACGCGTACAAGAAGCTGGGCGTCCAGGGGCGAGCGGCGGCGCTGGCGGCGGCATGGCGCCGCGGCCTCGTGCGGCGCGACGCGGCGCCGCACCTGGCGAGCCTCAAGGCCGGCCGTCACCTTCCGGTGGCGAGCTTCCGGTTGCCCTCGCGTCTCAGCGGTGCTCGCGAGGTTTCCAGGTAGCGTCGAAGCGATCCGGCAGCCCGCTGTCGGAGCTGATGAAACGGCGGCTGATCAGCCACTTCCCTTTCACCTTGCGCAGCTCGGTGTATTCCCGGCCCTGTTCGTACAGGCCGGGCGCCTTGCCCACGCCCTCGTTCATGACGCCGGTCCAGATCACGTGCGCGGTGGCGATGTTGCCCTCCACGTTGATGATCGGATTCGTCAGCAGCATGCCGCCGCGGCGATATTGCGCCTGTGCCGCCGGCGATGGCGCGCCCGCGGGCCGGGTGTACAGCTTGGCGATTTCCGCGTGGCCCTTCGCCACCACGCCGTCCACATCCAGCACGGCGTCCCCGGTGAAGTACTCGGCCAGCTCCTTCGCCTTGCCCACGGACAGGTCGTAGTAGTAGCGCGTGATGAAGTCCTCGATCTGAATCCGATCGAGCAGCGTCTCCATCGTGACCGGCCGGTCCTGCAGGATCTGCTTCTGGGCCATCACCGGGCCCGCGAGCGGCAGGAGAACAAGAGCGGATACGGCGGCAACTGCGAGACGAGCGTTGAATCGGGCCATGCGACACTCCGTCATGCGTGCGGTTGGATCTGAACGCAGACGGTAGCATATGCTGCGAACGATGCGCACGTTCGCAACCGCCGGCGTCGTCGTCCTGCTCGCACTTCTCGCGGCCGCAGGCACGCTCGCCCAGCAGGCCGCCGACACAGTCATCACGCGCGGCAAGATCCTCACCGTCGACGCCGCCTTCCGCACCGTCGAGGCGCTGGCCATCACCAACGGCCGCATCGTCGCCAGGGGTACGAGCGCGGAGATCGCGCGCTACGCCGGCGCGAACACCAGGGTGATCGACGTCGCCGGCGCCACCGTCATCCCGGGCCTCATCGACAACCACTTCCACTTCACGCGCGGCGTCGACACCTGGCACCAGCAGGCCCGGTTCGAAGGCGTGGACTCGCGCCGCGACGCGCTGCGGATCCTCGCGGCCAAAGCGGCGGGCCTCGAGCCGGGCGACTGGATCATGGTGCAGGGCGGCTGGACACCGAGGCAGTTCGCCGACGCGCCAGGCGGCTTTACGCTCGAGGAGCTCGACACCGCGGCGCCAGCGAATCCGCTCTTCGTGCAGGAAGGCTACAGCGTCGTCTACGCGAACAGCCTCGCGCTGAAAGCGGTCGGGCTGAACCCGGCGGACGGCGCGCGTCGCAACGCGCAGGGTCTCGTGTCGTTCCAGCCGCCGATGGCCCTGTATGACGCGATGCCCCGCACGTCGGCGGCGCAGCGCGAGCAGAACTTCACGGATTTCATGCGCGAGCTCAACGCGGCCGGCCTGACGGGCGTCTACAGCCTCGGACAGTCCGCTTTCGTGGCCGCGCGCGCGGCCAAGGGCCCGCTGCCGGTCCGGCTCTGGGAGACGCTCAGCTTCAACGCGGCCGACCCGGCGTCGGCGGCCAAGGCGGCGGAGCTCATCGCGCGCAGCCGACCCAACCAGTTCGACGGCCAGCACGGCATCTTCGGCCTGGGCGAGGTGCTCTACGGGCCGTTCTTCGATCTCGCGCCTCGCAAGGAGCCCTGGCCTGCCGCGATCATGAACGAGTACGGGACACTCGCGGCGGCGGCGGCACGCGCCGGCTGGCATGTTCACCAGCACGTCATCAACAACAACGCCGTCACGGATCTGCTCAACACACTGGAGCGGGTGAACCGGACGCAGCCGCTCACCGGCCTGCGCTGGACGCTCGGCCACATCTACGACATCTCGGCGGCCAACATCGCGCGCGCGAAAGCGCTGGGCATCACGCTGGGCGTTCACGGCGCCGCGATGCAGGCGGGTGCACGCATGCCGCTGCGCCGGATCGCCGACAGCGGCATCGTCTTCGGCCTCGGCACCGATGCGACCATCGTCTCGCACTACAGCCCGTTCGTGACGCTCGGGTGGGTCGTGAGCGGTCTCGACGTCGGCGGCAACAAGGTGCTCGACGAGACGCTGACGCGCGAGGAGGCGCTGATCGCGCACACGCGCTCGAACGCGTACCTCTTCTTCCAGGAGAAGACGCTCGGCTCCCTCGAGGTCGGCAAGCAGGCGGATCTGGTGGTGCTCGACCGCGACTACATGAGCGTGCCGGCGGCCGAGATCAAGCGCATCACGTCGAGGATGACGATGGTCGGCGGGCGGGTGGTGTTTGAAGCCACGCAGCGCCAGGCGGCGTCCATCGCTGTACCGGTCGACGCGCTGCGAGCCCACGTGAAGGACGAACGGTTCGACATCGTCACGTCCATCAGAGGACTGCCGCTCGGCGTCCGCAACGAGCTCCAGACGTTGTGGCGCAGCCAGACACTCGACATCGCGGAGCCAGGAGCCGAGTTTCAGGGCCCCGGCGCGGCCGCCAACGCCAGCCTGCCGACCCGCCGGCTGATCGCGGCGGGGTGCTCGGCCGACCATCATTGCCTCGTCTACTACGAGCGTGGCGGTCGAAGCCCGGCGTCGCTGGCGATGCTCTTTCAATGGACGCCGGCGGCGACGCGGTTCGAGGGGGGCGGGACCGTCCCGGCCGGACTCAAAACGATCGGCGACGTTCGGAACGCACTGCTGTCCGGCGAGATCACCCAGAGCGGGCTCTGGTAGCCTTCGAGCGGCTGCCGACGAATGCCGCCAGGTGTTCGCCGGTCAGCGTGGATCGTGCCGCCACCAGGCCGGCCGGCGGGCCTTCGAACACGATGCGGCCGCCGTCGTGCCCCGGGCCCGGCCCGAGGTCGATGATCCAGTCGGCGTGCGCAATCACCGTCAGGTGGTGCTCGATCACGATGACCGACTTGCCGGAGTCGACCAGCCGGTCCAGCAGCCCGAGCAGCTGCTCGAGGTCCGCCAGGTGCAGCCCGCTGGTCGGCTCGTCGAGCACGTAGACGCCGCCGTCGGCGCCCATGTGCGTCGCCAGCTTGAGCCGCTGCCGTTCGCCACCCGACAGCGTGGTGAGCGGCTGGCCGAGCCGCAGGTAGCCGAGCCCCACGTCGGCCATGCGCTGCAGGATCGCGTGCGCGGCCGGCGTATGCGCCTTGCCGGCGCCGAAGAAGCCGACCGCGTCTGCGACCGACAGGTCGAGCACCTCGGCGATGTTGAGCGTGCCGAGCCGGTAGTCGAGCACCGACGCCTGAAACCGTCGCCCCTCGCACTCCTCGCACACCGTCGTGACACCGGCCATCATCGCCAGATCGGTGTAGATCACCCCGGCCCCGTTGCAGGTCGGACAGGCGCCCTCGGAGTTGGCGCTGAACAGGGCGGGCTTGACGCCGTTGGTCTTGGCGAACGCGTTGCGGATCGGATCGAGCAGACCGGTGTAGGTGGCCGGGTTGCTCCGCCGCGAGCCACGGATGGCGGCCTGATCGACCGACACCACGCCGTCGCGGCCGCTCACCGAGCCGTGGATCAGTGAGCTCTTTCCAGACCCGGCCACGCCGGTCACCACCACCAGGACGCCGAGCGGGATGTCCACGTTGACGTTCTGCAGGTTGTGGGTGCGGGCGCCGCGCACCTTCATCACGCCCGACGGCGGGCGCACCGACGGCTTCAGCGCGGCCCGATCGCCGAGGTGCCGCCCGGTGAGCGTGCCGCTGGCCCGCAGGTCGTCGACGGTGCCAGTGAACACCACCTCGCCGCCGGCGGTGCCGGCGCCGGGGCCGAGGTCCACGACGTGGTCGGCGATCGCGATCGTCTCCGGCTTGTGCTCGACCACGAGCACGGTATTGCCCTTGTCGCGCAGCCGCAGCAGCAGGGCGTTCATCCGCTGGATGTCGTGCGGATGCAGCCCGACCGTCGGCTCGTCGAAGACGTAGGTCACGTCGGTGAGCGACGATCCGAGATGGCCGATCATCTTGGTGCGCTGCGCCTCGCCGCCCGACAGCGTGCCGGACGGCCGGTCGAGACTGAGGTAGCCCAGGCCGATCTCCACGAACGAGTCGAGCGTATGCCGCAGCGTCGTCAAGAGCGGCGCCACGGACGGCTCCTTCAGGCCTCGCAGCCACTCGGCCAGGTCGCTGATCTGCATCGCGCACGCGTCGGCGATGTTCCTGCCTTTGATCTTGGATGACCGGGCGGCCTCGTTGAGCCGCGTGCCGCCGCACTCGGGACAGGTGGTGAAGGTGACCGCACGCTCCACGAACGCCCGGATGTGCGGCTGCATCGCATCGACGTCCTTGGACAGGAACGACTTCTGGATCCGCGGGATCAACCCCTCGTAGGAAAGGTTGATGTTCTGGAACTTCACCTTCCTCGGCTCGCTGTGGAGGAAGTCGTGCAGCTCCTTCTTGCTGTACTTGCGGATCGGCTTGTCCGGGTCGAGCCCCGCGGCCGCGAAGATGCGCACCTGCCAGCCGTCCGCCGTGTAGCCGGGGATCGTGAGCGCTCCCTCGTTGAGCGACTTGCCGTCGTCGTAGAGCTGCGACAAGTCGATGTCATTGACCGTGCCCATCCCCTCGCAGCGCGGGCACATCCCGCCGGCACGGGTGAAGGTGACCTTCTCGGCCTTGCGGGTGCCCTTCTCCACGGTGATCGACCCGATCGCGCGGACCGACGGGATGTTGAAAGAGAAGGCGTTGGACGAGCCGACGTGCGGCTTGCCGAGGCGGCTGAACAGCACTCGCAGCATCGCGTTGGCGTCGGTCGCCGTGCCCACCGTCGAGCGGGAGTTGGCGCCCATGCGCTCCTGATCGACGATGATCGCGGTCGTCAGCCCTTCCAGGACGTCGACCTCGGGCCGGCCCAGCGTGGGCATGAATCCCTGCAGAAACGCGCTGTAGGTCTCGTTGATCAGCCGCTGCGACTCCGCCGCGATGGTGCCGAACACCAGCGACGACTTCCCCGATCCCGAGACGCCGGTGAACACCGTCAGCCGCCGCTTGGGGATCTCGACACTGACGTCCCTCAGGTTGTTCACCCGGGCACCCTGAACACGGATCAGGTCGTGGCTGTCTGCGGCGTGCGGCCTCGAGGAGGGCATTTTCGTGATCATGGCATCCTACCAACGCATCAGTTGAGTGAGCCGTGCCTTCGTTCCGTCACATCATGGACGTTTCGTCCGTCACCACCATGACGGACCGCGACGGAGGCATGTGACCGATGCTCACACCGGAGGGACTGGCGGCGCAATTCGAACAGCACCGGGCTCATCTGCGCGCGGTCGCGTATCGAATGCTCGGGTCGGCGAGCGACGCCGAGGATGCGGTTCAGGAAGGCTGGATTCGCCTCGGCCGCACCGATGTCAGCGGCGTCGAGAACCTGCGCGCGTGGCTGACGACCGTGGTGGCGCGCGTGTGCCTGGACATGCTGCGGACGCGGACATCGCGCCGGGAGGACCCGTTGGACACGCACGTGCCCGATCCGCTGATCGCTCGCGCCGACGGGGACCCGGAAACCGACGCCGTGCTCGCCGACTCCGTCGGACTGGCGCTGCTCGTGGTGCTCGAGACCCTCGAGCCGGCGGAGCGGCTCGCCTTCGTGCTGCACGACGTGTTCGGCATGACCTTCGACGAGATCGCGCCGATCGTGGACCGTTCGCCCGTCGCGGCGCGGCAGCTGGCGAGCCGTGCCCGGCGGCGCGTCCAGGGTCAGGCGCCGGCGGCAGAGACCGATCGTCAGGAGCAGCGCCGTGTACTCAACGCCTTTCTGGCGGCGGCCCGCGACGGCGACTTCCAGGGTCTGGTGTCCGTACTCGATCCCGACGTCGTGTTGAGGGCCGATGCCGGAGCGCTCGCGGACATGTCGCGCGTGGTGCGGGGCGCCGGCGCCGTGGCGTCGCAAGCCGTCACGTTCTCGAAGTCGGGCCTCGCCACTCAGATCGTCCTCGTAAACGGAAGCATCGGAATCGTGTCGCGCCGTCCGGATGGGCGCGTGTTCTCCGTGCTTGGCTTCACCGTTGCCGACGGCCGGATCGTCGAGATCAACATCCTGGCGGACCCGGAGCGGCTCGGCCGGCTCGATTGGTCCGCGCTCGAGAGCTGACGGCCCCCGCTTCTCAGGAAGCGGGAGCCAAACGGTTCGCTCCGGGATATGCTCGCCTCGGATCGGGAGGTGACTCATGATTCATGAGCGGGAAGCTCGGCCGGAACCCTTGTGGCAGCCGAGCGCGGTGGACGTAGGAAGACGCCAGGCTCTCATCGGCCTCTCCGGGCTCCTCGTGGCGACGCTTGGCGTGGATCGCGCATCGGCGGCGCAGGCCCCGCGCAGCTGCGTGCTGACGCCCGAGGCGGGCGAAGGGCCCTTCTACCTGGATCCCAAGCTGGTTCGGTCCGATATCACGTCGGGGCAGGCTGGCGCGCCGCTGGAGCTGGCGATGCAGGTCGTGCGCGCCGGCGACTGTGCGACGCTCGCCAACGCGCGCGTCGACGTGTGGCACGCCGACGCCATCGGTCTGTATTCCGGATACGAGAAGCAATCGGGGGTCGGCGGCATCTCTCCGGCGCTCGCCGTCGGTCAGCAGTACCTGCGGGGAACGCAGTTCACCGATAAGCAGGGCCAGGTCCGGTTTCGCACGATCTTCCCGAGCTGGTACGGCGGCCGCACGCCGCATGTCCATTTCAAGGTCTTTCTCGGCGGGAAGGAAGTCGTGGCGAGCCAGATCTTCTTCCCGGACGAGATCAGCAAGGAAATCTTCGCCGATTGGCGGCCGTATCGGGACCACGTGTCCAAACGCCGCGTCTTCAATGACAACGACCCGATCAGGCAGGGCGTGTATTCGACGGTGGCGCGGGAGCGCCGTTCGTACGGCGCGACGGCCGTGCTCGTCGTCGCGTCCTAGCCGCTAACGCGGCGTCAGCAGCTGACGCACCTCCTCGGTCCAGTTCACGACAAAGCGGAGCGACGTTGGGAAGAGTTTCCTCTGGCGCTCCGTGGCGGCTTCGGGGATGACCTGATTGAGCAGAAAGCGGCCGTCGGCTGACACGTCGTAGTTCGCGCGGACGGTCGTTCCGCCGCCCAACGACGCCTGACGAAACAGTTCCACCGGTTTCCCCGGCACGAACGCGTCTCCCGATACGGTAAACGGCACGGCCATGATCGCCGCACCAAGCCGGTAGAACAGCTCGTTGCCGTTCTTCGACCACGCCGGATCCAGCCCCCCGCCGTTGGTGATCGTGACGCGCGGTCCCGGTCCGGGAAATGGCTGCACATACAGCTCGAGCCGGCCGCTGTCGTCGGACACATAGGCGAGCCATTTCCCGTCGGGTGACAGCTCCGGAGAGCGCTCGTCCGCGGCAGTGGCCACCACGGCGCGAGGCATGTCCGGCCGATCGACCGACACCGCATAGATGTCCGTGTTCCCGCCGATCGACGAGTAGCCGCGGGTGAAGAGCAGATCCTTGCCGTCCGGCGTCCACGCGCTCGGCACGTCGAATGGTCCCTCCGTCAGCCGCTTCACATCGCGACGACCCACGCCGTCGCTGAGAAAGATCTGCTGCGGACCGGCGCGATCCGAGCGAAACGCGAAATGCGTCCCGGTCGGCGAGAAGATCGGAAAGGAATTCTGACCCTCGTAGGTCGCGCGATCCTCGGTGCCGCGCGCGCTGTCGAAGATCCAGATGTCCTTGTTGACGTAGAGCTCGCTCGACGCGATTCGCACGCCGTCCGGGAGCAGGCGCGCGCCGAAGCGGAACATGTCCCGCATCCCGGGCACCCGCGTCAGGTTGCCCTTCCGATCGACCCAGACGAGGCCCGACAGGAGCGGCGGCTCGACAGAACCGGGCGCGTAGAAGAGCGAGCCGTTGTCCGCGATGCTGAACTGGGCGGCGCCGGTCCAGTTGACGGCGGCGGCGCCGCGCACCGAGTGCATCACGCCGTCCACCACCTGCACCTCGGGGCCGCTGACCGTCAGCGACGAGGGGTCGAACCGAACCGCATACAGCTTGCCTTCGCGCGCGAAGACGAGCGTGTTGCCGCCGGCGTATCGGGCGTCCATGGCGTTCTCGAGCAGAAGCGTGCGCTCGCCGCTTTTGGTCGATTTCGCCCACACCTGTGCGCGAGACCAGTCGGCCGCGACCGCCGAGAAGCGGAGGACGGTGAACAGGACGGCGCTGCCATCGGGCAGAAAGTGCGGCAGCCGGTGCGACACTTCGTTGGCGGCCGCGTCGAGCGTCGTGAACTCCTCCGGTCTGCCTCCGGTGTCGCGCACCACGCTCAGGGCCGCGCCCAGGTTGTTGGGAAAGACGATCGTGCCGTTCGAACCCCACGACAGCCCGGCAGGCCCGAAGTTCACGTCCTGCGTCAGACCCAGGTTCTCGACGACGACGACGGGCGCGCCGCCGGCAAGCGCGACCTTCTTGATCTGCTGCCCCTGCTGAAACCCGAGCCACGCCCCGTCGGGCGAGAAAAACAGGTTTCGAGCACGCTCGGTTCCCGGTACCGGCGTCTCGACTGGAACATCGAGGCTCCTGATGAAGATTCGCGTGGGGGCGTTCTGCGGGCTGGCCACGAACGCCACCCGCTTTCCGTCCGGGGACACCTCGGCGCCGTGCCGGTTGTTGGTCGCGAGCGCGTGATCGGCGGGCAGCGGATACGCGAACCGCAGCAGCGGCCGATCGGCGGGCGGCGCGGCGGGCCGCAGAAAGAATCCAGCCGCGAGAAACACCGGGGCGAGCGCCCACGGCAGCACCGTCTTCCACGCCGCTGCCCCTTCGCGCCGCACCGCCTCCGGCTGCGGCCGGGCGGCCTGGGCGGGCTTTTCGATCAGGTCCTGAATCAGGATCCGTGCCTCGCCGATCGACTGGAGGCGGTTCTTCAGGTTCTTCGTCAGGCAGCGCTGCAGCAGCTGTCGCAGCGGCGCGGGAGTTTCGGCCGGGAGCTGCTCCCATTCCGGCTCGCGTTCGAGGATTCTCGCCAGCGTGTCGGTGACGGTCTCGCCTTCGAAGGTGGCACCGCCGGTCAGCATCCGAAACAGCACCACGCCGAACGCCCAGATATCCGTCCGTCGATCGACCATACGGCCGCGGGCCTGCTCGGGCGACATGTAGGCCGCGGTGCCCATGATCATGCCCGCGGTCGTCGTGGCCGCCTCCAGGCCGCCGGCGGCGCCGGGGGGAAGCGTCGGCGACATGGAGATCGAGAGGCCCGACGGTTCGGCCGTCCCCGCCTTGGCCAGGCCGAAGTCCAACACCTTCACCTTGTCGTCCGCCGTAATCTTGATGTTCGCCGGCTTCAGGTCCCGGTGGACGATACCCGCCTCGTGCGCCTCCTCGAGCGCTTCGGCGATCTGCTTCGCGATTACGAGCGCTTCGCCGAGCGGGAGCGGGCCACGGTGGATCCGCGCTTCCAGCGTCTCGCCGGGCACGAGCTCCATCACCAGGAAGTGGCGGCCGTCCACCTGCTCGACGCCGTAGATCGCGGCGATGTTGGGGTGGTTCAGCGATGCCAGCACCCGCGCTTCACGCTGGAACCGCGACACGCGCTCGGCGTCGTGGCTGAAGCCCTGGGGCAGGAACTTGATCGCGACGCTGCGACCGAGCTTCGTGTCGGATCCCTGATACACCTCGCCCATGCCACCGGTGCCGAGGTGCGAGGTGATTTCGTAGTGCGCG
>DASRPM010000075.1:0-14177 GCA_035646375.1 Vicinamibacterales bacterium
CACGCGCGGCCAGGGGCTGTGGCGGATCCGCGCGGACCATCGCGGCGAGCCGACAGTGGAGTTCCTCACGCGCCAGCACGGACTCGCCACCGATGCCGTGCAATGCGTCTTCGAGGACCGCGAGGGCAACGTGTGGGTGGGCACGCAGGCGGGGCTGCAGCGGCTGACGCCGCATCGCGTGACGCCGCTGACGGATCTGGCGATCGCGCGAGCCACCGCGCTCACGCCGGACGGCAGCGTGTGGGTGGGCAGCACCCGCGGCCTCACACGCTTCTTGGCGAGCGGCCGCCGGCACTACGGCGAGGCGGAGGGTCTGCACGGATCGGTGGTGCTGGCCACCGAGGTGGATCGCGAGGGCGTGCTGTGGGTGGCCACCGAGCGCGGCATCGCCCGCTTCGCGAACGGGACGTTCTCGCCGCTGGTCGTGCGTTCGGGGCAGACCATCCAGCGCATCTTCTCGCTGGTCCACCGCGACTCCACGCTGTGGCTGCGCGACGTCAACTCGTCGCTCACCAAGGTGTCGGACGCGGGCGAGGTGCTGCCGCTGACGGAGATTCCCGAGGAGTTCCGCCGGAACATCGTGACGCTGGCGGACGATGCTGACGGCAACCTCTGGCTAGGTGGCATCAACGGACGCCTGGGCGTCCTGCGGCGCGACGGCACTTTCGCGCGGCGCGACGTGGGGATCGGCAACATCACCGCCATCACGCCGGACGACCGCGAACTGTGGCTGGGCGGCGACGACGGCTTGAGCGTGATCGAAGGCGACCGCGTGCGCACCGTCACCGCGGCGCACGGCCTGCCCACGCGCGTCCGGTCCATCGTCAAGGATCGCGACGGCGTGCTGTGGGTCGGGTTCGGCTCCGGGATCGCCCGGCTCGAAAAGGCCGAGATCGAGCGCGCGCTCACCACACCCGGGTACCGCATTCAGTACCGGCTGTTCAACACCGCAGACGGCGCGGCCGGCGTGCCGATGACCGAGGGCAGCCGCACCGCCGTCGCGGCGCCGGACAACCGCCTGTGGTTCGCCACGAGCGCCGGCGTCACCATCATCGATCCGCAGCAGATCGGCGAGCCGCGCCACACGGCGCCGGCGATCCTCGAGTCGGTCACCGCGGGCGCGCGGGCGATCGCGCCGGTGCCCGGCGTGACGCTCCCGGCGCGCACCTCGCAGCTGCAGTTCATCTTCACCGCGCCGACGCTCACCGATTCAATGCGCGTCGAGTTCAAGTACCGCCTCGACGGCGTGGATGCCACCTGGATCGACGCGGGCACGAACCGTCAGGCGGCGTACGCCAACCTGGGACCCGGCCCGTATACCTTCCGCGTCATGGCGACCAACGGCGACGGCGCCTGGAGCACGCCGACGGCGTTCGCCTTCAGCGTGGACCCGACGTTCTATCAGACGCGCTGGTTCTACGCGGCCTGCGCGCTGGCGCTGCTGTTGGCGTTCTATGCCTCCTGGCGCCTGCACATACGCCGCGTGCACACGCAGTACGCGCTCGTGCTCGCCGAGCGGATGCGCATGAGCCGCGCCATCCACGACACCCTGCTGCAGGGGCTCGCGGGGCTGGCGCTGCAGCTCGACGATCTGTCGCACGCCACGGAGGCCGCGCCGGCCTCGAGCGGCGACCGCGTGCGCCGCATGCGGCGCCGCGTCGAGGAGTACATCCGCGAGGCGCGCCAGTCGATCTGGGACCTCCGCGCGCCGGCGCTGGAACGGCAATCGCTTCCCCTCGCCTTGCGCGAGGTGGGCACCCGACTCGTGGCCGATCGCCCGGTGTCGCTCGACGTCTCCGTCAAGGGCGCGCCACAGTCATGCTCTCCGGCCGTGGAGCAGCAGCTGCTCCTCATCTGCCAGGAGGCGCTGACCAACGCCGTGCGGCACGGGTCGCCACGGCGCATCGACGTCGAGCTCGAATACGGCCCCAAGCAGGTGAGCGTGCGCGTCTCGGACGACGGCCGCGGCTTCGACCCGGCGCGCGCCGAGCAGGCGACGGGCCACTATGGCGTGGTCAGCATGCGCGAGCGGGCCGCTCAGGTCCGCGGGCGGCTCACGATCGCGTCGAAGCCCGGCAACGGCACGCGCGTGGAAGCCGTCGTGCCGGTCGTCTGAGCCTGTGAGCGGGTCTGAAGACCCGCAACTACGTACGGATCCTGGTCGGGCACATCTAAAGATGTGCCCCCACGAAGAGTTCAGCGGCGGAAGCCGACGCCCTCCTTCAGCAGCCGCTCGTACTGCGCCGGGTCCTGATTGTTCTCGGCGCACACGTACTCCTGCACCCGCGTGCCTTCGCGCAGCATCATCGTCGTGCGGATGGTCCACGGCCGGGTGAGCACCTTCGGATCCTCGATGAGCGCTTCGTAGTCGATCTGGTCCTTGCTCACGCGCGTATAGCGCTCGACCACGTGCAGCGCCTCGGAATGAAACGTGCCCGTGCCGGTGAGCCACGTCTTGTCGTTGAAGCCGACGACGTCCACCACCAGCGTGTTGCCCTCCCACCGGCCCACCGAATCGCCCAGATACGTCGGCACCACGTCGGGCGGGTGCGACCCGCCGATCGGGATCGAACGGAACACGTTCATGTACTCGTACAAGAAGACGACCTTCTGCGGCGTCTGCACGATCTCGATCGGGAAGAGGCTCACGAGGACGAGGCGCGGCACGCCCAGCGGCAGGCACAGCGCGGCCGGATCGTCGATGCCGCGCTTGTTGTACGACTCGAGCACGCGAGCCGCCGCCCACGGCTGATACGGCGCGGGATCGGTGATGACCTGCTGCGAGCCGAGGCTCGGCGGCGCGCCGGGATCCTTGCCCGTGCCGCCGACGCCAAGCCCGTTGTTGGCGTCTTCCCACTTGCCGGGACGCCGGCTGCTCGGCTGCCAGACACCACTCAAGTCCGGCTTCCCGTCGGCGCCGCGAGGCAACGCCGCCGGAGCCTGCCCTTCGATCGCGATGGACGACGCGACGACGAACGCGACGAAGAAAGTCGTTCGCATCACGGCACCTTCACGGCCGGCGTGGCGCCGCCGTCGCCGGTGCCGGCCGGCGGACCGAAGAACAGCTTGCTGCCGTCGGCGAACGTGACCTCGCGGGAATGCGCCAGCGTGCCGCCAAGGCGCGCGCGCCAGCCGGACACGGTCACCGTGTCACCCGCCTTGATGGTGACGTCGCGCTTCCAGCCGGTGCGAGAGAGCGCGTTGGGAGGATAGCCCTCGAACTTCCAGCTCGCCTTGCCGCCGCCGGGCTCGGCCACGTCGATGTGCAGGAAGCTGTGCGGGTTGGTCCACTCGATTCTGATCACGACGCCGGTCACGGTGACCGGCTGGTTCGAGTCGTACTCGGCGCCGAACGAATGATGGGCGCGAGCCGGCGCTCCCAGGATCGCGAGCGCCACGGCCGCGGCTACGACACAGGCAGTGCGTCTGGGCATTGGGCACCTCCCGAAATCGGCGCGATCACGGCGCCACGCAGGTAAAGTTCTTCTCGTCGTCGGTGCTTCCCGCACCAGAGTAGCGGGCCACCTGCGGATGCGGACACAGCGGCCGCGCCATCGGCGGCCGGCCGCCACGGCCGCTGCGCGTCGCCGTGATGCGAGCCGGCGCCTCGCCCGCTTCCCGCCACCGCTCGAGCGCGCCGAGGAAATCGGCCTGGTCGGGCCCGACACCGCCGCCGCAGTGACCCACGCCCGGCATCAGGAACGCGCGTATCCAACTGTCCTCCTGGCCGCCAAGCTTTGCCTTCACGGCCTCGAGGTAGTTGATCGTGTTTTCCGGCGCCGGACCGGGGTCGGCCCACCCGTGGTACAGCAGCAGCTTGCCGCCGCGCGCCTTGAAGGCGGCCAGGTCGGGGTCGTTCGCTTCGACGAACCCGCCGTTCTTCAGCGCCCGCGCGAGGTCCGCCTGCAGATCGAACGTCATCGGATCCCAGTTCGGATCCTGTCGTCCGACGTAGCGCACCATATCGGTGAACAGCGGATTCAGCGGCGCGCCGGGTGTCGGAATGCGCCAGCCCTCTTCGAAGCCGGGAGAACGGCCCGGATAGACGAGCGTGCCCTTCTGGGTCAGCGGCGCGTACGCGCTCCGCGCGTTCTCCACCTGCGGCGCCGTCAGGCAGGCGCCCGTCTCGCCGGCCTTGCACGCGAGCACGGACGGATCGAACCGGCACGCCCGCGGCTCGCTCACGATGCCGTCCTTGACGCCGTCGCGCTGATCGCACGCCGTCACCACCGCCTCGGCCAGCCGCTTGACCTTGGCTGGCGGGACGAGGCGGGCCGGGTCTCTCAGCATGTCCACCTGCAGCGCGACCTGCGACACGTTGAGGTGCACCATGTTGTAGACGGGCGCGCCTGCGATGATGGCGTCGAAGTCGTCCGGATAGCGCTGCGCTTCCATCATGCCCTGCCGGCCGCCGGTGGAGCAGCCCTGGTAGTACGAGAGCCGCGGCGCGCGCCGATAGAAGGCCTGGATCATCGCCTTCGACTGCACGGTCATCTCGTGCATCGCCCGGTAGCCGAAGTCGATCAGCTTCTCGGGATGACCCACCGCAAACGCGGCGCTCGCGCCGGAGTGGCCAGTGTCGTTCGAGGCGGTGGCGTAGCCGCGGCGCAGGCCCGCCGCCATCGCGGCGGTGGAAATGCTGCCGGCCCACCCGCCGTTGCCGACCGCGAGGAACTTGCCGTTCCAGTCCGCGGTCGGCAGCCACAGTTCCATCTCGATGCGCGAATCGGCCGACGGCGTCAATGTGGCGGCCACCCGGCAATGCGCCGGCAGCGGCTCCGCCGGCGCACCTCGCCCGCCGCGTCCCGGCAGCGCGGCGCCGGCGGGAACGAACTCGACGTTCGTGATGGTCAGATGGGGACGCGCCACTGCCTTGAGCGCGTCGCACGACGGCGGCAGCTGCATCAGGGCCGCGGCCGCCATGACGGCGAGAGACGCAATCATTCCGAGCCTCCAGTCAGTCCAGCGGACTCGAACGATACCTCGGGCGGCAGCCCGGCGTACTGCTCCGCGAGACTGGTCATCGCCGCGCGCGAGCTGGTCAGATAGTCGAGATCGGCAATCTGGCGCTGCTCGTCGAACGGCTGATGGTCCGGAAATCGATGCAGCGCCGACGTCATCCACCAGGAGAAGCGCTGCGCGCGCCAGACCCGCCGCAGGCACACGTCCGAGTACTGGTCGAGCCAGTCGGCCTGCCCGCGGTCGTAGAACGCCTTCAACGCGCGCGCGAGCACGAGGACGTCCGACGCCGCGAGGTTCAACCCCTTCGCGCCGGTCGGCGGCACGATGTGGGCGGCGTCGCCGGCCAGGAAGAGCCGGCCGTGGCGCATCGGGGCCGCCACGAAGCTGCGCATCGGCGTCACGCCCTTCTGGATGATCCGCCCGACGTTCGGTTGCCAGCCGTCGAGGGTCGTCATGCGCGCGATCATCTCGTCCCAGATCGCGTCGTCGGTCCACTTGTCGATCGACTCGTCGGGCGGCACCTGAAAGTAGAGGCGCGTCACCGTCGGCGACCGCATGCTGAAGAGCGCGAACCCGCGCTCGTGATACGTGTAGACCAGTTCCTCGCTCGAGGGCTCCACTTCGGCGAGGATGCCGAGCCAGCCGAACGGATAGCTCCGTTCGTAGATCGTCAGATCGCCGTTCGGAATCGACGGCCGGCAGATGCCGTGGAACCCGTCGCAGCCAGCGATGAAATCACATCGCAGCTCGTGATCGGCGCCGGCATGCCGGAAGCGGATCACCGGCGTCGTGTCGAGCCCGGCCACCGACACGTCTTCGGCCTCGAAGTAGAGCGGCCGCGCGGTGGCGACGCGCGCGTCGATCAGGTCCCGCACCACCTCGTTCTGGCCGTAGACGGTGATGGCGCGGCCACCGGTCAGCTCCGCCATGTCGATGCGATGGCGCCGCCCCTGAAAACTGATGTACAGGCCGTCGTGACGCAGGCCGCGGCTTTCGACGCCCGCGCCCACGCCCATCGCCATCAGCAGATCGACCGTGCCCTGCTCCAGGACACCCGCGCGCACGCGATCGATCACGTAGTCGCGCGGGCGGTTCTCGAGGACGACGGAGTCGATGCCGTTGAGATGCAGCAGGTGGCCCAGCAGGAGCCCGGCCGGCCCGGCGCCGACGATCCCGACCTGGGTCGTGTGAACGGCCACCAACGTCCTTCGATCACGCCGGCTTCAAGCGAACGTCACTTCGCCTCGAGCCCGCCGGTGAGCCCCACGATCTGGTGGCCGGTGGCGAGCTTGCGGGCACGGGCGATCTCGGCCGGCGTCGCCACCTTGGGATCGACCTGCGCCTGCGCGCACGTAAAGCCGCGCAGCGTGCACTCCGACGTGTCGTGACGGATGCCGCGCTCTTTCATGACTTTTGCCATCAGTGCCACGGCCTCTTCGTGAATGATGACGGCGTTGTTGGGCACGAACGTGCCCACGCCGATGGCGTAGTCGATCGGCATCAGCGGCTCGACGCTGGACCCGAACTGCCCGTCGTTCTTCTTGCCCAGATCGTGCGCGGCGAGATCGGCGCCGGCGTCGATCAGGTACTGAATCAGCGTGACGTCGCCGCCGTTGCCGGCCGCCATGAGCGGCGTGATGCCGTAGTCGTCGGCCTGGTTGACGTCGTTGCCCAGCTCGACGAACAGCTTGACCACCTGCAACCGCTCGGCCGGCGGCTTGCCGCGGTGGTACCCGTGAATGAACGCCAGACCGGCCGCCGCCGACACCATCGTTTCGCCGTCGCGCGAGATGATCGTCGGGTCGGCGCCGCGCTCGAGCAGCAGCTTCACCAGCTCGAGATCGGCGGCAAAGGCCGCACGCATGAGCGCGGTGGCAAAGACGATTCGCGGCGACCCCTCGCGCATGCGGGCCCGCGGCGTGTTGTTGACGAGCGCGTTCGGGTTGGCGCCGGCGTCGAGCAGCTTGCGGACGAGCGGCATCGGATCGACCGTGGCCATCCACGGGAAGTTCGGCGCCGTCTCCATGTTGCGGCGATCGACTGCCCAGAAGAGCGGCGTGAACCGCTGCGCGTCGGCCTTGTTGACGTCGGCCTTGCGATCGACCAGCAGCGACGCCACGTCGTAGTTGCCGTTGAAGATCGCCAGCGCCAGAGCGGTCTTGCCGTCGCCTGCCGCGGCGTTGACGTCGGCGCCCGCGTCAGCAAGCACGCGCACGAGGCGCGGGTCGCCCTCGCGCGCGGCCAGCATCAGCGGCGTCAGCCACCCGCTGGCGAATTCTTCCACCTTGGGGTCGGTGCGGTCGCCCACCGGCGTGCGCCCCTCGAAGCCGCGGCCGTTGGCGGCGGCCACGTAGTTCGAGCGCGCGTTGACGTCGGCGCCGGCGCCGAGCAGGAGCGTCGCGGCCTCGGTGTGCCCTTCCGACACGGCCCACATCAGCGCGGTGGTGCCGCCCCAGCTCTCCCTCGCGTTCACGTTGGCGCCGGCTTCCATGAGCACGCGCAGCGCGCCGGTGGCGCCGGTCCGCGCTGCCATCATCAACGCGGTGTCGCCGGCCGGCGTCAGGGACGTATTCGGATCGGCGCCCGCCTTGAGCAGCCGGTCGATCATCGGCGCGCTGCCGTTGATGGCCGCGAGCTGGAGCGGCATCACGCCTTCACGTGAGCGCTCGGTCACCCGCGCGCCGGCGCGCAGCAGCAGATCCGCCATCTCCAGGTCGTCGCGGTCCACGGCCCAGTGCAGCGCCGTGGTGCCGTCCACCTGCGGAAGGTTGACGTCCGCGCGGCGGGCAATCGCCGTGCGCACCGCCTCGCGGTCGCCGCGCATCGCCGCGTCGGCCACGTCGGCGGTGGCGGCGCCAGACACGCTGGCGCCAACGAGCAGAACGCCAGCACAGAACGTCACGGTTCGCATCATCGGTCGCTTTCGTAGTCGCGGGTCTTCAGACCCGCGTTCATCGGGAGATCCTCAGCAGCGCCGGCGCGGCGGCATAGCCGTCGAGGGCGAGCGTCTGTGCGCCGGCATCGAGCGCGACGTTCGTGGTGAGCGACGTCTTGCCTTCGCCGGTGCCTTTGGCGTCGATCCGCATCTCGATCAACGTGTACTCGGCGTCGGGCGCCGGACCGGGCGCGACCCCCCAGGGCGCATGCGCGCCGAGCCGCCGCTCGGTGATGAGGACGATGCGGTCGCCGGCGCGCCAGGCGTACTTGATCGAGTAGCCGGTGACGCCGTCGCTCCAGATGTAGCCCAGCGTCGGCGCGGCCTTGATCGCGGCCGAGAGCCTGGCGCCGGGGCTCGGCGGCGGCGCGCCACGCCCCCCGGCGCGCCCTCCACGCCCGGCGGCACGGCCGGCGGCGGCGCCGGCGGGTGGAGCTGGCGCGGGGGGCGGCGCGGTCATCGCCGCCACGACGGGCGAGCGCTCGGCGTCCGTGGACCACCGGAACAGCGTGATCGTCAGACGGCCGCCGCTCGACGGGCCGGTCATCGCCGCCCGCAGATCGAGCACCGGCGGCGCCTCCGTTGCCGCGGCCAGCACGAGAGCAAGGAGGACGGCGCTCATTGCTGGCTGTCGTTCGTGCCCTTGACGCGCCCGAGCCACTCGACGAGACGCTCGAGCTCCGTGTCGGTGAGGCGGGCGCCGCGCTCACGCATGTCCACCGCCACCACGCGCCAGCCCTCGGCGGTCTTGCGCCCGTCGTTGACCCGATCGGCCGTGTGGCACGTCGAGCACGCACGGTTGATCAGCGTCTCGGCGTCGCCGTCGCTGAAGAAGGTCGTGACTTCGGTGGGCACGTAGGTGCGGGGAAACGGCTTGGTGCCGGGGCCGAACCGCATCACCAGCCAGTCGAGGAGCACCACGCGGCGATCGGCCGGCAGCGGCACGTCGAGCCCCTGGTGCTTCGCGGTCAGGTGCGCGTCCCAACCGGCGCGGTCGAGGGCGTTGTAGGCGTAGTCGTCGATCCCATGGCAGCTGGTGCAGTAGGTGAAGAGCACCTTCCGCGCCTCGCCCTGCGGCGGCACCACCTTCGGACGCGTCGGCCGGCCGGCGAGCTGCGCCGAGAGCGTCGCCACCGAGGCGAACACCACCGTCGCCGTGATCGCGATCGCCGCCCGCACGTCCCTTGCTGTCATCCCTGCACCTGTGCCCTAAAACATCTCGAGCGGCTGCAGCCGGCCGGTGCTCGTCCCGATCTTGTCCATGCCGATGTCGTAGAGGTGCAGCAGGCTGAGCAGCATGTTCGACGTGCGCTGCGTGTTGTCGGGGAACACCAGATGGCGGTTGCCCTTGAACGCGCCGTCGATGCCGCCGACCAGGATCACCGGCACCTTCTCGTGCGCGTGCCGGTGCGAGTTGCCCATGTTGCTGCCCTTGTAGATCAGCACGTGATCGAGCAGCGTGCCGTCACCGTCCGGGATCTTGGACAGCTTGTCGCAGAAGTACGCCAGGTTCTGCACGTGATAGCGGTTCACCTTGGCGTAATTCGCCACGTTCTCGGGCTTGTCGCCGTGGTGCGACGTGCCGTGCCAGCCGCCGGTGAACCCCGACTCGGGGAAGCTGGCGCCGCTCAGATCGCGGCCGAGCATGAAGGTGATCGAGCGCGTGATGTCGCCCTCGAACGCGAGCGCCATCAGGTCGTACATCAGGCGGAAGTGGACGTGCTTGCTCTCGGGGAGCCCGAACGGGATGTCGGCCGACGGCTCCTTCACCGAGTTGTCCATCGCGATGCGGATGCGCCGCTCCAGCTCGCGAATGTTGTCCACGTAGGTGTCGATGCGCGCCTTGTCGCCACTGCCGAGATTCGTCTTGAACGATCCGAGCTGGTCGACCACGGCGTCGAGCACGCTGGCGTTGCGCTGGCGGTCGCGGCGCCGCTCCTCGGCGCTCGTGCCGTCGCCGAACAGCCGCTCGAACACGACGCGCGGGTTGATCTGGGTCGGCAGCGGTTCGGTGGGCGACGCCCACGAGATGGAGTTCGTGTAGGCGCAGCTGTAGCCCCAGTTGCAGTTGCCGAAGTTGCCGGTGTCTTCGACGCCGAGCTGCAGCGACGACAGAATCGTGTCCCGCCCGTACTTCCTGGCGATGTGCTGATCGATGGTCGTGCCGAGGAACGGGCTCACCGCGTTGCGGCGCGGACGCGCGCCCGAGAGCAGCACCGCGCCGCGGGCGTGATCGCCGCCCGGCTCGTCGGTGGTGGCCATCGCTTCCGGCATGTCGAGCCCGGAGATCAGGACGACGCGGTTCCGGTACGCCTCGAGCGGCTTGGTGATGAACGAGAACTCGAAGTTCCGGCCCTCCTGCAGCGGGCTCCAGTAGCCGGGCGACGCGCCGTGCGGATGCCAGACGCCCACGAAGCGCCGCGCCGCGGCCGCCGCGGTCAGCCGCGACGGTGTGAGCGCCGGCACCATCGACTCGAGCAGCGGAAGCGCCAGCGTGACGCCGGCGCCGCGCAGGAACGTCCGCCTCGGGATGTGCTTCTTGGTCAGGAACATCACGAACCCTCCACTGCCTTCACACGCATCTGGAACTGCGAGCTGCGCACGACCCCCAGCACGATGGCCGAGAACCGGTGGTCGTCCTTCGCCGTCTCTCGCGCGATCGCCCGCACCGTCGGCATGTCCGTGTATTCGAGGCCGCGGCCGAGCGCGTAGGTCATCGTCTTCTCGACGAACATCCGGACGAACTGCGGCGAGTAGCGCAGCAGCGCCTGCCGCAGTCCCGACGGGCCGTCGATCTGCTGCCCGTCGAACAGCGTCACCTTCGCGTCGATCGGCGTGCCGCCGTCACCGCCCTGCTTCGTCCGGAAGCTCGCATCGGCGTCGAACGGCTCGAGCGCGAACCCGATCGGGTCCATGATCTTGTGGCAGCCGGCGCACGCCGGGCTGGCGCGGTGCAGTGTCATCTGCTCGCGCAGTGTCAGCACCTTGCCGCTCTCGCCCTTGGTGTCCTCGAGCGCCGGCACGTTCGGCGGCGGCTCGGGCGGCGGCGTGCCGAGGATGTTCTCCAGCACCCAGACGCCGCGCTTCACCGGTGAGCTGCGGAAGTTCTGCGTCCACGTCACCGCCAGGAAGCTCCCCTTGCCAAGCAGGCCGCGGCGGTAGTCCATGTCCGCCGGCAGCGTCACGCGCCGGAAGCGCGACCCGTAGACGCCGGGAACGCCGTAATGCTTCGCCAGGCGCTCGTTCAGGAAGGTGTAGTCGGCGGTGAGGAGATCGACGACGTTGCGGTCCTCGCGGACGATGCTCTCGAAGAACAGCTCCGACTCGCGCTTGAGGCTCTGGCGCAGCTCGTCGTCCCAGTTCGGATAGAAGACGCCATCGGGAGAGGTGGCCGGCAGGTTGCGCAGATACAGGAGCTGCTGCGCGAAGTTCGACACGAGCGCGTCGGCGCGCGGATCGGCCAGCATGCGGCGCACCTGCTGCTCCAGAACGCGCGGCTGACCGAGCTGCCCCTGCGTGGCGAGCCGGATCAGCGCGTCGTCGGGAATGCTGCTCCAGAGGAAGAACGACAGCCGCGAGGCGAGCTCCAGATCGGTGATGCGATAGCTCTGCCCCGCCGCGACGTTCGCTGGTTCGCGCTCGGCGCGCACGAGGAACTGCGGGCTCGCGAGCAGCAGCCGCAGAGCCAGCTCGATGCCGTCGTCGAAGGTGCCCGCCTTGCGCCCCTCGTCGTAGAACGCGAGGAGCTTCGTCATCTCCGGCGCCGTCGGCGCGCGGCGATAGGCGCGGCGCGCCAGCGAGGTCAGTATCTGACGGGCACAGGTCGTTTCTTCGGCCGAGGCTGCGGGCTTGTCGCGCCGAAGCCCGGAGGGCGAAGGCGGACCGCACGTCAGCACCTTGCGGCGGCTCGCCGAGTCCGCCGGGCGCTGCGCGTTGAACGGACCCTGGATGCGGACGAAGCCGATCGCCGGGTAGTTCTGCAGCTGTGGAATCGTGTTGTTCTCGAGCGACTTCCGGTCGTAGTGCCGGATGATGTCGAGGCTGGGGCGGTAGTTGGTCGCCACGAAGGTGGCGCCGACGAGGCGCGACCCGGCGCGGACTGGAACGGTGACCTCGAGCGTCCCGTCGCTGTCGGCGGTCATGCCCACCGCCATGCCGACCCCGCGATAGGGCCAGACGTGCGCGCGCTCGCCGTCGATGATGAGCGCCAGCTGTTCGCCGGGGATGAAGCTGCCGATGCCGAAGTTCTGAATCGAGAACTTGTACTCGCCGTCGGCCGGAAAGTCGTGCCGCGCCACGATGCCGCCGCGCGTGCCGAACGGCATGCCGTCGAGGCGATGGTTCTGCGACGCGTCGCTCGACGCGAGATACGTCGCTTCGGTGGGAGACTTCCAGTAGCCCACCGCCATGCGGGCGATACGCGCCGCCGCCGTGGTGTACGACTCGAGCAGCGTGGGCGAGATGGTCAGCGAGCCCGCGATGTTGTCGAAGCCGTTCGCCGAGTCGTCCGGCGGCAGCAGCGTGGTGACGTCGATCCGGAGATCGAGCAGATCGCGAATCGCGTTGGCGTACTCGGTGCGATTGAGCCGGTGCAGCACCACCGAGCCCGGGCTGGTCTTTCCGGCGGCCGCGCGATCGACTTCCGCTTCCAACCAGTCGCGCAGTCCCTCGTACTCCGGCAGCGGCGGGCGCGGCACATCGGGCGGCGGCATCACGCCGGCGCGCAGCTTGCGGATCACCTTCTCCCACACCTCGGCATGTTCCGCCACTTTGGCGAGGTCCGCGTTCTGCAGCGAGAGGTTCGCGGTCTTGACGCGATCGTTGTGGCAGCTGACGCAGTACTTGTCGAGCAGCGCGCGCTGTGCCTGGATCGACCCGCCGGCCGAGGCCACCGTCTGGCGCGCGATCACCTGCGGGGATGCGCTGGCAAACAGATGCCCGCCCGCGCCAATCGCGACCGCGAGCGCGCTCAGAAAGCACCCGACGAACCAGGCCACCCGCGGCATCCGGGCGTGAGCGTCGCACGGACCGCGGCGCAGTTCAAGCCCGGCGGACGATATTCTCGGGCCGCATAACGCTCATCACGTTTGACGATCTCGAGCCGGGCCGTGTGGAGATATCCTTGCGATCGTGTCCATGATCAGGCTCGCCGCTGTCCTCGCCGTCGTCTCCCTTCTCGTCGCCGGCTGCTCGTCGCCATCCGGGAACTCGAAAGTGCCCGCCGGAGCCAAGAGCTCGGGCGGCAAGCACGCGACGATCGTCACCGACAAGGGCCCGGTCGAAATCGAGTTCCTGGAGAGCAGCGCGCCGCGGGCGGTGGAGAACTTCCGCCTATTGGCCGAGCACGGCTATTACGACGGTCTGACCTTTCACCGGATCGTCAAGGGCTTCATGATTCAAGGCGGCGATCCCACCGGCACCGGGACCGGAGGCGAGAGCGCGTGGGGCGAACCGTTCCCGGACGAGATCGATCCGCAGTCCGAGGTCTATCGCCGCGGTTACCGGCGCGGCATCGTGGCGATGGCCAACGCGGGCCCGAACACCAACGGCAGCCAGTTCTTCATCATGCACATGGACTACGAGCTGGCGCCCAATTACGTCATGTTCGCCAGGGTCACGTCGGGCATGACCGCCGTCGATGCCATCGCCGATACGCGGACCACGGTGGGCGACGGCGGCGAAGCGAGCACGCCGGTCACGCCGCAGGTCATCAAGACCGTCACCGTTCGCCCCTGACGGACACGGCCAGATAGAGGAGAGCGCCTACCGCGCCGCGGGGGCCGCCCGCCGTTCGAGCTCCTCGAGGCGGCTGCGCCACCCCTCCTCGGCGCAGTCGTACGGCAGCAGGTGTCCGTTGGGCACGGCCATCCATTTCTTCTGGGCCGTCACCGGCTTCGTGTAGAACCGCGGATCGGTCAGCGTCATGTCGATGACGAGCACGCGCTCGCCCTTGGCGCCGGCCGCCAGATGGAATCGCTCGACCACCCGCGCCTCGGCGCTGTGGGGGAAACGCTGGTCCAGCTGCTCCACCAGCTGGGTCGTTTCGACGACGAGCGTCTCGCCCTCCCAGCGGCCGCTCGAATACCCGTTGCGGCCGGGGATCCGGTCCGGCACGGGCACGTTGCGGGCGCCGAAGTAGATGCGCCGCACGTCGTTGTGGAGCTCGTAGAGCATCGTGATCTGCTCGGGGCGCTGCACGATCTCCAGCGGGTAGGTGGCGCCACCCAGAATCAGTGCCGGCATGCCCGGGCCGAGACAGAAGCCACCCGGCGTGTCGCCG